>NZ_JACJFD010000003.1:0-209920 GCF_014164415.1 Pseudoalteromonas sp. SG43-1 | reverse complement strand
TGTTCGTTAATCATAATGTGCCCTCAAACAAGATTTGAAGATCTGATCATGACATTGAGATTTAGTTCAAAAAAATCCCCGCTAATTTCTTAGCAGGGATTTGTGTATAAGAGACAGCTAATTAGTGGGTTGTTTTTATTTGGCTAAATTTTAATTATTTGATTTTAGAGAGTAGTGCAGGATTTATTACGAGATTTCGTACGCCGTGGGCATGATCTTCATCAAAGGCGTTACTTTCACACCATTTACCAACACTGTTTATATCAACCTTTGCTACTTTTGGTTTAACTGACCATGTTACTTGAAAAGGAGAGCCTGCTTCGTTGTAACTCGGGCCAGTAGTTGAACCACTATAGACAACAGGTTTACCCGTATTTGTAGGTGTAGCAATAGCTTGATAGTAACCATTAACAGATGACACGGCGCTTATTTGAGCAAAATCAAGTGCGTTAGCATCGTTTACTAATACATATACTTGAGCTTCAACACGTAGTTGCGGATTTTTAATCGAATCACTTAAACAACTCCCCAAGGTAGGGCCTGGTTTTACAATTGCTGACGTATGAACGTTATGAACCTCAATGGTATCGCCTACTAAAAGCGCGCCGTGATCGCTCGGACAAATTTCAATTTTTGCTGGTTTACTTTCACTTTTAGTTAAAGAGCCTGAATATAAGTAGCCACTTTGAAAACCTTTTCCATTACCATTTCCTGCGTATTTGCTAAATTCGCCACCGGCATGTTCAGCATTTTTATGAAAGTGTATATTACATAAGTTCATATTTGATGAAGTTGGGGCATGAGAGAAAACTGCCGTGTTTTCGCCTTTATAATTATCAATATTGCGTGGAGATTGTGGCCCAAAACCTTTATTAGCGGTGTTTTTAGCAAGCGCTGCACGCTGCATTTTTATTATGTCGTCATTTACTATTTCGTGGTTAGCTTTAGCTAGTGTATTAAAAGATAGGATAGTGATGACAGCAGAAATTACACTTATTTGTGTTTTGATTGTCATTGAGTCAGTGCCTTTAAATTATTTTTTGCGTAACAATTAAGTTAACAGCTCTTGTTTTTCGTCAAATAATCCTAAAATAATTAGACTAATGCAAAACTATTTAATAGATAAATCGTATTTTAAAATAAGTGCATCTATATAGCGGGTGCGTAATGTGTGTTGTTTTTCATGATCGGCGCCATGCCCTAACGCTTTGTTTAAAAGCTTCATGGCGGGGTGTAGTAGCGCTCTTTCTTCTTGGTTTAAACTCCCTTTACTGCGCAGTTCTGTAATGTCGTCAACTAATAGCCTGCCAATGTCTACCGAGACTATTTCGTCTATTAATCCATTTTGAGTAAGTACGCCATATTTACTGCATAAAAACTGTTGCCAAACTTGCTGTAAGTGCTCGTCTATTTCACAGCCAAATAGCTCTTCGCTAAATGTAAATCCTTGCTGAGCGAGTTTAGTTAGGCTTGCAGTATATTGCTGCGCAAAATAATTAAAAGCATGGCTTGATGATTCTATTTTTTGTTTTAAAAGACCTTGCCCCCAATTAACACAGCCGCGCGGATAATAGTCGTCATATTCTTCGCATTCATACAAACCCGAATAGGAGCTGCAGCTAAGTTGACTTTTAATACAGTAACTTGGTTTGGGGAACACACTTCGCTCTTGCCAAGCTAAAAGTGTATCTGCATCTATGTTTAATGCTTGGCACAGTTCATCGGTGTTATAAAAATGAGTTGCTAAGTAGTCAGATAAACGCATAAAGCCTCTGGTATCGTTAAAAATAAAATACTGTTTATATATACAGTTATTCATTTTGTATTACCAAACTCAATAACACAAGCGATTTTACAATTAAATGTGCGCTTATACCTCCAAAAATACCGGCAAGTATGTTACAAATAGCGCAAGTTTTATAAATAATGAATTTTTATGCGCACCCTAGAGAAAATTAAACAAGCAAGCCTTATTACAGCTATTAAAACGCCATATTTAGCAAACGGTGAAATTGATCTCGCAAAGTACGATGAACTCGTTGAAATACAAATTGCAGCGGGCGTTGATGGCATTGTAGTCGGTGGCACAACAGGCGAAGGCCAGTTAATGAACTGGGAAGAGCATTTAATGCTTATAGCGCACAGTGCAAACAAGTATGGTGACAAACTGGTTATTGTTGGTAATACCGGTAGTAACAACACCCGTGAAGCGATTAAAGCAACTAAATATGGCTTTGCCAGCGGTATGGATGCAGCACTGCAAATTAACCCATATTACGGACGTACGTCAATCGCGGGTGTTAAAGAGCACTTTAAACGCGTACTTGATATTGGACCTGCCTTTATTTACAACGTAGCCGGTCGCACAGGTCAAGACCTAACACCTGATATTATTGAACCATTAGCACAGCACTCGAACCTAATAGGTATTAAAGAATGTGGCGGCAATGAGCGTATTGCACAGTATGAGCAGCAAGGCATTGCGTGTTGGTCTGGTAACGACGATGAATCACACGACGCTCGTCATGTACACAAAGCTCACGGTGTTATTTCGGTTACTTCTAACCTTATTCCTGGGTTGTTTCGCCAATTAATGGATACTAAAAATGATGAGTTAAATACGTCATTACAACCATTAATGAGCTGGTTGTTCTGTGAGCCAAACCCTATTGCTATTAACACTGCGATGATGATGACAGGTGCAGTAAATCCAGTATTTAGATTACCGTATTTACCGCTTAGTGATGAGCAACAAAAAGTAGGTTTGCCATTAATAAATGAGCTTAACGAACGTGAAGTTGTCGGTGGTAAAGCACAGTTATTAAAACAAAATGAGGTATTAACGCTTTCTTGAGTTGATAATCAATATTTTAATGACTTAACAAACTAATTTTTAGCTTTTAATCCAGTTTAAAGCTAACTGTTGACTCGTTTTTGCTGTATAATTTGCGACCCTTGATAATGTGGCCGTAGGTTATACAGCATGAATTTTAAATCTTTTAGTTTCGCTCCTGAAATCATCCAGGCGTTGGACGAACTTAACTATCACACTCTTACGCCCATTCAGCGCGCAGCAATCCCTGCTGTTCGTAAAGGTAAAGACGTTTTAGCCAGTGCACAAACTGGTACCGGCAAAACTGCCGCGTTTGCTTTACCTATCATCCAAAAATTGGTTGAGTCTGAACTCAGCACAACGAATGCACCTCATGCGTTAGTACTTGCTCCAACGCGTGAACTTGCAGAACAAATTGCAAATAATTTTAGAGATTTTGCAAAGCATACATCACTTAAAGTTGTTAGTTTATTTGGTGGTGTTAGTACCGCCGGCCAAGCAAACGCTTTAAAAGAAGGTGTTGATATTGTTGTTGCAACCCCAGGTCGTTTATTTGATCATATTCGTTTAGGTAACTTAAGCCTTGCAAGTGTTAAGCACCTTGTTCTTGATGAAGCTGACCGTATGCTTGATATGGGCTTTATTGAAGACATGCAAAACGTGATTAAAAGCTGTGCAGAAGAGCGCCAGATTTTACTTTTCTCAGCTACATTCCCTGCAGCAATTAAACAGTTTGCATCTAAAGTATTAAAACAAGCTGAAATAGTGCGTGTTGATCAAACTAACAGTACAGCAAGTACTGTTGAGCATGTTGTTTATCCTGTTGAAGAGCGTCGTAAGCAAGAGCTACTTTCTGAATTGATTGGTAAGAAAAACTGGCAACAAGTGCTTGTATTCGTAAACATGAAAGAAACGGCTGATGAGCTTGTTAAAGAGCTTAACCTTGATGGTATTCCGGCAGGCGTTTGCCACGGTGACAAATCTCAAGGTAACCGTCGTCGTGCTTTACGTGAGTTTAAAGAAGGCAAAGTACGTGTATTAGTGGCTACAGAAGTGGCTGCTCGTGGTATTGATATTGATGGCTTACCTCGTGTAATTAATATTGATTTACCATGGCTTGCAGAAGATTACGTTCACCGTATTGGCCGTACAGGTCGTGCTGGTCGCCAAGGTCAAGCAATCTCATTTGTTAGCCGCGAAGAAGAAAACACTTTGTTTGAAATTGAAACGTTAATCGGTCAAAAAATCAAACGTGTATATTTAGAAGGTTACGAAGTAAGTAACCGTGAAGTACTAATTGATAAAATTGGTAAAAAACCAGCGCATTTACGCCGTACACGTTCTAACAAGTTATCAGGACAAGCAACCGGTGAAGCGAGAGCAGTAAATCGTTCACGTATTTCAAGCGTTCGTAAAAGCTTAAAAGGCGAAAAACTGTCACTTAAAAAGTCATAGTTAACGCCGTTTAGTTAAAAAAAACCTGAGTTTACTCAGGTTTTTTTGTGCCTGATGATAACACCTCATCAATAATATTTGCGTATAAATAAGCCGCTTGCTCGCCCTCTTTATTTGCTATTATGGACAAACCAACTGGTAAACCACTTACTTTGCCTACCGGCAGAGTTATGTGCGTTGTGCCTGCAATAGCAGATAACGAACTACTACTACCATTAAAATTATCACCATTAACTAAGTCTGTCTTCCAGGCGGGTGATACTGTAGGCGCTATAACAATATCAAGCTTGTTGTTTTTATATACATTAACAATGGCTGTCGTTGCTAAAGTGCGATAGCGTTCTTTAGTCTCTTGGTATTTTTGTTTGTTAGTTAAATCAATAGCCTGAGATTGAACTAGGATGTCTTGCTCAAAGTGGGGCATTTCTGTATTTTTATTTTGAATATTAAAATTAATAAGTGCTTTTAGGCTTTTAACAGCTACTTGTGCGGGAGTGATTGCAAGATAATGATTAATTTCGGCTTTAAAGTCGTAAAGTAAAATATAGTATTCATCAACAAATAGCGTATCTAAGTTATCAGTAATATCTACATTAATAACAGTGTGCCCAGCCTGTTTTAATGCTTGTAACTGCTTGGCATAAAGGCGCTGCGTTTCAACTGTAAATTTGTCGCTAGGCAGTGCACCAATAATAAGTGACGATTTTGATTTTAGATTACCTGTATTTAATTTAAACCCTGTAGTTGTTGCATCAAGGGAGTCTTCACCTTGCAAAACTGATAAAACCAGCAATGCATCTTTAAGTGAATGCGCCATCGGCCCTACTGAGTCTTGACTACTAGAAAGAGGCACAACACCTGAGCGTGATACTTGGCCCATACTCGGTTTTATTGCATAAACTCCATTTACTGAGGCAGGGCACGTAATTGAACCGTCTGTTTCAGTCCCTAATGCTATGGGCGCAAAGTTAAGTGCTACTGCAACAGCAGAACCTGCGCTAGAACCACATGGGTTACGTGTTACATCGTGCGCATTATGTGTTTGTCCGCCTACGGCACTCCAGCCTGAAGATGAATAGGATGAACGAAAATTTGCCCATTCACTTAAATTAGCTTTACCTAAAATTATAGCGCCCGCATTACGTAGTTGTTTAACAACAAAAGCATCATTATTAGTAACGTTATTTTTAAGTGCTAAAGAGCCAGCCGTTGTGGGAAGTGTGCCTTTTGTTTCTATATTATCTTTAAGAAGTACAGGTATTCCGTGTAATGGACCTGTCCAAGTGCCTTTGGCGGCAAGTTCATCTAACGTTTTAGCTTGAGCAATCGCTGTAGGCTCAATACTAATAACTGCATTGTATTGTGGGTTAAGTTTATTAATTCGGTCTATATAATTTTGGGTGAGTTGCTGTGCATTAATAGAATTATTTTTATATGCACTGTGGATTTCATCGATGGTTTTTAGCTCTTGTGCTTTAGCGTTAAAAATTGCTAATACACTAAGCAACGAAAAGGTAAATGTTTTGATCATTGTTGAGGTGCTTGAGTTGTTATTATTTTCTATACATTTAGCACAAAAAAACCTCACAAAGTGAGGCTTTTCGATAAACAGCTTAAAAAAGAGGTTTAAGCGCTTTCTAACATAGACAGTGCGACTGCTTCAGCTGCTTTAATACCATCAATACCCGCTGATAAAATACCGCCAGCGTAACCTGCGCCTTCACCAGCAGGGTAAAGCCCTTTGGTGTTAATACTTTGGAATGTTTTATCACGCTTAATACTAATAGGCGACGAAGTACGTGTTTCCACACCGGTTAATAAACCGTCGTTAGTTGAAAAGCCACGAATTTGTTTATTAAACGCTGGTATCGCTTCGCGAAGGGCATCAATTGCAAATTGTGGTAACACTTTACTCAAGTCAGTTAACTTAATACCAGGTGTGTAAGAGGGTTGTACTTCACCTAAGTCTGCAGATGATTTACCTTTTAAGAAATCTCCAATTAACTGTGCTGGTGCATCGTAGTTGCTACCACCAAGCTCATACGCTTGCTCTTCAAGTTTGCGTTGTAAGTCTATTCCGGCAAGTGGATTACCAGGGAAATCTTGCTCTGGTGATATACCTACCACAATAGCGCTGTTAGCGTTGCGCTCACTTCGTGAATATTGACTCATACCATTGGTAACAACACGGCCTTCTTCAGAGGTTGCCGCGACTACTGTGCCACCTGGGCACATACAAAAGCTGTAAACCGTGCGGCCATTGTCGCAGTGATGAACAAGTTTATAATCGGCAGAGCCTAAAATTGGGTTTCCTGCATTTGTGCCAAAACGACATTCATCGATCATTGATTGTTTATGTTCGATTCTAAAACCGACTGAGAATGGCTTTGCTTCAACATAAATCCCTTTTTTATGGATCATATCAAACGTGTCACGTGCGCTATGGCCAACGGCTAATACAACATGTCGAGTGTTTAGTTGCTCGCCATTTGAAAGCGTTAAACCTGTTACTTGCCCGTCGTCTAAATGAATATCGTCAACACGTGTGCTAAAGCGAATTTCGCCGCCAAGCTCTATTATACGAGCGCGCATTTTTTCAATCATGGTGACAAGTTTAAACGTACCAATGTGTGGCTTACTTACGTATAAAATTTCATCGGGTGCGCCTGCTTCTACAAATTCAGTAATGACTTTTCGGCCATAATGCTTTGGATCTTTTACTTGGCTGTATAACTTACCGTCTGAGAAAGTACCTGCGCCACCTTCACCAAATTGTACATTTGATTCTGTATTAAGTGTGCGTTTACGCCAAAAGCCAAACGTGTCTTTTGTACGTTCACGTACTTCTTTACCGCGCTCTAATATAATGGGTTTAAAGCCCATTTGAGCAAGTAATAAGCCCGCAAATAAACCACAAGGACCAAAACCAATCACGACAGGGCGCTCTTTGATATTATTGTTAGCTTGGGCTACAAATTTATAACTTGTGTCTGGTGCTACTTTTACATGTTGGTCTTTTTCAAATGCTGCGAGTAGCTCGGCTTCGTTATCAACTTCTATATCGAGTGTATAAATAAGTAAAATAGCTGATTTTTTACGTGCATCATAACCACGTTTAAACACATTAAAACTGTGCAATTGTTCAGGTAGGATTTTTAGTTTATTTACAATTGCTTGACCAATTGCGTCTTCGTCATGATCAAGTGGCAGCTTAATTTCGGTTAAACGTATCATTTATATCTCTTTTAGGTGTCATAGCGGGGTATTATTACCGCTCACAATAAGGGGATGCAGGACACAACGAGTGTGCAAACATTAGGCGCGCATTTTACGTTAAAATAGCCTGATATGGCACTTATTTATTGTATTTTTGGGGTGGATGGGTATGATCCACAACTGTTGTTCAAAATCTTAGGTATTAAAATAGTATGGCGTTTGTTGTCACCGAAAATTGTATAAAATGTAAGTACACCGATTGCGTATCAGTGTGCCCAGCAGATGCATTTTTTGAAGGCCCTAATTTTTTAGCAATTAGCCCGATTGATTGTATTGATTGTGGCTTATGTGTCCCTGAGTGTTCAGCTGATGCGATATACCAAGAAGATGAGCTACCAGAGTCTCAAAAAGAGTTTACTGAATTAAATGCTGAACTTGCACTGGTCTGGCCGCGCATTACAGAGGTTAAACCTGCACCAGAGGACGCTGATGTATGGAATGGCATAGACGATAAGCTTAAACTACTCGAAACATAATACATAACAATTAGTTACTCCTTTATCATTAAATAGTTAATTTTTCATTTCAAAGTATTAACAAATGTACCTGGATAAATTACAATCCTCAGCTTAAGTTGCTCCTTATGAGTAATTACAGTCTAAATGGATGTTTATGCAGTACTTTATAACTATAATAAAAAAGTTTACCTTCCTATTTTTAAGTTTTGCTTTATTACTTTCAAGCCTTGATGTAGCGGCTAAAAAACAGCAAGTATCCTTGTCCCGTATTGATTTAAATATCACCGTTGATGGTGTTATGGATGAGGCGCACTGGCAAAATGCAACACGTATATCTTTACTCTACCAAGATGAGCCTAACGAAAAAGGCACTCCTCCTGTAAAAACTGATGCCTTTATTTACGAAGATGGCACTAACTTATATGTTGCCTATGTTGCACAAGACCCAGACCCTACGCAAATTCGTGCATCACTTCGTGACCGGGATACGCTATGGGAAGACGACGTCGTTATTCTTGTTATTGATACATTTAATGATGAACGCAGTGGTTATGAATTCCATGTGAACCCGCTGGGTGCGCAAGGCGATATACGAATGACCGACACCGATGGCTGGAGCTCTGATACCTCATGGAATGCTATTTGGGATAGCGCAGGACAAATTAACGACAAAGGTTATGTTGTTGAAATGCGTATTCCTTTTAAAGCATTGCGTTTTCCTGAAAATAAAAATGAGCTAACGTGGGGTTTTTCTGTAATGAGAAACTATCAACGTGATGTGCTATATCAGCTATCAAATATGGGGTTTGATAGAAATGTGAAATGCAGCCTTTGCCAGTTTGATAAGTTAGTTGGCTTTAGTGACATTGAATCAAGTAAAAATATCCAATTAACACCTACATTAACCACACTGCGTAACGATAATAAATCTGCGTTGCCAGGTGATTGGGATAAGGGTGATATAGATACTGAAGTGGGCTTAGATTTACGCTGGGGTTTAACAAAAGATGCTGTTTTAAACGCGACAATTAATCCTGATTTTTCGCAAGTAGAAACTGACTCTTTAGAGCTTGATGTAAATACAACCTTCTCAATTTATTACGCTGAAAAACGTCCTTTCTTTTTAGATGGTGCTTCTTACTTTAAAAGTAGCTTATTTGAGCTTTTATACACACGTACAATTGCAGAGCCTACTTTAGGTGCAAAGCTGACGGGTAAAACGGGTGATCATAGTTATGCGCTAATGCTAGCTGATGACGACAATAGTAATATTTTACTGCCAACGAATCAGGGCTCTGGCTTCGCAAGCTTAAACGAAAAAACGAATGCAGCCGCAGGGCGTTATCAATATGACTTAGGTCAGCAAGGTACTATTGGTATTTCAAGCACGCACAGAGAAAGTGATGACTATCACAACACTGTATTATCAGTGGATGGTAGCTACTGGTTTAATCAATCGGATACTCTTTTGTATCAAGTGTCATCTGCTGATACTCGTAACTCTGAATTTTTAATTCAAAACTATAACTTATCTGAAACTCAATCAGATGAAGCTTATGCTCTAGAACTTACCCGCGATAAACGTGATTACAAATTATTTGCATCTTATGAAAATATTGGGCAGGACTACCGCACTGATTTAGGTTATCAAGCTAAAGTCGATTATGAAAAAGTAGGCTTTGGTGGCGGACAAACATGGTACAGAGATGAGTCTGATTTACTTACCTCGTGGTCATACGAAGCTGACTGGGATAAAACGTGGGCACAAAATGGCGACTTACTTGAAGAAGAATACGAAGGCTTTTTGAGTTTTAAAGGTCAAAAACAATCTATTTTTGAAATTGGTTTAGTACACCGTTATGAAAATTATAATGACAATTTTTATAATCAAAATATTGGTTACATTTATACGGGCTTTAAACCCACTAAAGATTTAAAGTTATCATTATATGTTGAATACGCTAGCCGCATTGATTATGCAAATGAGCAATTAGGCGATGCGTTTGACACCCAAACCCAAATGGTGTGGGACATTAACGACCATTGGCAGCTCGATGTAAAACATAACTACAGCCAATTAGATAACCCACAAGGGGAGCGTGTATTTACAGCTAACTTAGTTGATTTTAGGCTTCATTATAAATTTAGTATGCGTTCAATTCTTAAGCTTATTTTACAATTTGAAGATATTGATAGAGACGAAAATGCCTACTTTTATCAAGTTAGCCAAATTAACAAAGACTACGGTAGTCAGCTTGTTTACTCATATAAAATTAATGCGCAAACACTGTTTTATTTGGGTTACTCAGATAGAGGTTACCAAGACGATTCTCTTAAAAATATTGAGCGAGATCAACGTACCTTATTTACAAAAGTTAGCTATGCATGGCAGCTTTAAATATTAATAATAATTTTATTAGCGATAATTCCTACTAGTTTGAGTAGCAATGCATAATGCGCAAGAATAATTTTTAAATGATGTACGACAGCGGAGCAAATGCGATTAAGGTTGAGTAAATATAAGTACTTAAAGCTGTAGTGGTGAGGCATAGATTAATGCGGCAGAAAAAACGACAAAGTTTATATACCGCATGTATTAAATTTTAAACAATTGAAACGTTTTTGTTTATTTTTATTAATCCCATCTATACTATATGTAGATATAGTTAGTTAATCCATTATCGTTACAATTTTTTGTTATTCTAATGGCTTAGGATTATATCAATGCTTGCGTAGTACTAAATGCAAGCGATATAATCCGCTTTTGGTAATAGGTTTGATAGGAGAAGCAAAATAGATGGATTTTTTTTATGAATAAACTTAAGCCGCTCGGTTTTATTTTCTTAATCATAGTTCTATTTTGTTTCTGCATAAACATAGAGTTAACTAATCAGATCAACCGTATAAATCTATTTCAGACTAATATTGATATACGAAGTTTCGAGATCACGAATACCTCCCTTGATATGGCTCCTTGGTATAATCCCATTTTAAATGGCCATTATATAATTGAGCAGCCAACAGCTGATTTTTTACTTATTAAAACCACTGATACCCAATTTGTAGCCGCTGATTCTAATAAGTTAATCATGATGACGCTCTCATCACCCATGAACTTTTTACTTTTATGTATATTGATATTTGGCTCAGGTATCTACTTACGTAGAGAACGTAGAAAACGTCATTATAAAAATCAAATAGCGGAGCTCAACCGCCAAGCCAATAGCTTACTTACTGCATTTAATTTACAAGTTAAACCGGCAGAGAACCCATTAGGTGTAAGCAGCTTAAGTCAATCTATAAATAGCTTAAATTCACACGTAGTTAATTATGTAAAACAAACTCAAACAAGTATTTGTCAAGATAAACTGACGCTGTTAATTGACCGCCATGCATATATTGAACACATAGACAGACAAATAAATCATGCTAATCAGGAAGATCTCAAATGTGCGCTTCTATTTATCGACTTGGATGGCTTTAAACAAGTAAATGATTCGTTTGGCCACAGTTTTGGTGATGAAATATTAGTTCAAGTGGCCAGTCGACTTGCAAATGTTTTACGTCACCATAAGTTAAGTAATATTAATAGCGCTAATCAATTAGAGCAAAACTTATCAAGATTAGGTGGAGATGAATTCTCCATATTTATAGAACTACTTGATGATAGCGACAGAGTTGTTGACATTGCGAAGCACGTGTTAAGTGAGCTTGAAAAAGACTTTGTGCTTGGCAATAAAATAGTAAAAATTAGTGCTAGTATTGGTATTGCTGCTTACCCAGAAAGTGCGTCAACCCCACAAGCACTTTTACAATTAGCTGATGTTGCTATGTACAGAGCTAAGAGTGATGGTAAGGGAATATTTAAAGTTTACTCGCCAGAAATGGGTAACAAAATGCGCCGTTACCATTATTTACTCGAAGAATTGCGTTTAGCGCTCGCGTGTAAAGATTTTTACTTGTCTTTTCAGCCAATTGTACATGTTGAAGATTGTATGATTGATTATTTTGAAGCACTTACCCGGTGGGACCATCCAGTTGAAGGTATGATCCCACCTTCAGAATTTATTCCAATAGCAGAAGAGTCGAATTTAATTTTAGAGCTTGGCGATTGGATTATGCTTGAATCGTGTCGGCAAATGGCTGCATGGCATAATGCAGGTATGCGCAAAGTTAAAATATCAGTTAACGTTTCGGGCATTCAGTTAAAGCACCGTGATATTTATGATTGGATAATGAAGAAGCTAAAAAAAACCGGCTTACCGGCGACGTCTTTAATGCTAGAAATTACCGAATCAACATTTATTCAAGCCAGTCCTAGAATAATCAAAGAGCTAAGTAGATTAAGAGAAGAAGGCATCACTATTGCAATTGATGACTTTGGTACAGGTTTTAGCTCGTTGAGTACATTAGCGGATTTACCAATTGATGTTATTAAAATTGATCGCTCGTTCATAGCTCAAGCCAATAAAAGCCAAAAATATAACGATATATTAAATACAATTAGTGAGCTTGGACAAAAGCTGGGCCTTAAAATTGTAGCTGAAGGCGTTGAAGAAATAGGGCAGTTTGAGCTTGTTAAAAAAATGGGTGTGAGTTCAGTTCAGGGGTATTTAGTGAGCCGTCCTGAGTCATCAGTTAATGTAGGCAATAAAGTATTACGTAATAACACCAGCAATCTTTCTGCATCGGGTACAAGTGCGTGGGATATTGTTAGTTAGTTAGGTTAGTTAGTTAGTCAGTTAGATAGTTAGTTAGTTATTTTACAAATAAAAATGCCACTCTAAATAGAGTGGCATTTTTTGTTTAATCAGTAATTAATGTATTAAAGATCAAATGTGCGTGAAACAGCAAGTACAATACGCTCATCAGCATAATCGTAATCTAAGCTAGTGTTTTCAGCAGCCACTTCAATACCAAAACCTTCGTAGCTTGTTTGATAAGCTAGGCGGTAGTGCTTGTACGATTTTTTCTGGTTTGTATCCCAAGCCCACTTTTCACCATCAAGTGAGTTTGAAATATCAAAACTTGCACGTAGTGCGTGATTTGGAGCTAGTTCATAAGTGTGAGCAACCATTGAAATTACATGACCCGCACCTGTTCCAAAGTAATCCCAGCTATACCAAAAGTTAAGCTCAGTTTGGCCGTATTCACTTGCATAACCAAACTTAGTGTAAGCTTCAGCGTAGTTACCGTCACTGTTATTACCTTGATAAGTGTAATAAGCGATACCGTAATCAACGCTGAATTGCTCATCAAGTTGTGCATATTTACCTAAGTAAGCATCAAGCTCAAAATCAGTGTCGTCACCAAAATCTACGTTTGAGGCCCAAACACCAGCGTAAACACCACTATCAAAGGCATAATCTAAGCTGCCTTGAATTGCAGGGTCGCTATCGGTCTGTGTTACACCATTAAAAGTGTAGTCAGACGCTGCAGTGATTGTTGTTGACCAATCAGCTGCTGCAGTTGTTGATAAAAGTGCAAATGGTAGTGCTACTACAAGTTGTTTTAGTTTGTTATTCATTATTAATCCCTAGTGTACTGTGTCTATTTTTGTGTAATCAATTGCGTTTGCTTTTGGTGAGCTATCTATATTCGTTACTGTTTTAAATTTACTGTAACCAATAAAGGCTGCACAGATAAAGAACAAGCCGATAACTAATGCGCCTACCCACTGAATTTGTAAAAATTCTAATTTAAACAATAGTGTAAGTAATGATAGAGCAACAACATTTCCGATTATGTATTTCATTTTGCCAAAACGCTTTACGGTAAAGTTTAGGTTATCTGTATATAAACGCACTAACGAATCAAGTGAGTTAATTACAAATACAATACCTACAAATACCATAGCGAAGTTTTTAATACCTTGAGTTGGGATGCCCGCTTCATGGTAGTGATAAAGTACGCTAAACCAAATCGCAATAGGAATAGAAGGGAAAATCAACATTGCAGCTAATACTTGGTATGTTTTAAGTCCACCAACAAAGCGTGATGTAAATTGACCAATCATTATGCTCCACGCAAACCACCAGAATAAGTAAAACTCATGGTAATCATTAAGCGGTAAAACAAATTCATTAATGTTTGCAAAGTAAGTACCAATAGAACCTAAGTTATCTGTAAATGCTGACATTTGACCATCACCTATCACAAATGCGCCAGTCCACATAAAGGCGATTAAAGCTAAGAATAACCACGTAGTAGAAATACTTAAAATACGTACATATTTAATATCAGTACTTGAGTACACAGCAAAACAGATAGCAGCAAACACAATTAAGTAAAACTCAGAAACTATACTTGTTCCATCACCTAATTCGGGTAAATACCACGGTAGGTTTGTAAGCAGCAAATAAGCGGTAAATGCACATGTACCAATAATTACAACGTTATTGATAAATTTAACCCAAGGAATTTCGAAAAATTTCACTTTAGGTTCTATTACACAGAAATAAAAGCACGTAAGAAAGTAAAATCCCCAGATCAAAAATCCCCAGTAGCCAAACTCAATAGCCAGTGGATTTGCAAACGCGTATTCTGGGCTTGCTTTTATGTCTGCATAACCTGCAAACTCAGTTAAAGGAAACATAATAAGGCCAACATCTAGGCCAGAAGTAAATAGTATTGCTATAAAGGTAAAGGTTCGAACTGGTGTTACACCTACTACGCGAACATTACCCCATTTAATTAAAATAGTGATAATAGCAAGTAAGGTAAAAATGATGCCTGCATTAAGCCAAATAGTCATTGTTACCCTCCAGTAATGAATAAAAATAATTCATAAGCACTCCGTATTTTATTGTTTTATTCTCGCATTAACACAACGTAACCTATTTACATCGTGTGCCACTGCAAGGCACGCATTGGTTTAGCCCGACGAGACTAAACCTAAGCATGTGGCTAAAGTTAGATCTCCGTACTACGTTGTGTTTCTTGCCAGTTTGTTGTTATGGCAACATTCACATCCGATTTCTGTAATGGTTCTTTACCTAAAATTATGTCAGCTGCTTTTTCGGCAACCATAATAGTAGGCGCATTCAAGTTTCCGTTAGGAACTGTTGGGAATATAGATGAGTCAACAACACGTAGTCCTTCAATACCATGTACTTGCGTATTTGAATTAACAACGGCCATATCATCTTCACCCATTTTGCATGAGCAAGAAGGGTGGTAGGCACTTTCTACGGCTTGGCGTACAAAGGCATCTATTTCTTCATCTGTTTGAATATGTTTACCTGGTTGAATTTCTTCATCGCGGTATTCATCAAAGGCACTTTGTTCGATTATGTCGCGTGTTAAGCGAACGCACGCTCTAAAGCCTTCAATATCGTCTTGGTGTTCAAGGTAATTAAATAAAATGGTTGGTGGTTGCTCAGGGTTCGCAGAAGCAATAGTGACACTACCGCGACTTTTTGGTTTGTTATGACCAACATGTACCTGAAAACCATGACCTGCAAATGCACTTCTACCATCGTAACGCATAGCCGCTGGTAAAAAGTGATATTGAATATCTGGCCATTCAACACCTGGTTTTGAGCGAATAAACGCACACGATTCAAAATGATTCGTTGCACCTAAACCCGAACGCGTTAATAACCAGCGCGCACCAATCAACCCTTTTGAAACAATGCCTAGTTTGCCGTTAAGCGTGATAGGTTGCTTACACTTGTATTGAAAGTAAAACTCAAGATGATCTTGTAAGTTTTGACCTACACCTGGTAGATGATGCTGTACTTCAACGCCTGCTTTTTCAAGCGCTTGTGTGTCACCAATACCAGAGAGTTGTAAAATATGTGGAGAGCCGATTGGGCCTGCACTTAATACAACGTCTTTTGCAGCATATGCAGTTTTAACGTCGCCATTTACTTTGTATTCGATGCCAGTAGCTTTCTTGCCATCTAAAATCACGCGTTGTGCTAGTGCACCTGTAATAATCGTTAAATTACTACGCGATTTAACAGGGTCTAAATACTCACGCGAAGCAGAGCTGCGCACGCCGTCTTTTACGGTCATGTGCATTGGGCCAAAACCCTCTTGCTGCGACGCGTTATAATCATCTGTAGAAGCGTAACCGGCTTGTACACCTGCTTTGATAAAGGTGCGGTAAAGCGGGTTTTTCATTTCGTTGCCGTTATTAACGCCAAGCGGGCCTTTGCCACCACGGTAAGTATTTTCACCAAGGTAAAAGCTTTCTGCCTTTTGAAAATACGGTAAACACGATTGGTAATCCCAGCCGTTTGCACCGTGTTGCTGCCATTCGTCAAAATCTTTTGCGTGACCGCGTACATACACCATGCCATTAATAGATGACGAGCCGCCTAATACTTTGCCTCGTGGGCAATGCATTTCACGGTTATCTAAATGAGGCTCAGGCTGCGTATGAAACTGCCATGCGTATTTGTCACTATTCATAGGAATAGATAACGCGGTTGGCATTTTTATAAAGATACTTTTATCGCTACCGCCAGTTTCAAGTAGTAACACGCGGTTACTTGAATCTTCAGATAAACGGTTGGCTAAAACACAACCCGCCGAACCCGCGCCAACAATAATATAGTCGTAATGATTACTCATAGTAGGGCGCCTTAAAATGGGCTTTCTATGTCGGCCATACCAACATAAATAGACTTAGTTTGCGTGTATTGATCAAGAGTTTGTATACCATTTTCACGGCCAATACCCGATTGCTTATAACCGCCAACAGGCATTTCAGCAGGTGAGTTACCGTATGCATTAATCCAACAAATACCGGCTTGTAACTTATGGATAACGCGGTGCGCACGTTTAATATCGCTAGTAAATACGCCTGCGGCCAAGCCTAGGTGGGTTGCGTTAGCGCGTGCAATAACATCGTCTTCGTCGTCAAAAACAAGCACGCTCATTACAGGGCCAAATATTTCTTCTTTAACGATTGTCATATCGTCGTTGCAATCAATGAACACAGTTGGTGCTACAAAATAGCCATTAGGTGCAGATTCAGGTGAAAGCGTTGTACCACCAGTTAATAGCGTTGCACCTTCTTCGATGCCTTTATTAACGTAGCTCATTACTAGTTCTTGGTGCTTTTTAGAGATAAGTGCGCCAAAGTTTGTATTTAAATCTTGTGGGTCGCCAGCAATAATGTTTTTCTCAGTGCGCGCTTTAAGTTCATCAATAAACTGCTGATATACATTTTTATGAACGTAAATACGTGTACAGTTAGTACAAATTTCGCCTTGCGTATAAAAGTTACCTAACATAGCAGCGCTAACCGCTTGCTCTATGTTGGCATCATCAAATACTAATAGTGGAGATTTACCACCAAGTTCCATCGTGACATCTTTTAACGTACCGGCAGCACTCGCTACTACTTTTTTACCTGTGCCTACTTCACCCGTAAACGATACTTTATCAATATCGCTATGCTGCGTTAGCCACTGGCCTACATCGCCTGCGCCTTGAACAACATTAAACACACCTGCAGGTACACCAGCTTCAACAAACACTTCTGCAAGTTTAATAGCGCCAAGTGGTGTTTCTTCAGATGGTTTAAATATAAATGCATTACCAGCAGCAAGGGCAGGGCCCGACTTCCAACATGCAATTTGTAGTGGGTAGTTCCATGCACCTATACCCGCACAGATACCTAATGGCTCTTTACGTGTGTAGTAAAAGTCATCACCAACTATTTGTTGTTGGCCTACTTGTGCTGGCGCAAGGCCTGCAAAGTATTCAATTACATCAGCGCCGGTTTCAATATCAACACAATTAGCTTCTTGCATTGGTTTGCCGGTGTCGAGTACTTCTACAAGTGCTAGCTCATCATTGCGCTCGCGTAAAATAGCCACTGCTTTTAATAAAATACGACTACGTTCAATAGGTGTCATTGCTGACCACTGTGCAAAACCTTGCTTTGCACTGGCAATGGCTGCGTTTTGAATAAATTCGTCGGCAATTTCTACTGCGTAAATAACCTCACCCGTTGCTGGGTTTGTTACATCAAATGTTTTGCCGCTCTGGTTTGCAAGAAAATGGCCGTTAATAAAATTTTGATAGACAGGTGTAGTCACGCTAGGCTCCATATTGCTTGATAAGTGAAAGTACATAGCTCTTTGCTAACTTTTCACTGTGTTTAAACTGATTATTGTCTGATTTACTCAGTACTGCTCTTAACCATAGGCCATCGATCATTGCGGCGCTAAGTTCTGCAGCTTGATTTGCTTGCTCAATAGGCATTAATTGCTTAAAAGAAAATGCTAAATTACTTTGCAAGCGTTTACTGTTTACGTTTTGTAGTCTGTGTAATTCTTCATCATGCATCGATTGCGCCCAAAAACTTAACCACGTTCGGGTTGTATCATTACGCTGTTGTACAAGCGCAAAGTTGGCTTCGATAATAAACATTAAACGCTCAATGGCAGTGGTTTGATGATTTACTTTACTTATTAAGCCTTGCTTTAAGCTTGTTAGTAAGTATCTAACCGTGGCTTCAATTAACCCCTGCTTACCATTAAAATAATGACTAATGATACCTGACGACAAACCTGCATTTTTACTAATGCTGTTTATAGTTGTGCCTTGTAGTCCCTTAGTAGCAACTGACTCTATAGTTGCGTCAATTAGCTGCTGACGTCTGACAGGTTCCATTCCGACTTTAGGCATAATTTTTATTAATTGAACGTTCAATAAACATAAGCTTAAGGTAATAGCTCTAACAATTCAAGGCTGAAGTAAATACCTAGATGCCAAAATGTAGATTAATCATTAATAAAAGAGCAATTAATAGGACAAAGAAGATGTGGTTTTTATTTGTTTAATTTTATTTAAAACAGTAGCTTGAGAATTTAATTTTTAAATTTAATAATAGTAATGATTTGTTTACAGCAATAAATGAATAAAATGTCAAAAAACCATTAGAACAATAATAGTTAGAGTACTAATAGTATTATTTTGATACAAAAGAACACTAAACCTGCAATTGCTTAGTGCTCTAATAAATTTATATGGAGAGTAAACTTTGTGGTTTTATCGCTTTAAAGCGCTTGGTATTGAAAGGTTAGGCATTATTAATAACGCCTTTAAAAAGTAGGGGGTAACGTCTTAGTCTATTGCCAATGTAGTCATCAGCTAAAATTTGCTGGCAAATGAAATCAATATCTTTGCTTGCTTCAAATACCCAATCAAAGCGCTCTATAGCCAGTAAAAAACCACGCTTTAAATGAGTTTGAGAACGGTACTGTTCTAGGTTGTCTTGAATAATAGAGACTTTACTTGGATTAGCTTTAAGCTCTTCTACTACTTGATTAATAAAAGTAGTATTGAGCTTACTGGTCGGGCGGTGTCTTAGTTTTCGTGGGTGCATTAGCTCTCGTTTGCAATGTTATATAATTTTTTCAAAAAGTCGTCTTTATGCTTTTCATGCTCGTAGTCAAGGTGGTAAGTATTATGAAAACCAAAGCGCAGTTCTACGCCGCTACCTTGTAGATATACGGTGTAACCGTCTACGTCTGAATATGCAGTAACTCCCTGATAATGTTTGCCTTCATCAGTCATTTCACCTTTTTGAATTATGCGTTCATATACGGCTAAAATCTGTTTATTGTCGAGTTCGTTTTTCATGTTTTATACCTTTTATTAAAAAGCTAATACGATATAGATATGAGGGTCGATCATCTTAAAAACAATAGCTAAAAAAATGTGATATTGCTTTGTAATTTGGCCTTTTTAAATTATGCTCAAAATTCATTTATTGTTGAGCTTACACCATGATAGACAAGGCGTTACTACTAAAAACTCGTGAGTTATCGGATCAATTAATTGCATTGCAAACGCCTATTAGGATACTCGATGCTATTAATTGGGATAAACAAACTAAAGAGGAGTTTTTTAGACAAAAATGTCAAAAAAATCCACTGATCGATCGTGCATACTATCAACAGCGCGATCTTGGTTTTGTACCTAGCGAGTTACGCCAAGCGTTTTCTACTTTGCACCGTAACATTATTAACCAATTGGGGCAGTTAAATCCCATAGCTCAATACATGGGAAAAATGTGCACAGAGTATAAAACAGTATTAAGTATGCTTGAGTATCGTGGCACACCAGAGTTTCATGACTTATCGGTGGAGTTATTTGGTCACCCTAAAGATTTATTTCATGCCGGTGAGCCCTCACTTTCTGAGCTAGCTAATATGCTAGATAAACCGCTGCAAAATTTACTTATAGCCGACATACTGCCTGACGACCCTAAAAATATTGATGCTGTTGATGCAGTGCGTATTCTGTCTGAGCAAGTAACTGCTAGTATGGCAGGCATAAACGTTGAGGTAATGCTTAGCGATGGTATTGTTAGTGATGCAGCCGCAGGTGCTAATAATATAAAGCTTAATCAAGATGTTAAGTTTTCTCAGCGCGAACTTGATATTTTAGAAGTTCACGAAGGGTGGATACACGTCGGTACCACTCAAAATGGTTTAGCTCAGCCTTATTTAACGTGTTTGAGTAAAGGCACGCCAAGCTCCACTATTACCCAAGAAGGCTTAGCGGTCCTTACCGAAATTATTACTTTAAAATCAACTCCAAGGCGTTTATCTAAATTAGTGAATCGTATTCAAGCCGTTACAAAGGTAATAGATGGCGCCGAGTTTGTAGACATTTACCGTGATTACGTAGCGCAAGGTTTATCAAAAGATGACAGCTACACACTTGCGCAGCGTGTATTTAGAGGCAGTACGCCAACAGGTTTGCCTTTTACAAAAGATATTGCTTACATTAAAGGCTTTGTACTGGTTTATAACTTAATACGCGTTGCAATACAGCTTGGTCGAATAGATAGACTTCCTTTATTACTGGTAGGTAAAATATCGATAGATGATTTTAGATTAATATCGCAGCTTCATGATTTAGGTGTAATAGAGAGTCCACAATTTGTACCACCACACTTTAAAGATTTACGCGGTTTGGCAACTTGGTTGAGCTTCGGTCGTTTTATTGGCGACTTGTCGTTTGAAAAGTTAGAAAACGATTATAAACCGCTATTTTTATAATTAATCAATATAACTTATCGACACATCGACATAAAAAAAGCCCATAACGGGCTTTTTAAAATAAGGTACTTTAGGTTTTGCTATCGAGCGTTCGTGCTTTCAAATATTTTGTCAGCTGAGGCTGCAACAAAACCAGTATAAAGCTCGCCGTCTGCTTTAGGGTAACGAATAGCAAACTCATAAAAGCAGCTAGGAATGCTCATATCACCGTCACTAAAGGTAACTGAGTATTCATCAGCAAGTGTTGACGATTGCTCTAGTAACACCTCTGGTGAGCCTTTAACTTCACCGCCTGACGTATTAAGCGAAAAGCCGGCGTCTTTTAGGGCTTGGTTAACATCATGAATGTTATCAAACTTAGCAAGCGTATTAATATTTACGGTAAAGTGATTGGCACGGTAACCCCACGCCGACATCCACGCTGCATATTCGCTTTCAGCTAGCAGTTGTTTGTAAGTATCGGTGCTTACTTGCCAATGCGTGCCTGAATATAAAAAGTTGTCTGCTGTAACTGCACTTTCGTCAATTTGACTTACCATATCTGTCACGATGGCTTGTAACTCTGGCGAGCATTTTTCTACTAATAGTTCAGAGATAAATACTTTTGGCTGATTAGGATCGCTATGCTCATAGTGTTTTGCGTAAAGTTTTTTAGCTTCAAAGTGGTACTCACCACATTCTTTGTAACCAATTGCTAAAAAGTGAGCGGCGAGCTTTTCAAGACCTACTTTTTCTATATTAAATGTACGCAGCGCAATATGATCGTTAATGATGTCATCTTTTTGCGTTGACCCTAAAAGGTCATGAATTTTATCTGCCGATGGAGTTACGTTTAAATAGTTTTCCCAAAGGTTCTCAAATAATGTGTTTACATCAGTATGCATGTTAAGTCCTTAAATCTAAAATTTGGTTTTATTGCTTATTCAATTACTAAGCCCGGCGCTAGGGTTTGCGGTAAGCTCACTTTGTCTGACTCCACAGATGCGACAGGGTATGCGCAATAATCGGCGGCATAGTATGCACTTGCTCTGTGATTACCACTGGCGCCAATACCGCCAAATGGAGCTGCACTAGAGGCACCTGTAATGGGGCGGTTCCAGTTAACAATACCGGCACGAATGCGCTTTAAGAAGTGAGTGTAATCATCTTCACTGTCGCTAAGTAAACCTGCAGATAAACCAAAGCTTGTGTTGTTGGCTTCAATAATTGCGCTGTCAAAGTCGGTATAACGATACACTTTAATTAGCGGTCCAAAATGCTCTTCATCTGGCATGTCGGTAATGCTTGTTACATCAATAATGCCCGGGCTTACAAAACCTGTGCCTGGTTTTAATTGCTTAAGTTCAACAAGGATTTGTGCACCTTTTGAGACTAATTCACTTTGCGCGGCGACCATACCCAGTGCTGCTTTTTCGCTTATCATTGCACCCATAAAAGGCTGCTCTGTAGCAAAGCTGTCGTCTACAACTATGTTTTTAGTTGCGCTTATTAGCTTTTCTAAAATAGCATCGCCATTGAGCGACTTTTCAATAAATAAGCGACGTGCACACGTACAGCGCTGACCTGAGGTAATAAAGCCTGATTGAATAATATCGTGTACAGCGGCGCTTATATCGCTCACATCTTTTACAATAAGAGGATTATTGCCGCCCATTTCAAGTGCTAAAATTTTGCCAGGGTGTCCTGCAAACTGTTTATGTAATAAGTGACCTGTGTTTGAACTACCGGTAAAAAACAAGCCATCTATATCTTTATGAGATGCAAGTGCTTTACCTGTTTCAATTTCACCTTGGACAAGGTTGATAACACCCGCTGGCAAACCTGCTTTTAACCAAAGTGAGAGGGTAAATTCTGCAACGTGCGGAGTCAATTCTGATGGCTTAAATACAACGGTATTACCGGCTAAAATTGCAGGAACAATATGCCCGTTTGGTAAATGCCCCGGAAAGTTATATGGGCCAAAAATAGCCACAACGCCATGCGGTTTGTGTCTAATAAACGCTTTAGCACCGGGCATTGGGTTTTCGGTTGTACCTGTACGCTCATGGTACGCTTTTACAGATATAGCTACTTTGCCTGTCATTGCGCCCACTTCGGTGCGGGTTTCCCATAATGGCTTACCCGTTTCGCGTGCAATAATAGTAGCAAATTCTTCGCTGTGTTCTTTTAATTGTGCTGCGAAGTTTTCTAAAATGGCGATACGCTCTTCAAGCGGTTTGTCTGCCCATTGTAATTGCGCGGCTCTGGCTGCTTTTATAGCAGAACCTACTTGCTGGGCGTTTGCGCCATTACCTTGCCATACCACATCGCCATTACTAGGATTGGTTGACTCAAATGCTGGGCCAAGTCCCACATGCCACTGATTATTAATTAGGTGTGTATTCATAAATTATTTACAGGCGGAAAAATCGCGCTGCATCTCCTTGGCTTAAATTAAGCGCATTAGCCACATCTTGGCTAATGACGAGGGTATGTTTTGCATGATTGTAGTGTGCTTCTTTGGTAAATGTTGCTCTAAAGCCACTTACGCCTTGATTACATACAGCCAGCGTATCAGAGCTATTTTGTGATATGTGATCAAGCTCACCAATAGTAATAGGGCAAACTTGAGAGTCGCGAATGCTGCGAATATTACCAAGCTTTGCTTCAACCGTTGGGCCTGCGTCAAATAAATCAACGTAGCCTCTGTGCTCAAAACCTTCTTTTTCTAATAATTTTAGCGCAGGTTTTGTTTTTTCATGCACATGCCCAATAACTGCTTGGGCTTTTTTACTAAGCAAGTTCACATAAATAGGGTATTTAGGCATTAACTCGCTAATAAACACCTTATCGCCTAAGCCAACTAAGTGATCCGCTTGTGGAAATTCGATACTAAAAAAGTGCTCTTGTAGCCATTGCCAAAAAGGAGAATGACCGTCTTCGTCGCTAACACCGCGCATTTCTGCGATAACAGTATCGGCAAAACGCTCGCTGTGCTGAGCCATAAACAAAAAGCGTGAACGAGATAAAAATCGACCTGTTAAACCTTTACGGCTATTTTCGCGCAAAAATAATGTACATATTTCTGAGCAACCAGTGTAGTCGTTACACATGCTTAAAATATCAACGGTGTTATATACATTTAAAGTAGGCGAGTGGTGTACTGTTTTACCCAAATGATAATGATATAAAGGCACCGATAAACCTACTGCGGCTTCTATAGCGGTTGTGCCAATAACGTCACCTGTTTCACTGTCTTCTAAAACAAATAAATAGCTTTCATCAAGTGGCTGGTTAATGTTTTTGGCAAAGCTTTTTTCAGCACGTTCAATTTTTTCTTTAAGCTGTGCATCGTCCACAGGCAAAGAGGTAAACCCATGACCGGATTCAATCGCTATTTGTTTAAGCGCGTCAAAATCATTGGCAGTAATAGGACGTAATACTTGCATTTATTGCTTGCTCCAATAGCACGCCTGTAGGCGTGCTAATTTAAACTATATTAACCGTTTACTACGTCGCTAACGGCTTTTTCAAAGCGCGCTAAGCCTTCTTTAATATCTTCAAACGGAATAATTAAAGACGGTGTAAAACGAATTACATTCATACCCGCTACAAGATTCATCAAACCATTATTAGCACTGGCTACTAAAAAGTCGCGTGCGCGGCCTTCAAATTTGTCATTTAGTACTGCGCCAATTAATAAGCCTTTACCACGTACTTCGCTAAATACGTTGTATTTTTCGTTAATTGCGTTTAATCCGTCACGGAATAATTGCTCGCGCTCTTTAACACCGTTTAGTACGTCTGGTGTATTTACTGTATCAAATGCCGCTTCGGCCACAGCACAAGCAAGTGCGTTTCCGCCATAAGTAGAACCGTGAGTACCAATTTTTAAATGCTCAGCAATAGGTGTACGAGTGATCATAGCGCCAATAGGAAAACCACCACCCAATGCTTTTGCCGTTGTTAAAATGTCAGGAACAACCCCTAAACCTTCATAAGCGTATAAATCGCCTGTGCGACCAACACCCGTTTGTACTTCATCAAAAATAAGTAACGCGTTATGTTTAGTACAAAGTTCGCGTACTTTTTTAGCAAATTCA
The DNA here is from genome assembly GCF_014164415.1 of Pseudoalteromonas sp. SG43-1. NCBI lineage: Bacteria > Pseudomonadati > Pseudomonadota > Gammaproteobacteria > Alteromonadales > Pseudoalteromonadaceae > Pseudoalteromonas > Pseudoalteromonas sp. SG43-1. The sequence goes on along the minus strand of NZ_JACJFD010000003.1, from coordinate 184,785 downwards.
TCTGTTGGTGAAATAATACCGCCTTCACCTTGTAATGGTTCCATCATAACAGCACATGTTTTATCGCTGATCAGCGCTTCAAATGCCGCTATATCGTTAAAATCACAATGTACTATGTCAGCAGGTTTTGGACCAAAGCCATCTGAATAAGCCGCTTGCCCGCCCACAGTTACTGTAAAGAATGTGCGACCATGGAAACCTTTATTAAATGCAATAATTTGCGTTTTTTCAGCGCCATATACGTCCAATGCATAACGACGAGCTAATTTAAGAGCGGCTTCGTTTGCTTCTGCGCCTGAGTTTGCAAAGTAAACTTTATCAGCAAATGTTGCTTCAACCATTTTTTGAGCTAAACGAAGTGCTGGCTCATTGGTCATAACATTTGATAAATGCCAAATTTTTTCGCCTTGCTCTTTTAATGCTTTAACTAATGCAGGATGACAGTGACCCAAACAGTTAACGGCAATACCACCGGCAAAATCAATGAACTCATTGTTATTTTGATCCCAAACGCGTGAACCTTCACCACGAACTGGAATGATTGCTGATGGATTATAGTTTGGTACCATTATGTCGTTAAATAAGTCTCTTGTTACTTGCATTTTTACACCTAAATTTAATGGGCTTAGATAAAAGATTAGTTGCTAACTCAAAGAAGAATATAGCCTTTATTCTTCAGCAAACACGTTATTATTTCTTGTAGAGGTCATTATCGAAGGTTAGCTGTTAAAATTGCAGTGCTATTTTGTGAAAAATGATTAAAATAAAAGTCAAAATAACGAAAAAAATAACCATTATGATAACTCCACAAGACGAGAAACTACTTTCTGTACTAAAAACAAACGCAAGAGCGAGTATTTCTGATCTTGCACGAATGCTTGACTTATCTCGTTCAACAGTACAAAGCCGAATGCTCAAATTAGAAGAAACCGGTGTGATTAAAGGCTATAGCGTTGATTACGGTGACGACTACCTTAGTAAAATGGTATCAGCTCATGTGTCTATAAAAGTAAGACAAAAATTAACAACTAAAACAAACATTGAGCTTAAGCAAATTGATGCTATTTCACAGCTCTATGCCATAAGTGGTGAGTTTGATTTAATTGCAGTGGTCCAAGCTCAAAATTTAGAACAGCTTAGTCATTTGTTGGACGATATAGGAAATCTTGATGGGGTGGAGCGAACAACATCTTCTGTAATTTTAGAAACTAAATTTAAGCGCTAGGGTTGGGTAGTTCCTTTGTTTTTAGTCGTTAAGTGAACACTCGGTATACTTTAGGTCAATAATAAAAAGGCTAGGGTCTGTTGAACCTTCAAGGTTAAATTAACAGCCCCCAAAAGATTCTTCCTAGGCGCTATTTTCTCTTGGTTGCCTACATAGATGCAGGGTAGGGGAGTGAGCAGGGCGCGGAAGCTTTGCTCGGTTTTTATTTATTCTTACATGGATGTAAGCAATTAGAATAACGCAGGAGCAGTTATCGAGCACACTAGGTTATAAATCTTGCGCCGCAATTAAATAGCACCTAGTTTGAACAAATTTTTATCCACAAAGATAAACAGACCCTAGATATAAATGCATTAATTTAAATATTTAAGCGTGCTTTTTATAAGTTAATAGCAATAAATCATAGATTTAAATATTGAAGCTATTGATAAGGTACAAAATTTTGTAAAGAAAATTAATACTTTTTTATATGCATGACTATACTTGTTTTAATTTGTACATTATTTAGCAATGGATTATGCCCGCATATCTTTTCACTCTTTTGTTAGGTTTGACTGGGCCTCTCCAGTTTGGGACAAACTTACCCACCACAGCTCCTAATAATGCAGTCAACCAAGTCGAGTGTATTTTATTTGAAATGGGAGCGCCTTTTCAGCTACAAACCTTGCCATGGTTACGTGCACGTCGAGAAGTAAAGTTAGAGCGCTTAGATGGATATTTCACAACCCATTTAATGCCTGAAATGAAAGCTTATGGACGTATATCATCCCCCATTTTTTTAGAAAGCTGGTACTGGTTCACTCACCCAGAGAGCATTAATAAACCAAAAAATAAAATGCGTTATGGTGCAGTAAGAGGAAGTTATCAAGCAAATTGGTTTAAAACTCAGAATATTATTGCTGAGGTAGAAGTAAATTCATTAGAAGAAATAGTAAATGTAATGCACCATAAACGGATTGATAGAATCCTACTTGATTTAGACGATTTTGAATTAGCAGCCTCTAAGCTAGGGATCAATAAAGACGAGTACTAAAAAGAATTTTTTAGATATGTACCTTTGGGATTATTTGCTTCGCATTCACTTATCAAACGCCTTCCTGAATTTATGCAGCAGTTCGATGAAAATATAAATACTTGTGCGCAAGCTCCATTTTCACTATCAAAAAGTGAAGAAACGCAAATACTTGATAGGCTCTACAGTAGCGCTAAAACCTTATTAAACTTACCTAGTTTAGTCGAAGAAGTTCAAATAAGTAATGAGTCTCCTTTGAGTGAGCCTGAAATTATGAAACGAGACCAGTTATGGATAAAAGAAAGTAAACACGTTGGGCATGCTGATGGGTTAACTATGCTTGATTTACCGTTATCTAAGGTATTTAAAAAATGGCAATCGCAGTTTAAAGGTGTTGTTACTGAGCTTATATTGACTGATAGCCAAGGAAAAAATATAGCAATAAGTAAGTTAACCAGTGATTACTGGCAAGGAGATGAGAATAAGTTTACTAAAATATTTAAACAGTCAAAGGACTATAACTTTGATAGCGTTACATATGATGCATCAACACATCATTTTCAAGTACAGCTAAGTTTTCCTGTTTTAGATGATAATAATAGTCATATTGGAGTGTTGATTTTAGGTGTTGATGTAGAAATAGCACTCCATTCGTCAAACGAAAAGAGTAACTAACTCGATACCTTTTACATAAGTTAGCTAAGCTTTGGAACTTTTGCTTAGCTAACATTATATTATGGATGTATTTTTTCTGAGGTCGGCTTTTTTCTTATAATTTCTTTTTTGGCTTCATCAAGCTTTATAAAATAAGCATTACCGCCAATACCTTTAAACTCTTCATCTGTAAATACAATAGTATTGTCATCAAAAAAAGTGACAGCTTCTTTTTGAGTTACTATTCCTAAGTCAATTTTTGATACATCGCCAGAAAAAAACTTATCACCCTCAAAATTTTCGAATAACCAAATACTGGTTGAATCAAGTAATATCAGCTTTTTACGATCAGGGCTTAAAGCAGCCGATGTTATCCAGCATAGCTTTTCTAAAGTGGTACATGTTTTAAATGAATCTATTAACTCGGCTTTAAAATTAGCAGCATGATCGCCCACTTTATAAACCTTAGTAATACCATCAAATGGCTCTGTGCGGTTTTTAGTAAATAAATATAAGTGACGTCCTAGAGCTACAAATGCCTCTAAATCAAAATTACGGTTATTGGGCTTTATAGGACTGCCATCCATTTCGGGGTAGGTAAACTTAATTATTTCTGCTTGAGTCGTATCTGTTTTTATATCTATCGGGTTTTCTATTTTATAAATAGTGAGCCATCTACGATCGTTTTTGTTGTTACCAAAATCGCCTAAAAAGAAGTGCCCAAATTTGTTTTGGGTCATGTCTTCCCAATCAATGTTTTTAGCGTTTTCAACTAAAATTTCTTTAGCAATAGAACCGTCTTTATTGAGTCTGTATAGCTTTGGTTCATTGCCTCCATCGTTAATAGCCCATAAACGTTGCTGTTTATCAAATTCTATTCCTGATATTTCTTTTAATTTAGGGTCAACTGAAATTTCTTTTTTACTGTATAGGGTATAAATTGAGGTACCAATAAATGCAGCTACAACTAAAAAAATGATGGTGGTAGTTATTAAAATGGTTTTTTTCAACATGAAATTAATGATATTTCAGAGTATTAGAATGATGTGTATTATCCATGATGAAGTAATATAAAAAAAGTAATTTAGGATTTTAAATTTTCTTCGGATATTTGCAGCTATAAATATTTATATATTGAACTAATGAGGCTTTTAATAGTTTGTTGGTTTGAATATTGCTCTGTATGTTAAGTATCATTTAAAGCGTATTGTATATAAGGTTAATGCACCTTTTTGGTGCAATTGAAATATTATTTGCACTGTAATAAAGCGTAAATAAAGTTTTGTTTAACTAATAACACGTTTAATGATTTTTAGATGGTTACCACATCGCCTTTTTGTTTAGTTGTATGGCCTGTGGCAAAGATTAAGTACCCTTTTTGGTTTAGTTGGAGCCTGCTATGTTGAATAAACGTTTTTTTAAAACAAAAGATGAAGCTGAAGTTACTTTTGAATTTTCTCATCCAGAGGCAGAAGAAGTTTGCTTATTAGGTGAATTTAATGATTGGAAACCAGTGCCAATGAAGCTTTATAAAAAACAAGGTGTGTTTAAATTTAAGCAACGCTTACCTATCGATCAACAATTTCACTTTCGTTACCTGATTAACGGAGACATTTGGGATAACGACCATCAAGCTGACGGTTATATCGGCAATACATTTGGCACAGAAAACAGCATAGTAAATACTCAACGCACTAATTAAGGCGATTCAATGGATGCTCTTTCGCAGTTGTTTTACCTGCATGGTATTGGCTTTGAATTCACTAAGTATACAGGTGAACAGGTATTTTTTAGCGAAGAAACGCGTAAACGTGCTTTGCAATGTTGTGGTGTTGATACAAATAATGAAGCAGGAATAGCTCAACTAACTTATGATTTAGATGCATCGCTTTGGCTTGCTTTAGTACCTAGTGTGAGTTTAGTTGAGCAAAGTACATGTTTGTTAAAGCTTCGTATAGATGAACGTCAGCAATATTTAGCCGCTAACATTGATGTCCCTTCACTTGGAATGCATTTAGCATTTGATAATCTTTATAACTTGGCTGTCACTGGTGAATATTACTTGCATGGCGTTCGCTATATTGAGCTGGCACTACCCATAGATAATATGCCAATTGGCTATCATGACGCTAATGTTCAGGTAGGTGAGCAACACGCTATTACACAAATTTGGTGCGTGCCTGAGCAAGTCTATCAAGTGGAAAACACAAAGCGCACTGGATTATCTATTCAGCTTTACACATTAAAAAACAGAGCGAATTTGGGGATTGGCGACTTTGACGATTTATTAGCGCTTACAAAACTATGCAGCTCCCAAAACATGGATTACATATTACTTAATCCACTGCATTTGTTATTTGCTGATATGCCAGAGCGAGCCAGTCCTTATAGCCCTAATAGTCGCGCTTTATTAAATCCTCTTTATATTTCTATCGTACTAAGCGAAGACGCAATAAATAACGAAAACCTTGACGCCATTATGCAGCAAGATGATGTCGCTGCACTTATTAAAAGTAATGATCAGTTTATAGATTATGAAAATGTAAGCCGTATAAAGTATACGTTATTTGAAGCGCTTTATAATCAGTTTGAATTAACGGCAAGTGATGAGCGTCGCCAAGCGTTTACTGATTTTTGTAATGCTCACTCTACTACGTTAAATACCCTCGAATCAGATAACCTAATATTTGCTTATTACCTGCAATGGCAAGCGCATGTGCAACTGGCACTGTGTCAAAACAGTTGCGCAGAGAGAGGCATGGCTATTGGCTTAATAAACGACTTAGCTGTTGGTTGTGCTGGCGATGGGGCTGAATTTAAAAATCAGCAATCGTTGTTTAGCCAAGGTGCAAGTGTAGGCGCTCCACCCGATCCATGGGCTGAAGCAGGTCAAAATTGGGGCCTCCCAGCCCTCAATCCCCAAAGCCTTAGTAATAATCACTACCAATTTTACCGCTCGCTCATTCGCGCAAACATGCAAAACGTAGGTGGACTTCGAATTGACCACGTAATGGCTATTAGGCGCCTATGGTGGTGCTTTGAAAGCAATGGCGAACAAGACGGCTGTTATGTTTATTATCCGTTTGAGCATTTACTTGCCATTTTAAAAATTGAATCGCATATTAATCAGAGTATTGTTATTGGTGAAGATTTAGGCATCGTACCGCCAGAGGTTAGGGAAGCTTTGGCATCTAGCGGTATTTTTTCCAACAGCTTATTTTATTTTGAGAAACAACACAGTGGAGAGTTTTTATCGGTAGATGAGCTAGCAACACATTGTTTGTTAATGATAGCCAATCACGATGTCCCTCCATTTACAGGCTGGTGGCAACATGATGATTTAGATATTAAGCAACAATATAAGCTTATAACTTGCAATGAATACGAGCAACTAAAGCAACAGCGAATAGAAGAGCAACAAAGGTTACTACGTTTTATTAATCACCATGGCAATACAACTGAGCTTTTATTACATAGTGAAGCAGTGACTGTTTATAGCGCACTTGCATTGTGTTTAGCAGGCTCTCAATCGCGTTTATTTGCAATACAAATAGATGACTTAGATGAGCAGAAGTATCCGGTTAATATCCCCGGGACAGATAAAGAATATCCTAATTGGCGACGTGTATTAACGCATACCAGTGAAGAAATTTTTACCAAAAATGCCTCACTTTTAGCTGCTATCGATTCAATAAGGAAAGGTTAAATGAGCAGTACAACTAATGAAAATAGTTACGATGCACAAGTACACGCATTAAATACAGGGCGATTTAAAGACCCATTTAGCTTCTTAGGGGCACATAAAACGGATGCTGAGGTTGAAGTTCGTTTTTATCTACCTTGTGCAATAAGCGTAAGTGTTACATTAAATAATAAAAGTATTAAGGCGAAACGCTACCAGAAAAGTGATTTATTTATAGCCAAAGTTGATGCTTTGCCCACTGCGCCATATGAATGCATTGCTCAGTACACAGATAGCAGCGTTACCTTTTATGATGAATACAGTTTCCAAAGCACACTTGATGCAGAGGCAATGTATTTATTTAACGAAGGCAGTCTTGAACATGCTTACTCGCATTTTGGTGCACATTTTAGTACTCAACAAAACGTAGACGGTGTACGTTTTTGTGTATGGGCGCCTAATGCGGCAAGTGTCTCTATTATTGGTGAGTTTAACTTTTGGCAAGCGAATCGCCACTTTATGCGCTTTCATCCTGCAAGTGGTGTATGGGAGTTATTTGTACCTGGCCTTAAAGCTGACATGTGCTACAAATTTGCAATTACCGCGCAAAGTGGAGAGGTGCTCGAAAAAGCCGACCCTTATGCATTTAAAATGCAACAAGCACCTGGCACTGCAAGTGTACTGCAGTATAAACCAGAACCTATAAAGCTTGGCGAGCAGGCACTTCAAAACAGACAAAAGCGTAACCATATAGATGCACCAATTAGTATTTATGAAGTGCATTTAGGCTCATGGCAACGGGCTGAAAACAACCGCTATTTAAGTTACACAGAGCTTGCCGACAAACTCGTTAGCTATGCCCTTGAAATGAATTTTACTCACCTGCAACTTATGCCAATAAGTGAATACCCGTTTGATGGTTCGTGGGGGTATCAGCCTGTTGGATTATTTGCACCTACCAGCCGCTTTGGCGACTACAACAGCTTTAAATACTTTGTAGAGCAGTGCCACAAAGCTAATTTAGGTATTTTGCTTGATTGGGTACCAGGGCATTTTCCAAGCGATCCGCATGGCTTACATCGATTTGATGGCACCCATTTATATGAGCATGCTGATAAGCGCCAAGGGTTTCATCCTGATTGGAATACCTACATTTATAACTACGACCGTCCTGAAGTTAAAAGCTTTTTAATATCAAATGCTATGTATTGGCTACATCAATTTGGTTTAGATGGCCTGCGTGTAGATGCCGTAGCTTCTATGTTGTATTTAGATTACAGCCGAAAAGAAGGCGAGTGGGTTGCTAATTGTTACGGCGGGCGTGAAAACTTAGGTGCAATTGAGTGCCTAAAGCAAGTCAATATGCGCAGCTATAAAAACAACCCAGGCATTATGATGGTGGCTGAGGAGTCGACAGCATGGCCGGGTGTCACCCAAAGTGTTGAGCACAACGGTTTAGGCTTTGGTTATAAGTGGAACATGGGTTGGATGAACGATAGTTTGCATTACATGCAACACGACCCACTTTATCGTCAGCATCATCATCACGAAATGACTTTTTCGATGGTATACGCGTTTAGCGAAAACTATATATTGCCATTAAGCCACGATGAGGTAGTACATGGTAAAGGCTCGTTAATTGAAAAAATGCCAGGCGATGATTGGCAAAAATTTGCAAATTTACGCGCTTATTACGCATTTATGTGGGCACACCCGGGTAAAAAACTCTTATTTATGGGCGGTGAAATTGCACAGCGAAAAGAGTGGGGGCACGATCATTCTATCGATTGGCATTTACTTGAGCATCAAAGCCACAGCGGTATAAAGCACACCGTAAAAGCGCTCAATACCGTTTATAAAACCCAACCCGCGTTGTATGAGCTTGATTCGAGCGCGGCTGGTTTTACCTGGATAGATAACAATAATAATCAGCAGAGCATTTTAAGCTTTGTTCGCTATGCTAAAAACGCAAAAAACTTTGTGGTTGTTATTGCTAATTTTACCCCCGCGTCCTATGAAAACTACGTTATTGGCGTACCGAGTAAAGGGCATTACAAGGTCATTGTAAATACAGACGATACTCAGTTTTTTGGCTCTGGCGTTGAGGTAACTAAAGATTCTTCGCTGATAGTTCAGGCAATAAACAAATCAAATCATGGTTTTAAACACAGTATTTCAATTGCCATTGGTGGCTTAACTACTATTTATTTACAAAAGGTTGATGATGAGTAACCGATTTGATATAGCACCCGGTAATGTAGAACCACTTGGCTCTAGTGTTATTGATAATGGGGTCAACTTCGCGCTTTATGCGCCTGGGGCGAGCCAAGCTTATGTATGCCTGTTTGATAAAAGTGGCCATTCAGAAATACTAAAAATGGCGATGAATATCAACGAAGGGGGTATTTGGAGTATTCATATTTCGCCATTAAACGCCGGTGCGCTTTATGGTTTTAGAGTTGAGGGTGAATATAACCCTAAAAATGGTCAACTGTTTAACGAAAATAAGCTGCTGATAGACCCATATGCAAAAGACTTGTTTGGTGAGTTTACTTGGAGTGAACGCCATTACGGGCAAATGCCAATCGGTACTAAAAGCACTGTAAATAATGCGATTGATATACCTAAATCAAAAGTAGCGGCTCCTACGTTGTATACGCATAAAAAGCCTAACCACCGTTGGTCAAACACGGTTATTTATGAGTGCCATGTGAAAGGTACAACGTGTCGTCATCCTAAAATACCTAAACCTCTACAAGGGAAGTTTTTAGGGTTAAGCCACCCAAGCTTTATTGAACACTTACAAAGCTTTGGTGTTACAGCCGTTGAGCTTTTGCCTGTTCATTCTTTTATTAGTGAGCAATTTTTAACAGGGAAAGGTTTGCAAAACTACTGGGGTTACAACACGCTTAACTTTTTTACGCCCCATAAAGACTATTTGGTAAACGACGATATAAACGAGTTTAAGCAAATGGTGCAAGAGTTCCATGCTGCAGACATAGAAGTCATATTAGATGTTGTTTACAACCATACAGCTGAAGCAGGGGCGGATGGCCCTATACTATCGCTTAGAGGCTTTGATAACTTAGCCTATTACCGCACAGTAGATGGCCAGCCTGACGTATATATAAACGATACCGGCTGTGGTAATACCATAAATATTGACCACCCTAAAACACTGCAACTTGTACTTGATAGCCTTCGTTATTGGGTTGAAGTAATGGGAGTTGATGGTTTTAGGTTTGATTTAGCGACCATTTTAGGCCGCTCAAAAGCAGGCTTTAGCTCCGCACATACTTTTTTACAAGTAGTTGCCCAAGACCCTGTGCTTAACAAAGTTAAGTTAATAAGTGAGCCTTGGGATATAGGCCCAGGTGGTTATCAGCTTGGTGCATTCCCGCCGCCATGGCGAGAATGGAACGATCAATACCGCGATGTAATTAGACGTTTTTGGCAAAGTGAAAAGGGTATTATTGCAAGCGTTGCAAAACGTTTGCATGGATCGTTTGATATTTTTGAGCACAGCCAACGTGGGCCGCTCAATAGTATTAATTTTATAACGAGTCATGATGGTTTTACCCTTGCTGATTTAGTGAGTTATGAGCATAAACATAACGAAGCTAATGGCGAGCAAAATCGAGATGGGCACAGTGCAAATCATTCGTTTAACTGTGGGGTAGAAGGTTTTACCAGCGACTCTAAAATAAACGCACTGCGCTTACAGCAACAAAAGAACTTTTTACTTACTTTAATTCTCTCAAAAGGTGTTCCCATGATTGCTGCTGGTAGCGAAATGGCGCACTCGCAAGGGGGGAATAACAATGCTTATTGCCAAAATAATCGCACTAGTTGGCTTGCCTGGAAAGATTCTCAACTTAATCATTCGTTAACACGATTTATTGATGATGCATTAAAAATTAGACGTGCGCACAGTGCGTTTAAACACAGTGTATTTTTAGATGATATAGACGAGCGTTTTACCGTTAAGTGGTTTACCGAACAAGGTAAAACCATGACTGATGCTCACTGGCATGAAGATACCAGACAGTTTTTAATGTATAGCTTACTTGATAAGCAAAACAATCATGCATTGCTGATTGTATTTAATGCCAGTGAAAAAACAATTTTTTGTCAAATGCCCCCATCGCCAATTAATGCGCCGTGGCAAATGATTCTATCAAGTGTACATAATGCATCTGTGAGCAATAATGAAGATGCGATGGTTGAAATTTCAGCACAAAGTAGTTGGGTTTTTAGTGCCAATTTAGAGGATGTTAGTCATGGTTAAACAAAGTGATCAAGTGTGTGTAGTAAAGAGCTGGCAAGAAGGGCCCGTTATTGATGAAAGTACGCTTAAAGATGACTTAACACGGCATTTTTATTATACCCTCGGCCGAGATAAGGTGGGTGAATCGCAGCATTATTTGTATCACGCATTAGCGCTTACTATTCGCGACAGACTTGTGGCCCGCTGCAGAGAAACGAATCAACAAATTAAGCAAGAGAAACGCCGCAAAACGGCTTACCTTTCTCTTGAGTTTTTGATGGGGCGTGCGCTAGGTAATGCTGTTTTAAATCTAGATTTAGATGAACAAGTAAGCTCAGCACTACAAGAGTACTGCACAACAATAGAAACAATTGAAGACGCCGAGCACGACGCTGGCTTAGGAAATGGCGGGCTAGGACGCCTTGCAGCCTGCTTTTTAGATAGCTGTGCTAGTTTAGCGTTGCCTGTTATTGGCTATGGCCTACGATACGAATACGGCATGTTTAATCAATCGATTAAAGATGGTAACCAAATTGAGCAACCAGATAACTGGCTACGTGAAGGACATCCATGGGAGCTAAGCGCACCAGAGCATGCAAAACGTGTGAAGTTTGGTGGCTATGTGCAAAGTTACACAGATAAATTTGGCAGAGAGCACCGTCAATGGATGGGCTCACAAGATGTATTAGCTGTACCGTACGATGTACCTGTTCCTGGGTATAAAAACAATATCGTAAATACACTACGTCTGTGGAAATCAGAGGCAACAGATGAATTTAATTTAACCGAATTTAATGCGGGCAGTTATTCAGAAGCCGTCGCACAAAAAAATCTAGCCGAACAGATCACCATGGTGCTGTATCCAAATGACAGCAGCGAAAATGGTAAGGAACTTAGGTTACGCCAACAATACTTTTTATCATCGGCGAGTATTCAAGACGTAGTAGACCAATGGGTTTCCCAACATGGCGAGAGCTTTAGTGACTTTGCTGATTTTCATGTTTTTCAGTTAAATGACACGCATCCAAGTATTGCTGTTGCAGAGCTAATGCGTATTTTAATTGATGATTACGAATTAAATTGGAACGACGCTTGGCAAATCACAACTAAAACAATGGCTTATACAAATCATACGCTACTTCCTGAAGCGCTTGAAAAATGGTCTGTTTCGTTGTTTTCAAAATTATTGCCACGCATTTTAGAAATAGTTTACGAGATAAATGCACGCTTTTTAGCACAAGTTGCACAGCAATGGCCGGGAGATGTTGAAAAGCAACGTGCATTGTCACTGATTGAAGAGGGTGATGAGCCGCAAATTCGTATGGCTTATTTAGCTATTGTAGGTAGTTACTCTGTAAATGGCGTAGCAGCACTTCATACTGAACTGTTAAAAGCGGGATTATTTAAAGAATTTTATGCACTGTGGCCAGATAAGTTTAATAACAAAACAAATGGTGTAACGCCTCGTCGATGGCTTGCGCATTGTAATCCAGTATTAAGTGAATTAATTGGTGAAAAAATTGGCCATGATTGGGTTAAAAACTTTTCAAAAATTAGTGACCTACGTCGTTTTTATGACGACAAGGCATTTCATGAGCAGTGGCAAAATGCTAAACGTGAAAACAAACAACGTTTAGTTGATTTAGTTAAGGCGCGCTGCGATATCGATTTTGATGTATCAATGATGTTTGACGTACAAGTAAAACGTATCCACGAATACAAACGTCAGCTATTAAACATACTTCATGTGATTCATTTATATGACCGTATTCGCCGTGGGGATACCCAAGGGCTTGTTCCTCGTTGTGTTCTATTAGGTGGTAAAGCAGCGCCGGGTTATTACATGGCTAAAAAAATTATTAAGCTTATTAATAACGTGGCAGAGGTTATAAATAAAGACCCTCAAGCTGCGCCATATTTACGCGTCGCCTTTTTGCCTAATTACAACGTAACCGCAATGGAAGTTATTTGTCCTGCAACTGATCTCTCAGAGCAAGTATCTACCGCAGGCAAAGAAGCGTCTGGTACTGGCAACATGAAATTTATGATGAATGGTGCATTGACAATAGGCACGCTGGATGGCGCAAACATTGAAATTAGAGATGCTGTTGGTGCTGATAACTTCTTTTTGTTTGGCGCACAAGCGCACGAAATTGACGATATTAAATCACGTTATAATCCAGAGCATTTAATATCGCAAAATAGCGATTTAAAGAATGTGATGCAATTACTCGAGAGCGGGCATTTTAATTTATTTGAACCATGCTTATTTGACGACATAACAAATGCAATTAAGAGCCCGCACGATCCATGGCTTGTTGCTCACGATTTTGAAAGTTATGTAGCAGCTCAAAAAGAAGTTGATAAAGCTTACGCAGATCAGACCTACTGGACACAAATGAGTATTTTAAATACAGCAGCCAGTGGTATGTTTTCAAGTGACAGAACCATAAGCCAATACAGTGAAGATATTTGGCATTTAGAACCCCTCAATATTAGTGAAACAGACTTAACGACAACTAAAAGCCATGCCACTAACAGCCTAGACTAAATGGAGAGAGTATTATGCCTAATTATGCAAATCGCTACATAAGTAGCCTAACCAGAGAAACTTACGCGTTAATACTGGCAGGCGGTCGCGGTTCTCGCCTGCATGAGTTAACCGATTGGCGAGCAAAGCCAGCAGTTTACTTTGGTGGTAAACATCGAATTATCGATTTTCCACTATCAAACTGCATTAACTCGGGTGTGAGACGTGTTGGTATTGCTACACAATATAAATCACATTCATTAATACGCCATGTAAACCGCGCATGGGGGCACTTTAAAAAAGAGCTAGGAGAGTCGGTTGAAATACTACCTGCATCTCAGCGCCAAGGTGATGATTGGTATTGTGGAACCGCAGATGCTGTTTTTCAAAACATAGATATTATTCGTCACGAGCTTCCTAAATATGTGATGATTTTGTCTGGAGATCATGTGTACCGCATGGACTATGGCGCTTTATTGGCTGAACATGTGCAAAAAGGGGCTGATATGACGGTATGTTGTATTGAAGTGCCTGTTGAAGAAGCTGCAGACACATTTGGTGTAATGACCGTTGATGAAGAAAATAGAGTGTGCCGTTTTGATGAAAAACCAGCAATGCCGAGTTCTGTACCTGGCAAGCCAGGTACATGTTTAGCATCAATGGGGAACTACATTTTTAATACTGAATTTTTGTTTGAGCAACTTAAAAAAGATTCTGAGAATGAAGGCTCTGGACGCGATTTTGGTCACGATATTATTCCAGCGATTATAGAAGAGCATAATGTGTTTGCCTTCCCATTTAGAGATCCAAACCAAGAAGGGCAACCTTATTGGCGAGATGTAGGTACGCTTGATTCGTTCTGGGAAGCTAATATGGAACTGGTAATGCCAGAACCACAACTTGATTTATACGATCCAACGTGGCCAATATGGACTTATCAAGAGCAACTACCACCTGCTAAGTTTATTTTTGATGATGAAGATAGACGTGGTATGGCTTTAGACTCAACAGTCTCGGGTGGGTGTATTATTTCGGGCTCTGCGGTTAGAAAATCCCTATTGTTTTCTAACGTTCACGTTCGCTCATTTTGTACCATTGAGCAGTCGGTAATTTTACCCGGTGCAGTTATAAACCGAGGCTGTAAAATTAAGCGTGCAATAATAGATAGAAGCTGTGAAATACCTGCAGGCCTTGAAATAGGTTTTGACAAAAAAACAGATGAAGAAAACGGCTTTAGGGTATCTAAAAAAGGTATCGTTCTTGTTACACGTGATATGCTCACTGAGCTTGCAAAAAAGTTAGAACGCCAAGCGCGAGAAAATAAAAAGCTAGCGTAACAACAAGTTAGATAAGCACGACAACATAGCTTGCTCATTTGTGAGCAAGCTCACACAGGTTTAAAGGAAATAATAAATTAATGCATGTATTAATGGTTGCAGCAGAAAATGACGCGTTACCAGGCGCAAAAGTAGGCGGTGTGGCAGATGTAGTACGCGATGCACCTAAGGCTCTCGCAAAGCAAGGTATAACGGTTGATGTTGTTATTCCTGATTACGGGTTTGAGCCGCTTGAGCGTATTTATATAGGTGAAGTAACCGTTGCATTTAATGCTCAACCCCATGTATTAATCATTTTTAAAGTACAACAAGCCGAAAATAATGTAAGCCAAATTGTTATTAGCCACCCGTTATTTAGTGAATCAGGCAGTGTATATTGTAATGATGCACCGGGGAGGCCTTTTGCAACTGATGCGACTAAATTTGCTCTATTTAACGCAGCCGTCTGCGAAGCGTTATTACAAGGTGTATTAAAGCGCCCTACAGCGCTGCATTTACATGATTGGCACAGTGCCTGCGTTGCAGTTTTACTTAAGTTTGAACCACGTTATAGCTCACTTAATACCTTACCTATTGCCTTCACAGTGCATAATATTGCACTGCAAGGGATAAGGCCTTTCAAACATGATGATTCAAGCTTAGAGGCGTGGTTTCCATCACTTAGTTATAATGGCCAGCAATTATGCGACCCGCGTTACCCTCATTGTTTTAATCCTATGCGCAGTGCAATAAATCTGTGCGATAAAATACATGTTGTATCACCAACCTACAGCCAAGAGGTTCTTGAACCTAGCAATTACGAACATGGTTTTTTTGGTGGCGAAGGGCTTGAGCAAGATCTGCAAAATGCAGCAAGCCAAGGCAAGCTTGTTGGTATTTTAAATGGCTGCGAATATCCAAGCAATGCACTTGAAGGAGCAACTCTCGCAGACTTTTATAGCCAAGCTGAGAGTACTTTGTTTGGTTGGGTGGCCAATTACGAGCAGTTACAAAGTGGCTACTATATTGCCCACCAACGACTACAGCAATTTAAAGCAACGGTTAATAACGGTCCATTAGTTACAAGCGTTGGCCGTCTTACTGAGCAAAAAGTGTTGTTATTGTGCCAGCAGGTTAATGGGATTTTAGCTATTGATAAAGTGTGCCAATTAATTAGTGAACATAGCGGCAGACTTATTATTCTCGGCTCGGGTGACAAAGAGCTCGAAAGCATATTTACCAAAGCAATGGCGCGTAATTCCAATCTTTTATTTTTAAAGGGCTATGGGCAAGGTGTTGGCGATTTAATGTATCAAGTAGGTGACTTATTTTTAATGCCAAGCTCGTTTGAACCGTGTGGTATTAGCCAAATGCTAGCAATGCGAGCGGGGCAACCGTGTTTAGTTCACAGTGTTGGCGGATTAAAAGATACAGTTAAACACCACGAAAATGGTTTTAGCTTTAATGGAGATACGTTAGCAACGCAAACGCGTAATTTAATTAGCTGTTTAGACGAAACTCTCTTAATTAAAAAGCAAAATCCTAAAAAGTGGCATAAAATTAAGCACAGCGCAGAGCAAATGCGTTTTTCGTGGCCACAAGTGGCAACTGATTATATAACAACCTTATACCGGTAATTCGTTTCTGTACTTTAAAGTTTAGTGACAAATCTACCTGCTTAGGGTTTAATTACTTAGTATTATATAAAAGCTAAGAAGTAGGTAATGTGTCTGTATTTGTTGCAAGGCAAGCAATATTCAATCGAAGTAAAAAAGTAGTAGCCTATGAGCTACTTTTTCGTGATAGTCCAAAAAATTATTTTCCAGATATTGCAGAAGGCCAAGCAACAGCAAGGCTTATTATGGAAAATCAATTAAATTTAGGTACACGCCATATTACATCAGGCAAAAAAGCGCTTATAAATATAGGACCTGAATCATTAAAACTCGATTTATGTGCTTTCTTACCATGCCAAGACGTTGTGATTGAGTTGCTCGAAACCATAGAACCTACCGACGACAACTATGAGCTATGCCGAGGTTTATTTCATAGTAACTACAAACTCGCGCTCGATGATTTTGTATATAAACCACAATGGGATCGTTTTCTAAAGCTTGTGAAGCTCATTAAATTTGATATTGCAATTACACCTCTTAGCGAAATACAGCCTATAGTTACTAAGTTACAAGCGCATAAACAAATAAAAATACTAGCCGAAAAAATAGAAACACAAGAAGACTATGAGCTTGCCTTTGATATGGGGTTTGATTATTTTCAAGGCTATTTTTTTGCAAGGCCTACCATGATCAAGCAAAACGACATTGATTATAATTATGGTTTAGTCGTCGCTATTTACGCAGAAATAATGAAGCAAAGCCCTGACATTAAAACAATCGCAAGCCTGTTTGAGCTAGATGCTGCACTCGCATATAAGTTACTGAGATTAATAAACAGCGGTGTGTTTCCTATACAAAGCCAAATATCGTCATTAAAGCAAGCGCTCGTGTATTTAGGACACGAACGCCTTAAAAAGTTTGTGAGCCTTATTGTTACTGCTCATACAGCGGGTAAAAAACCTGCAGAGCTAATGCAAGTGTGTGTTGTACGTGCTCGTTTTTGTGAGCTTGTGGCAAAAAAGGTTAATAAAAGTCAGTCAGGCGAAGCATTTTTAACAGGATTATTTTCACTGCTAGATGCAATCCTTGATCAACCAATGAGCTTGCTTGTTGAAAAGCTACCTTTCCCTGATGAAATAAAAACGGCATTATTAGGGGACAAAAACACACTTTATTATATTTTAAACGTTGTTAAAGCATATGAAACAGGAAGCTGGTGGGCACTTGAACAAGCTGTACTTTTGTTGAATATTGACAGTGCTATACTACCTCCACTTTACCAGCAGTCAGTCGATTGGGCTGACAGTTATAAGAATAATATTTAACGGATAATAGCTTTAATGCGCAATTATAATATGGACTTTATTCGCGGCGTTGCCGTGCTTGGCCTCGTTTACATGAATGCTTACGCCTTCGGCATTTTTGAATATGGGTATTCCTCCTTAACTAATCCTCCTGTTAGCGACTCAATTATTCACACCCTTAGCAGCGTGTTTGTAGACGGGCGTTTTAGAACGCTGTTTAGTTTGCTTTTTGGTGCTGGGCTTTATATTCAGTGGCAACGTTACAAGTCTGAAGTGCAGATAAAAAGCAGGCTCTATTGGTTAATCCTCTTTGGTTTAGCGCATGGTTTTTTACTTTGGGCCGGTGATATTTTATTTGTTTACGGTGTATCTGGCTGGTTTGTTATTAAATATTTAGAAAGTGATAGCAACGTACTTTTAAAAAGAGGGTTTGCATTTACCTTGTTGTCGGCTGTGATTACCTTACTTGTTATATCTAGCGTACCCGATGAAATAATTTACCGCGATACAGCACACTTTATTGAATTATATAACCCACACTATATTGATTACTTTATTAGTAACCTTGCTATGAACACGTTAATGCTTGTTATGGTGCCAATAATGACAATGTGGATGTGCGTGGGCCTTATGCTCATTGGCATTTATTTATATAAACAAGACGTTTTTAGTAAAGGCTTAACGACTCAGCAATTAATAGTTTGCGGTGCAATGACCCTTGTTTTTTGTGGAATCAGGCTTTATGCATCACAGCTTAATGGCAGCTTAGGATATGGGGTGCAAGAATTTGTAAATATTTTTGCGGCGCTAGGTATGGCTACGCTGTATATTCATTTAATTGTTAAATTTTGCAATAACAGCGCACACGTTGGCACGCTTATTCAACAAGCGGGGCGCTTAGCATTTACTTTATATATTAGCCAAACACTCATACAACTGTTGTTATATAAAGTGCTATTTACGCACTGGGTGCTCAATTTTGATCGTATTGACTACTGGTTAGTTGCAACGGCATTAGTTGCACTGCAGCTCATATTTACCTTTATATACAGCCGCTATTTTAACCAAGGCCCGCTTGAATTTGTATGGCGTAAATTAACGAAAGCAAGAATTAATGCTTAAACACCTATAAATTTTAAATTAGGGGCGAAAAAATAGTGTGGGTGGTTTACACTACTCGCCTTAAAAATTACTACGCTATAAGTGCCATGACCGAATTAAAACGTTTAAATAAATTTATTAGTGAAACAGGATTTTGTTCACGCCGCGAAGCCGATAAATATATTGAGCAAGGTCGTGTCAGCGTTAATGGCTACTCGCCTGAAATGGGCGTAAAAGTAGCTGCTACCGATGTTGTATTAGTTGATGGCAAGCCACTTAAAGCCACACCAAAGCGCGTTTATATCGCTTACAATAAACCCGTTGGTATTACGTGTACTACCGAAAGTAAAATTCAAAGTAATATTATTCGCGCAGTTAACTATCCAACACGTATATTTCCAATAGGGCGTTTAGATAGACCTTCTGAAGGGCTTATATTTTTAACTAACGAAGGCGATATCGTTAATAAAATTTTGCGTGCGGGTAATAACCACGAAAAAGAATATGTTGTTACGGTTGATAAACCGCTTAATCGTCAGTTTGTTACAAAAATGGCCAATGGCGTGCCTATTTTAGATACCGTGACTAAAAAGTGTAAAGTGACACAAACTGCCCCTAAAGAATTTAAAATAGTACTTACACAAGGTTTAAACCGCCAAATACGCCGTATGTGTGAATATTTAGGTTACGAAGTGGTGACGTTAAAGCGCACTCGTATAATGAACGTAACACTAAAAGGTTTAAAGGTAGGGCAGTGGCGTCATTTGTCTGATACTGAAATGGCGCAAATAAACGACTCGATTTCTGACTCAGGTAAAACTCAAGAACATTCGCTTGATGCTAATAAACAATCAGAAAATAATATGCTGTCGGCTCCTAAAAAGCGTGATTTTCAGGGTGAAAATCCTCGCCGTTTTAATAAAGGCGTACAAAGTGGCGAGCGAAATTCAAGTCGCAACTCTGAACGCAGTAATGCTAATGGCGAGCGCAAAAATGAGCGCAGTAAAGCACCTTATCAAAAGCGTTCTACCAAGTATGTTGGTAAGCCAAAAAGTATTAAAGAGAATAAGTCGTCACAGTCAAAACCTAGCTCGGGGCGTACCCTTAGCTTAAAAAAATAATCTGCACCTAAGTGGTATTCTACTACCACTGTATTTCTTGTACTATATTGCCAAGTGGGCTTGTAACGCCCACTAAATTTATATTGTTATTTTGCAAAGTCACCAATTTATTCTTATCTAAATACCATCTAAAAGTGTATTTTCTGTAGTTCTGTAAACTAAGCACAGTTAGCGTTGCACAACTGTACTCATAATCAGTTGGGCAACTACCTACTTCAAGTAATTGATGCTCTTGCTGCCATATATTATTGCTGTGTTTATTGGCCCATAATTTCACAGAAATACAAACTGACGTCCATAACCATAAGTAAATTAAAATAGGCAAAAACAGTGGTATAAATGCGCTGCGGAACTTCCCATGCTCAGTAATATAATTTTTAACTGTATGTTTAAATTCAAAGTTATTATTGTATTTTTTATATAGGTGCCTTAATAAAACAACCGACAACACTATCGCCGTTATTGGAAATAACGTAAATGTTAAGGTGTTATATATACTGTTGGGGATAAAAGCGGGGTCGGCTTGTTCATCCCATGCAAGTAAAACCAGCGGAGGTGCTGTTACTAAGAGTAATATGGCGCTGTTGAAGAGTTGTTTAAAGGTCAAAGGGTATTCACTTATAAAATGTTGCTTGTATAAAGCCCAAATTAGCGCTTAATGTTTCGCTATTAAATGCTAAAGCCAATATAAAATAAGAGTATACCTAAATAAACAGCAATCGCCGATAACGAGTTTTTAGAGCGAAGGCGCTTAACAAGGTCGCGTGTGCCATCAAACATACCGGAAATAACCAGTAGTATGCCCCCTGTAAAACGGTAGTTGTTTAAGTTCACGTTACCATTCTCGTCAGTTATAAAGCGTAAATAACCAAAAAGTATAAAAACGCTGCCCGCTATTAGTATCGCGGTTTTAAAATTTTCCAAGGCTTTTCCATAATATTGAGTTAGATACTAAAATGGCACTAAGTTGAGTCATGATAATTTTACTATATTTCGAATTTAAATTTTGCCTAAATCCATTAAATGGCCTCATTATGTCGCTATATTAGGCGTATATACGCTAAAGCCTGATTTATATTGTGCATTATCAAGTACACTTAGTTATATGAAGGGTAAGCTGTTAAGATGCGCCGTCTTAATAATGTAGAAAGGTTATAGAAGTAACATGTCAAAATTTTTCTTTATGGGTAAGCCCGATATAATGGGTAAAAATAACAGTAATGGATTTGCACCAAAACGTACTGCCAAGCCTGGCACAGAGTCACACCCGCTCACGTTAATTGTAAACTCAGTTGAACGACAATCAGAAATAGAAGCAATACTAGAAGAGCATTCGCTGTTTGCTTCAATTGAAGTTAAAGCTGAAGTACCAGAAGATATTCGCGAACTAGACTTTGCGCTTAGCAAGTCAACACCACAAGTATTTGATAAATTACCAGAGCGTAACGCACCTTGTGTATGTGGTAGCGGCAAAAAATATAAGAAGTGTTGCGGTTAGTTTCTTAACAACTAAATATGTAGCCTTTCTTTTTTCATCGGTATTAAATAAAAATGCCACTGACCTTGAGCCAGTGGCATTTTTTAATGTTAACCGATTATATGCTTAACTACTTACGCGGTTCGTAATCAATTCTAAATATAACCGTGTAAAGTACCGGTACCACAATTAGCGTTAGTATGGTGGCAAAGCCTAAACCAAACATTATAGTTACCGCCATTGACTGGAAGAACACGTCAAATAACAGTGGGATCATACCTAAAATAGTGGTTATTGCTGCCATTGCTACAGGGCGCACACGGCTAACACCAGACTCAAACACAGCTTGATAAGGCGATTTACCATCGCGAAGCTCAAGGTTAATTTGATCGACCAACACAATGCCGTTTTTGATTAACATGCCGCTTAAGCTTAATAAGCCAAGCAATGCCATAAAGCTAAACGGCGCATTCATTATCAACATACCCGCACTTACACCAATAATGGCAAGTGGCACTGTAGCCCAAATAACTAAAGGTTGTTTAAGCGAGTTGAATAACAGTACGGTTACCGCAAACATAGCTAAATAGCCTAATGGCAATGAGCCAAAAATAGCCGATTGCGCATCAGATGACGATTCATATTCGCCGCCCCATTCTAATTTATAACCACGCGGTAGCTCTATTGCTTCTACAGGCCCTCGTATGCGGGCAAATAATTTAGCAGCGGTTTCGTCACCTAAAACGTTTTGATCGGCCATTACCGTTATTGTACGTTTACGGTCGCGGCGCATGATTAGGCTGTCTTCCCATTCAACCACAAATTCGTCAACCACTTGCGTTACTGGCACAAACACACCAAGTACTGGGCTATAAATTTGTAAATCGTGAACGCTTTCTACATTTAAACGTTCATTAGCAGGAGAGCGGGCAATAATAGGTAACAGTTGCGTACCATCTCTGTATACGCCTACTTGTTTTCCAGAGAGGCTAGTAAGCAGCACATCATCAAGGTCAGATTTACTAATACCTAAACGGCGCGCTTTTTGTTCGTTAAACTGCGGGCGAATCATTTTAGTACGCGCACGCCAGTCATCACGAATATTATAAGCCCCTTCATCCTTTGCTATAACGTCTTCTGCTTTAGCTGCAAGTTTTCTAAGAACTACTGGGTCTGGGCCTGTAAAGCGTGCTTCAATTTTAGCATCGGTAGATGGGCCAATTTCCATCGGCTTAATTTTAAGCTCGGCTGAAAGTGGCGTACTTTGTGAGTATTCACGCACCTTTTGCATTACTATAGCAACCGCCTCGCGGTTTTTTACTCTAATAATAAGCTGCCCATAAGAAGAATACGATTTTTGAGGAGCATAAGTAAGCATAAAGCGCGGCGCACCTTGGCCTGTTGTACTTGTTATTTCCTCAACGAGCTCTTCATTTTGTAAGTAGTTTTCTAGCTTTTTAATGCCATCAAGGGTTGCACGTATATCTGAGCCTTGCTGCTGCCAGTAATCCACATAAAACATTGGCGTGTTAGACGCAGGGAAAAACGACTGCTTAACCGCACCAAAGCCAATTACTGCAGAGCAAAGTAATACAACCATAAGAACGAGAGTTGTTTTACGATAATGCATAGACACATCTAAAAGTGCTTTATAGCCTGTAAAAATAAAGCCTTTGTACGGGTCGTCGTCTTCCTCTTCGCCCTCAGCATTTTTACCTTTTTTAAACTCATCTTGTTTAAACATTAAGTTTGCAAAAAATGGCGTAAGGGTGATGGCGGTGATCCAGCTTAATAAAAGCGATATAAATAACACCCAAAACAAGCTGCCAGCAAATTCACCCGTGGCATCAGAGCTTAATCCAATGGGAGCAAATGCAGTAATACCAATAACTGTCGCGCCTAGTAGTGGCCATTTAGTTTGCTCAACAATATTAACTGCCGCTTTTAGCTTAGTTTGGCCACGTTTTAAATTTATTAATATGCCTTCGGTTACTACTATGGCGTTATCTACCAGCATACCTAGGGCAATAATAAGTGCTCCCAGAGAAATACGTTGCAGGTCTATGGCAAACAATTTCATAAATATAAAAGTGCCTAAAACGGTCAGTAATAAAATACCGCCAATTAAAATACCGCTTTTTAAACCCATAAATATAAGCAGTACCACAATTACAATGGCAATAGCCTCTACAAGGCTTACAATAAAGCCATCTACCGATTTTTCTACTTCTTTAGGTTGGTTATATACCGATTCAACATGTATGCCGTGCGGGCGCTGGTATTCAAGCTCTGCTAAGTGTTCGTCAATACGTTTACCTACATCAACTACGTTAACCCCGTTCATAAACGACACACCAATTAACAGTGCTTGCTCTGAGTTGTAACGAATAACATTAGTAGGTACTTCTGCGTATTCTCTAAATACTTTTGCTACATCGCCTAAATAAATAAGCTCACTTGCACCAGGTTTTGAAATAAGCAGAGTTTCAAGCTCACTTACATCTTTAAATTCCCCGGTTGGGTGAAAGCGAATAGACTCATCACCAACACGTATTTTGCCCGCGTTAGACACCGTATTTTGCGATTGCAGCAAGCCAAAAATATGGCTTGGGGCTATACCTAGTTGAGCCAATTTACGTGTAGATACTTCAACCATAACTTGTGGTTGTTGCTCACCAGCAATAGTTACTTTACTTACACCTTTAACCAAGACTAGCTCGCGCTTTAAAAAGTCTACGTAGTCTTTAAGCTCGTCATATGAGTAGCCGTCGCCAGTAACCGAATATAAAACGCCGTATACATCGCCAAAGTCATCTAAAATAGTACTTGGGTAAACGCCGCTGGGAAGTGAAGGGGAGAGGTCGTTAATTTTACGACGCATTTCATCCCAAATTTGGCGAAGTTGCTCTTTTCGATAGGTGCTTTTCATCTCTACCGAAATTTGCGACTTGCCGTTAGATGAAATAGAAGTAACGTAATCAACATAAGGGAGTTGCTGAATCGCATTTTCAATCGGAAAAGTTACTTCTTCTTCTACTTGTTGCGGCGACGCGCCAGGGTAAATGGTAATAACCATGGCTTTTTTAAGCGTAAACTCAGGATCTTCTAATTGCCCTAAGTCAAAATACGACACACTACCGCCAATTAACAGCAGCAGTGCAAACATCCAACTAATTACTTTTTTCTCTATGGAGAGTTGCGCAAAGCTCATAATTATAAGCCTCGCTCTTTATTCCATGGACGTACTTTCATGCCTTCATCTAATGAATGTACACCGGCAGATACAACCATTTGGCCTTCTTTTATGCCGCTAAGTACTTCAATACCATCACGGTGAACTTGTCCTACTTTTACAGCCTGCTTATTAACAACACCTGTTTCTGGGTTGTATAACCACACATACGCGTTATCAGACACGCTTTCTTTTGCTTCTGAAAAAACCGACTCAACAGGTAAAATTGTATACGCTACTTGCGAGCTAGTAACTTTAGATAAATCAATAAATACACGCCCAGTCATACCGGCAAGTAAATTAAAGTCATCAGGTACTGGCAGCGAAAAAACAACTTGGTAGGTCAGGGTGGTTGGATCAGCCTGTGTATCCCACTCTTTTAAATCAAGGGTGTATTCTTTTTTTGAAAAGCCATCAAACACAACGGTAGGGTGGTAATCGGTACCTTTTTTAATGCGCGCTATTATTTTTTCAGGAACTTGGATTTCTACATCCATTAAGTCGCGTGTTTCTAAGCGTAAAATGTTTTGCTTGGCTTGAATGTTTTCAAAGTTTTTAACAAATACTTTAGCCACAGTGCCTGCAAATGGTGCGCGTAATTCACTGTATTCTAGGTTTGTTTCGGCAATTTTAAAGGCAGACTCTGCCACCTGCATA
Source organism: Pseudoalteromonas sp. SG43-1 (assembly GCF_014164415.1). Classification (NCBI taxonomy): domain Bacteria; kingdom Pseudomonadati; phylum Pseudomonadota; class Gammaproteobacteria; order Alteromonadales; family Pseudoalteromonadaceae; genus Pseudoalteromonas; species Pseudoalteromonas sp. SG43-1. Next base: position 159,591 of record NZ_JACJFD010000003.1, on the reverse strand, counting down.
TTGGCTAATGCTTCATCGTATTCAGATTGGCTTGCGATTCTTTTTTCAAGTAATTGCTCAATACGACCAAGTTGCGACTTAGCAAGCTCAAAGCGGGCTTTTCTATCATCGTATTGTAATTGAAAGTCTTCTGGGTCGAGCTTTGCCAGTAGCTGACCTTTTTTAACTTCTTCACCTGCTAAAACCGGAAACTCAACAAGCTCACCATTTACTCTAAACGCCAAGTAAGAGCCTTGGTTTGCAACAACCTCAGCAGGAAAGCTGCGAATGTTAGTTTGAGAATCATGACCTATGTTGAATAATTTAACAGGGCGAATGGGCTCTTCTTTAACTTGTTGTTCTGGCTCAGAACAGGCTATTAAGCTTAATAAAGTCGTAGTTAAAAAACATAGACGAAAGAGTTTCATGTCTTCTCCGTTGCAATGATGGCAAAATAATTAAGTGCAGCATACGCTGCAAACATATAAAATAAAAATCATTAAATCTTAGAAACTCAATAAGTTTTACTTATAATGTTGCAGAGTGCTATATGAAGCTGAATCAATTAATAATTTTAGATGCCATAGTGCAAAGCGCAAGCTTAAGCGGGGCAGCACTAAAGCTACATAAAACGCAGCCAGCGCTTACACTTGCTATTAAAAATCTAGAAGAAAAAATAGGATTTGAGTTACTAGATAGAAGTAAGTACCGATTACAGCTTACTGAAAAAGGGCGTATTTTTCACCGCGAGGCGCAGCAACTTCTGCATGCCAACGACGAGCTAGCGCAGCTTGCTAAAGAATTGGCACTCGGTAATGAACCCCAATTTAGAATTTGTTACGAACAACTTTGCCATACGCAGAGTTACAACGAGATCATAAGTAATACTTTTAGATTGTTTACCAGCACCGAATTTAGCTTAACAAGCGGGAAGCGCTTTATTTCGTTAGAGCAAGTAAATAGTGGGCAAGCCGAATTAGGCATTGGTCCGTGGTTTGATTTATTTCATGCGACAGGCGATTTAGAAAGCGTACCTATAGGCAGGCTCGATATTGGCATTGTCAGCGCTAAAGGCGTACTCCCTAAAAAGCTAACCTATAGCGAACTACAAACGTATCCGTGTTTAGCCATGTTTGAAAGTGATTTGAGTATCGACAGCGACAGGCTATCGTACTCAAAAGGCTCCGCCATGATGAAAATTGATGATGTATCTACCTTAAAATCGTTTTTACTCTCAGGTGCAGGTTGGGCAATGATGAGCCTAGAACACTGCGCTCTTGAAATAAAAGCAGGCTTACTTCAAGAAATACATATAACTGATCGAGAGCATAAGTTTAGCGCGCAAATTAGAGCCTTTAGGCAGCATGCAATGCACCACGGCCCTGTAGCGCGTACTATTTGGGAGCAATTTAAAGTACTTAGTGAGGCGTATTTAAATGAACGCTGATATTGATAAAGAAACACTTATTTATACTGTTATCGCAGGCATACCAATAGGAAAAGTAGCAAGCTATGGGCAAGTTGCTGCTCTTGCAGGCTATCCGCAAAACTCACGCTTGGTGGGGCGCTTATTAAAAGTGATGCCAAACGACTCAGTTATACCTTGGCACAGGGTAGTGAATAGCCAAGGTAAAATATCATTCCCTGAAGGTAGCGAAAAATACCAAGAACAGCGTGAAAAGCTATTATCAGAAGGCGTATTGTTTAAAAACGACAAAGTAAATATGCGTGAGTGTCGGTGGGAGTGATATGACTATTATTGGCAAGCTGACTACGACGACTTAGCCTGTTGTTATGTGCATTTTTGCCAGTGATACTCCATTTGCTTAGCTGTTTGCTCAGCTAAATTTAAGGTCGATAGTTCTGACACTAAGTGTAAACTCATATCAATTCCAGCTGATATGCCACCAGAAGTTATATATTTACCTTGAGAGACCCAACGATGATCACTCACAACATTTAATTTCGGGTAGGTAGCACTGAGATCGGCTATATCTTCCCAATGCGTTGTAACTGTTAAACCATTTAGTAAATTAGCTTCAGCTAAAATGAACGCTCCTGTACAGACAGATGCGACTCTTTTTGATGTACTAGCAACATTCGAAATCCAAGATATTACAGCAGGCTTTTTAACTTCCTCTGTATGTATACCTCCAACAACTATAAGCACATCAATATTCGGATGAGTCTCAAACGAGAAATGTGCGTGCACTGGAAAACCACTACGAGCTTTTACAACATCAGGTTTTTCAGAAACCAAAAATACATTCCAATTTTTATTGCCTAAACGATTTTCAGTACTTAACACTTCAAATGGTCCAGAGAAATCAAGAACTTCTGCGTCATCGTATATGTATATTCCGATATTCATACTCTGTATACTCCATTACACATAACAATCTTAAAATGCGCTAATCACGAATACTTCTGCTGTTGTCACGCTCATTTTTCTGCTTTATATAGTTTTAACAAATTACCTAAAATATTACTATTACTAAGTTTTCTATTATCTTAGGTAAAGCTAAATGTAACAATATGCGGGTGTCGCACAGTGTCACGAGCAGATATTGATGAATCATGATATGTAAAGTCTAAATTTGCATCTTCTGGCCTGATGATGTGAGAGTTAGCTGTGTTTCAATATCGAGTATATTTGTACTCTTTTATTGTTTTGCGCCAAATATATGTTCCTCCAAACAAAAATAGAGCAACAATTAAAGGTGTCAATTTGTTGTCTGACTTCCAAGCTTGTTCAGATTCTTCATAAGAACGAACAAGCAGTCCATTCACTTTTAACTCAAAAAAATTATGATATATCTTCGAAGAGTAGATTGGCGAATGCGTATCAGAAGCCTCAAATAAAATAGTAACAAGCTGATCTTTTGATTTCAAAAGAGACTCTTCAACAATGCCTTGCCCATTTGATTTTGACGGGTAATTAAAATTCATTGGATCATTAACAAACCCGAAGCGTATTCCATAATCATGTGCTTGAACCCAATCAACAGGACCACTTTTTTCTACAAGGTCACTTTTAAAAGGAAAGCCACTATTAACCTGATTTAGATTTACAAACCCGATTGCTAGGCCTAATGCGATGGAAATAACTGATAAAGATAAATTTTTATAATATGTGAATTTTGTCATTTTTTAACTCAAACAAGCTCCTTGTTAGTTCAAACATTTAGAAACAGTTTCAAGTTCAATTCCAAGGGCATTAATGTGCCATACGAAGACGGTCAGTAGTTGTAATGTCTGAAGTCATGATTTGACCACTTGTCTTTTTGAGTGCGTAAAACTTAACAAACTTACTGAGTGAATTATTATCAAATCGAGTTTTAACCCTAAGTGCTCCAGTAAATCTATTTTTTGTTTAACTTGTTAGATTTTCAAATTCACCCTCTAGCACTTAACGCGTCATCACTCACCGGAGCTTGGGTGGATGGCCTTATAAAATGTTTCTTTCTGATAAATTAACACGGAAATGACATTAGTACAGTTTTTAGTAAGGGCATATCTGACCTTGCGCAAAATGCTGGAGTTTTATCTTTAAGTGCAGGCATTTTTGACCGCATCCATTTCAATGCATTGCCTTTGTTGTGGTAATAAACCACTGAAGCAACATTAGCATCTCCACCACAGACTTCAGTAAGTTCATCGGAAAACGTACAACTGATGAAGCCTTTTTGGCATAAACTTAAAAACTTTTCCCATGCATCTTGTTCTTGAGACACTCCATCAACCCTCTGTATTTAAGTTCTTCCGAAGTTAAGTAAATTCCGTAGCTAATAGAAATTCACATAACTTACAAATCTTTAATTCAGGCAAATACCTTATCTAGCGAAAAGTAATTTCCAGAAAATATGCACAATTTTGAATTTTGTCCTGCTTTAACAGCTTGTTAGGTATTACCTACACCAAGCCTTAATTTTAGTAGCTTTACAACCTCGTAAAGTAAAACAATAGACATTGTATAAATTGGCTAGTTAGCAACTTGCATTAGACTAGAGCCACAATCGCCATTACCATAACGCAACATTTCTAATCCAGAAGGAATACATGCGAGCACGAGTAATGTTATAGGAATATACAACCGTTTAACTTTTTGAAAATACCTAATAATCGTTGCAAGAATACCAACGACAAGAGATATAAAAAGTAAGTTAATTGAATCGCTCCAATTTTGCTCATAACCAACACCACTAAAACACGCATACGAATGCGAAGAAAAAATTAAAAATAGTAGCGTGACTCCAAACCTCATGTAATACCTAACTTTTAAATAAGGGGCGCAGGCATGCGGGGCATAATGGCGCAGCCGCCCCGCGTGTATGCGTCCCAGCGAACGCAGTGAGTGACTTAATTTTTTTGTTATGTGCAAACATTCAAAACAACCTTGCCATTACTAATACTGACATTACCAAAGCATGCCGAGATGAAAAAACCTGACTCTGTTTTAATGAAGCTATCTATGTTGCCATAGTCAATCGAACCGTCAATGTCGGTTGTCGGTTCGATTGCCGATTGCCCATTAACACAAGATATTGATGAAAAGTCAGAAAAGGTTAAAACGGCTTTCTTGTAACAAGTGTATTCATTTGCTTTGGGTTCAGCATAATGAACTGATGAAGGCCAAATACTTGCTTCAAGTTGTATGGAAAACTGATTTTCTGAAACTTCCCATCCCAATACGAAAGAATCTTGAAGATCAATTCCATCCATAGAATCCAAAATTTATTCCTTGCACATAACATCTTTATCAGAGGACACTTCCCTATTTTAGCGTGAAAACGTCCTTATTTTATGAACGTATACTAATAGCAAATAGTGTAAATTATTGCCAACTATAAATATTATGCTTTATGTAGCTTATATAAACATGTAAAAAAGAGGAAAGTATCCCTGACTCTTATTAAGTTAATGATAACTCACCTGAATGTCCGGTTATCGCTCAAACCAGACCACTCTAATTGGCTTTACCTGCCTAATAAACATAATTACTAATTGAAATATAATGGCAAACACACCCAGCAATAACAAATAAGTGCCAAATAGCGTGGCTAAATTGGGTGCTTTTAGCGCTGTAAAATAATGTACCTAAACTATAAAAAATGCCGCCGGCAAGTAGCCAGTAAAGTGCTTTTACATCAACACTTGAATAAAGCGGATATACAATAGCCAGTGCAAACCAGCCCATGAGTAAGTAGGTGGCGAGTGATATTTTTTTATTACCGTTTTTTACAAATACTTTGTACGCAACGCCCGCCAGTGCAACACTCCAAATAAATGTAAGTGTTGCCCATGACCAAGCACCGGTTAATGAGATTAATAAAAAGGGAGTGTAGGTGCCAGCAATTAATAAGTATATGGCGCAGTGATCGCACTTTTTATAAAAGGCTCTTAAGCGCGGTTGAATACTCGCGTGGTACAAAGTGGATGACAAAAACAGCACAAATAAGCTGCTGCCATAAATTGCAGTACTAACATACGCTTTAGTGCTGGTGGCTTGGCTAAATAAATCCCACATAACACACGCGGCAAATATAATACCGAGTGCATGGCTGATTACGTTTAGTTGTTCTTCTTTTTTAGAATAGGGCGCTTCTAACGACATGACAGATCCTACCACTATTTGAATGAATTTTAGTGTACAAGTGTACGCTGAGTTTTTCAATATTATAATTTTTATATGAATACAATAATTTATTGTTTTTCATAAAGTTGAAACATCAATTTAACCAATGCGTAATTAATAAGACGTAAAAAAGTCGTAATAGTTCGTTAGATTACTGGTAATTCCTAAAAACAATTAACCGGACGAACAGTGAAAAACATGAAAAATAAATTAACAACACGGCCTTTTCTTAAATTTACTAAATTGTCTGTGGCGATGATTTGCGTTACATCAACAAATAGTTTTGCAGATCAAACCATAAATAAAGAACTTGATGAAATAGTGGTTGTTGCTCAAAAGCGTGCGCAATCAATACAAGATGTGCCCATAACAATAAGTGCCTACGATGGCGACTTTTTAGAAAGCTTAGGTATTGGCGAACTAGATACTTTATCTGAAATAACACCAGGGCTTGTTATTCAAGAGCAAAGCCCTAACAACCCGGGTTTTGTAATTCGTGGTATTACGTCTGATAGTGGGTCGTCTCAATCATCCCCTCGTGTGTCTATTTATTATAACGGAGCAGATGTATCACGCTCTCGTGGCTCATACTTTGAGCTTTTTGATGTAGAAGGGATTGAAGTTGTTAAGGGACCACAAGCGACACTGTTTGGAACAGCAGCTTCTGTAGGTGCTATTAGTGTAGCAACACGTAAACCAGAAAAAGATTTTTCGGCTCAATTAAAAGCATCCGTTGGTAATTACTCAGCCAAAGGTGCTAGTGGCTTTGTAACGGGTGGCAATGATTTATTGCAAGGCCGTGTTGCTTTTACTTATCGTGAACGTGATGGGTTTATAAAAAATATTGCAGGAGATAGTAACTCCCAAAATCCGGCTGGGTTTAAGCAAGATGACATGCATGCTATTGAGCGTTTTTCTTATCGTCCGTCTTTACGTATTACACCTAGTGACGATGTAACGATTGATTTGGTGTATACGTATGAAAAAAATGATGACTCGGGTACATCTTTTAAAAATGGGCTTTATGCACCCACCGGTGGTGATACAAGTCCATATAGCTTTGTTGAAATGCCAGGTAGTCCGTATGCAGAGTCTTTGTTTGGAAAAAAAGACTTAGGTGTGGAGCGCACAGTTAACGATTTAAATTTGACTGTAAATTGGGATGTAAGTAACGATTTAACAATCACCTCAATTACTGCAGGGCGTAATTTTGATTCTTTAGAAGTGTTTGATGCTGATGGTACGCAAGCATGGTTTTTAGAATTTGCAGAAGCTGCTGAGGGCGATCAATTTAGCCAAGAATTACGCGCTGTTTATACGCAGAATAAGTTCACTAGTATTTTTGGTGTGAGTTACTTTGAAGAAGATGGTAGCCAGCGTATTCCATTTAGTACAGAGGAGTCTATATTTTTAAATTGCTTAGGCGTATTGGGCTCAGGTGTTCCTTGTATTAATAATGATGGTAGCGTTAATATTTTAACGCCAGTATTAACAGGTGGTGTAGTAAACGAGTTGCCATATTCACTAGAGTTTACAAACTATGGTGAAAACAAAGCGTACTCAGCGTTTGCTGATGTAACTTATGCTGCAACTGAGGCACTAGAGTTAACAGCGGGTCTTCGTTATATAAAAGAAGAAAAGCGCAGTGGTTATAGCTCTGCAGCACCCAATAGTGTTTTAACACAAGCGCCATTGTTTACGGTTGATACAAATGGTGAAACATTCTATGGCGATGCTGATTATGATGATTGGCTGCCACGTTTTAATGCGCTTTATATAATAAACCCTACTACAAATATGTATGCGACTGTTTCAAAAGGGCGTCGTTCGGAAGTACTTGAAGTAAGTTCGGCTAACGATGAACAAGGGAGTGTCGAAGCTTCTATATCAGAAGTCCCAGCGGAAATTATTTGGAACTACGAAACCGGTATTAAAGGCAAAGCGCTTGACGGGCGTTTAGATTACTCTGTCGCTGTATTTTATCAAGATTACTCTAACTTTCAGGTTACGTTACAGGATGATGAAGGCGTTGCGTTTTCTGCAGATGCGGGCTCTGCCACTAATGTTGGCGCAGAGGCTGAAGTAAGGGCGTTAATTAATAATGAGTTTGAGGTATTTGCCAATGCGGCTTACCTTGATGCTGAAATAGATAATGATAGTAATAACGGTAACCTCGCAGGCAATAAATTTAGATTACAACCAGAGTGGACGTTTAGTACGGGGCTGTTTTATTCAACAGAATTGTCGAACTCACTTAATTTAACGAGCTCTTTAATATATAGCTACCGCTCTGAAGTGTATTTTGAGCCAGCAAATGCGCCAATATCAGGCTTAGATATTAGCCAACCTGGGCTTGGATTAGTCAGTGCGCGCTTAGGAATTGCAAGTGATGATGATTGGGCCGTTAGTGTATTTGCCAGTAACTTATTAGATAAAGAGTATTTAGTTGATGCAGGTAATACTGGAGGGGGATTTGGCAACCCAACATTTGTTGCAGGGGCACCTCGCTTTGTTGGTATTGAGTTAACTCTCGGGTTTGGCGGACAATAATACATTTAACTACTTGATATTTTAATTGAGCCACTGCAAAGTGGCTTTTTTATGTGATCACGTTAAAGTGAATTTATATTAGGTAAAAATGAAACAAGATCTAAAAGCTGCTTTACTTACCGCCATTGTTTATCCTGGAGCGGGGCATTTTTCTTTAAGAAAACACCTTATAGGCGCTATTTTTGCGGGTGTATTCTCTGTTCTTTTAATTTTAACCTTTCAAGATATATTTGCGATTGCACAGTGTACTGCAAATGAAATTGTAAACGGAAAAATACCCATGTCGGTTACGGCCATTTTAAAAGCCGCGCAACAACCATCTAACGCCTGCGCTCACCTCGCTGAATATAAGTACGTACCTTTAATGATTATAATTTGGGTGCTGAGCATAGCCGATGCATATCGTTTGGGCAGAAAAGCGCTGCCCACTAAAAAATAAGCCAGTTAATCAGAACTCGGTTTGGTTGGCTTATTAATTTTCTTCCCGCATATTTATCCCTGATATTTAGCTATTATTGATGGCGGTAATAATTATTACCGCTTTTTCCATTTTTATACATATTTTTTGTAACCGAGATTTTTGCCTGCACCATGTAAACATCGTGTAAATACCTGTATATACCCAGTAAAATCCTCAAACCTCGTTAAATTGCTCACTTGTTGATACTTAGTTAATTAAAACCCTTCTCCTTGTTCCTTTTTATTCATTTAATGTTAATAAATAAATGATACTTTTTGCTCGCCAAATTAACTTTTTTTAACTATTAAGTATTGGTTTTGTGTCAATTTATTACATCAAGCAATGACGACTGATAATTTCAATTTAAGGAAATACGATGAATAACAGTTCAAATAATCATAAAAGAAAGGATTTTAAAGTGGCGAGCTTATCGTTAGCTTTATTATTAGGGTGCTCAACCATGGCCAATGCCGCTGTTGAGAAGTTAACGTGAGTGGGAATCAAATTCTTGCAGGTGGAGAAAACACAAGCTTTGCAGGACCTAGCCGATTTTGGAGTAATACGGGGTGGGGCGCTGAAAAGTTCTATACAGCACAAACAGTAGCAAAGGCAAAAACTGAATTTAATGCAACATTAATTCGTGCAGCTATTGGGCATGGTACGAGTACTGGTGGTAGTTTGAACTTTGATTGGCAGGGCAATATGAGCCGTCTTGATACTGTTGTAAACGCAGCTATTAGCGAAGATATGTACGTTATTATTGATTTTCATAGCCATGAAGCACATACCTATCAAGCAACTGCAGTTCGCTTTTTTGAAGACGTAGCTACTAAATATGGGCAGTACGACAATGTTATTTATGAAATTTATAATGAGTCGTTACAAATCTCGTGGGCTAACGATATTAAGCCTTACGCAGAAACAGTTATTGATAAAATTAGAGCAATCGACCCTGATAACTTAATTGTGGTTGGTACGCCTACGTGGTAGCAAGATGTGGATGTGGCATCACAAAATCCGATAGATCGCGCCAATATTGCTTACACTCTGCATTTTTATGCTGGCACGCATGGTCAATCGTATCGAAATAAAGCACAAACAGCACTCGATAACGGCATTGCACTATTTGCTACAGAGTGGGGAACAGTTAATGCTGATGGCAATGCTGGTGTTAATGCTAATGAAACTGATGCATGGAAGGCATTTTTTAAAACAAACAATATTAGCCACGCTAACTGGGCTTTAAACGATAAAAACGAAGGTGCTTCGTTATTTACCCCAGGCGGTAGTTGGAATTCATTAACCGCTTCAGGCGCTAAAGTTAAAGAGATCATTCAAGGTTGGGGTGGTAGTACGGTTGCTTTAGACTCTGATGGCGATGGTATAAGTGACAGCCTTGATCAGTGCGATAATACTCCCGCAGGTACAACGGTTGATAGTATTGGTTGTGCAGTAACTGACAGCGATGGTGATGGTATTAGCGATAGTGTTGATCAATGCCCTAATACACCTGCAGGTGAAACTGTTAATAATGTAGGTTGCGTTGTTGAAGTAGTTGAACCACAAAGCGATGCGGATAACGATGGAGTGAATGATGATATTGATCAGTGCCCAGATACACCCGCTGGTACAAGTGTTGATACAAACGGATGCAGTGTTGTAAGTTCAACAGATTGTAATGGTATTAATGCATATCCTAATTGGGTAAAAAAAGATTACTCAGGTGGTCCGTTTACTCACAATAACACCGACGATAAAATGCAATATCAAGGTAATGCATACAGCGCAAATTGGTATACAAACAGCATTCCAGGAAGTGATGCTTCGTGGACGCTTATCTATAGCTGTAGTTAAGCACGTTTTATAAAATATGTGAAGAAGGTAAATAATACATTTACCTTCTTTTTAAAAGTATTAGCCTTTATAAACACTTTGGTGTTGATTAATGATGTTGTAGCTAGGGGAGTTTATGTTATCTATATAGCGCCAATCGGTTGTGATTTGCTCTTTAGTAATAGTCAGTAACATATATCCACGGTGTGATAAGTCACAATAGTTTAAGTCGTTTATTAACAATGAAAGCGAGTCAGCCATTTGCTTTGCTTGTGCTGTATTAAGCGCTAAATAATGCTCCATCCCCGGGGATGTAACACCTGGTGTTGCAAATTCTACTCCTATGCTTTCGCCTTTTGCATTTTTTAATGTGCCATGCCACGCATTGTGCGTATCACCTGCAACCACGACTAACTTTTTATTTAATGCGGTAACGCTTTTGTATAATGCTTCGCGCTCGCTTGGGTAACCATCCCACGCATCTAAATTGTAAGGCATTAAAGTATTTACGCGTGCGAGTTGCTCAGGTGTGACTGCTTTATTAGCTAACACGGCTTTTTTAATGGCAACAAGCTCTTTTAACACCTGAGGTATTTTAGTGCGATCGGATTGCGAGAATATTTCAGTAGGTAGCCACATTTTAGTCATCAATACTTGCTGGCCCAATACTTGCCATTTTGCATTTGATTTAGTTATTGCACTCGTGAGCCAGTTTAGTTGTGTGTTACCTAGTAACTGCCTACTTGGATTATTTAAATCACTGGCAAAGCGCGCAACATCCATTTGTTTGGTCTCTAGGTTTTTATAGTCGCTGTAAGCGAGTTGTTTATCGCGTGCTATTACGCGCGTATCTAGCATGTGCAAGCTTATTAAATTACCAAAATCGAAGGTGCGGTATATTTGCGGGCTTTGTTCGCCCATAGGCGGTCTAATTGGCAGCCATTCGTAATAGGCTTGAATAGCTGCTGCACGGCGCTTAAAAAAGTCACCTTCATCAGGGGTATGATTTTCAGCACCACTTTTATAGGTATCGTTGGTAACTTCGTGATCATCCCATATTGCAATAAAAGGCGCTGCAGCGTGAAGAGCTTGAAGGCCTTGGTCTGTTCTGTAAATAGCATAGCGCTTACGATAGTCGCTAAGGGTAATAATTTCACCACTGTTATCGGCTGCTAATTGGCGGCCAATTTTTTCAGCATTTTCGGTAGCGTATCCGCCCATTGGGTATTCGTAAATGTAATCTCCCAAATGCAGTACCACATCTAAATCTTTTTGTTTAGCGGCATCGGTGTAGGCATTAAAGTACCCAGCAGGATAGTTTGAGCACGACACAACAGCCATTTTTACTTGTTCAATGTTATTTATTGGTAGTGTTTTAGCACGGCCAATTGGGCTTTGTGTATTTAAACCCATAAACCGATAAAAGTACTCTGTGTTTGGAGTAAGTTCTTGCACATCTATTTTTATTGTAAAGTCTCTGCTTTTATCTGTTTGTTCGCGCCCGCTGCGGATGATGTTTTTAAATTGAGAGTCACTTGCCAATTCCCAAGCAGCAGTAACTTCAAAATTTGATTGAGAAGTAGTTGCACGTGTCCAAATTATTAAAGCATTACTGAGCGGATCGCCACTGGCTACACCGTGTTTAAATTCAATAGCCGATAGTGGTTTGTTTGTTAATGTTTGAGCACAACCTGTAATGGCACTCGATACTGCGACGGTAAATATGCTTGCTGCTGAGGTTTTTAAGAAATTTCGACGTGATGAAAGGGTCATACTGCACTTTTTGAATTATTTATAGTGGTGTGCACTTTAGCGGGTAGATATGACGTTTTTATAAACGCTAAATGTATTTAGTGTGACGGTATTAATACATTTAAACCCTTTTATTTATTAACTAAAAAGTAGTCAAAAAATTAAATTAAATGGTTAAATTAACAAGGTATGAATTTTTTAAATTAAAGAGATGTATGTAAAGTTGTTTAATTACAGTTGCTTACGATTTATTTTTATGTTGGCACAACCCTTGAATATGTAACTACGTCTAAACAATACACAAACAAGGAATACCATTATGAAACATTCAATTAAAATCGCTATGGCAAGTTTATTAGTATTAGGTTCTGCGCAAGTACATGCAACAGAAGTGGACCTAGATGTAACTGATATATTAACTCAAAGTGTAGCAAGCTACGTAAAGCAAACCACAATCGAGCTTGAAAAATCACTAAAGGAAACGCTTTATTTTGATGCTAAAACTGTTTTAGAGGGTTTATTAGATGAGCCCGTTTTAACACATAGCACAACGCCTAAAAATACTGACACTAGTATTAAAAACGCAAAATAAATTATTTAAAGGATTAAAACGATGAGCAGTGAACTTGGATTATTTGCATTAATGTTAGCACCCGTAGTCAGTATGATTAGCGCTTATTACTCGGTTCAAGTGTTTAAAGCTATGGGAGGTTGGTTTAATCTTTAGCCAATTATATAGCTGGTAATTAATTCGATTCATACAAAGCTGATCGACTTAGCAAAAGCGCACGTAAATAAAGGCAGAGTGTTTGAAAGAAGTAGACTTTATGAAACGTGCGATTTTTCCATTACCCATTTTTATGTTACCTGAAGGCTATACGCGATTACGCATATTTGAGCCTCGCTATTTAAATATGGTTAAAACCGCATTAAAAAACAATACAGGGTTTGTGCTTTGTACATTTGAGCACGACACGCCATTTAATATAAGCGCGCAAGGTTGCCTTGTTGATATTATTGATTTTGACCAAGACGACAACGATGTATTATTAATCGATGTGTTTGCTTCTCAAAGCGTTCAAATAAATGACGTTTATCAAGACGAGGACGAACTGCGACATGGTTTGGTGTCTTCTTGTAATACGCCATATTGGTATAAGGATTCTAACAACTCAGTTGGCGAACATGACTTATTGCATGATGCGCTTTTAAACGTGTTTAAAAGTAATCCGGAACTTAATTTGCTGTACAAAAAAACTCACTTTGACAAACTGCCTTGGATTGCAGCTCGTTGGCTTGAGCTCCTACCTATTTCTATTGAGAAAAAACAGCAACTTGCGTTTGAAACGAACTTTGATAACTTACTGAATTTCCTCCATACTGTGATTAATAACGAATTTGCCTAAATTTTATGATCCTAAATTAATTATTGCCCGTATTACTTAATACAAAAGCAATAACGGGATAAATTATTATGGTAAGTCAACAACAATCACCACGTTGTGAACCTAATACAGGTAAGTACACTGCCATGCCAGAAACGCCGAGTAAAGAACTCATGCAAGCGCTTATAGATGTTGCACAGTCACGCGATAAAAAAGCATTTTCCTATTTATTTGAATACTTTGCGCCAAAAATTAAACGCTTTGGAATTAAGCAATTTGGTGTTGAAGCTCAAGCAATGGAGCTAGTGCAAGAGACGTTAACATCTGTTTGGCGTAAAGCACATTTGTATCACAGTGATAAAGGTGCGGCTACTACGTGGGTTTATACCGTTATGCGTAACGCTTCATTCGATATGCTTCGTAAAATGAAAAGTAATAAAGAAGAAAATATAAGCGAAGATATTTGGCCGTTATTAAACGAATCACAAGATACACATCACGAATACAGTGATCATTTAGAAGATAAACAAATTAAACGTTATTTAGACAAATTACCTATTGCTCAACGCGAAGTGGTAAGAGGCGTTTATTTTCAAGACATGTCGCAAGAGCAACTTGCACATCAACTTAATATTCCAGTAGGCACGGTAAAATCACGTTTACGTTTGGCCTTGCAAAAATTACGTAATGAAATGGGAGATCAGCATGATTAAACATCACCCGAGTGAAACTTTACTGACACAGTATTGCGATGCATCACTTGCTACATCATTGAGTTTAGCCGTTTCTATTCACGTAGACATGTGCCCTGTGTGCCAAGCTAAAGTAGCTAAAATTGAAGCAAGTAATGCAAATGCATTATTTAGTGAAGAGCCTGCTAAATTTGAGAAACCTCAAACTGAGAAATCTGATTTACTTGAAGAATTTGAACTAAATGTTCTCGATATGATCATGTCTGATGATTCTATCGACGAAGTTTATGAAGTAGAGCCTGTTTCTATTAAAGTTAATGAGCATAACTATCAGCTTCCACGTGCGCTAACGCGTATTTCTCACAGTAAATTTACCCAAGTGGGTAAGCTTGCGAGATCTCGTATTGCACTTGATGATGGCCCATTACGTTCTAGCTTGTTACATATTGATGCTGGTGGTGAAATACCAGAACACACGCACACTGGCTTTGAAGTTACTTTACTCCTAGATGGCGAGTTTAGTGATGAAGAAGGAAAATATGTCCCAGGTGACTTTATATGGCAAGATGGTAGTCACCAACATACACCTTTAACAAAAGATGGTTGTTTGTGCTTTACAGTTGTCAGTAGTGCGCTACATTTTAATAAGGGCTTCAGCAAGTTACTAAATCCAATAGGTAATTTGATTTACTAAGAGAATTTATGCACACAGATATAATAAAAATAGGTATAAGCGCCTGCTTAGCAGGCGAAAAAGTTAGATTTGACACAGGTCATAAAAAGTCAAACTTCTGTATGGATGAGTTAGGTAAACACGTTGAATATACACGGTTTTGTCCGGAGGTAGCGGTAGGTTTACCAATACCTCGTCCAACTATTCGCCAAGTTAAAGTGGGAGATACTATTAAAGTATGTCGCCCAGATGGCACTGGAGATGTAGGTCAACAACTTACCGAGTATGGTAAAAAAGTTGCAACAGAACAAGCTAAAGAGTTGAGCGGGTTTGTATTTTGCGCAAAAAGTCCAAGCTGCGGCATGGAGCGCATTAAAATATACAACGAAGCAGGCACGGGTAATACTTCTGAAGGCATTGGTTTTTTTGCTGAGCAAATAATGAAGCACAACCCATTATTGCCATGTGAAGAAAACGGTCGCTTAAATGACATGCATTTACGTGAAAACTTTGTAATGAGAATTTACGTATTTAAAAATTGGCAAAAGTTGGTACAAGAACCACTAACGGTTCACAAGCTTACTCAATTTCATTCTCAGTATAAGTACTTGTTGATGGCTCATAATTACCAAGCTTATCGAGATTTGGGTAATCTGCTTGGAACGTTCGTAGGTGACGACATAAATGCAGTTGCTGATGAATATATTTTAGGTTTGATGACGGGTCTGAAAAAGCCTGCTTCTCGAAGAAATAATTGCAACACCCTAATGCATTTACAAGGCTACTTTAAAAATGATTTATCAAAGGTTGAAAAACAAGAACTTCGTGATGCCATAGACGAATACCGCGAAGGATTGGTGCCATTGTATGTACCACTTACCTTGTTAAAACATCATTTGAAAGTTCATCCGAATGAGTACCTTGAAAAACAGGTGTTTTTTAACCCATACCCTCACGATTTAAAATTACGATTTGGTATTTAATGGATACATTATTTTGGTTTAGGCGCGATTTGCGCCTTTTTTCTAACGAAGCGTTAATTCAAGCGCTAAATAATGGCGCTAAACACGCCATTTTTTTTGTGTCTGAAAAGCAGTGGCAACAACACCAAGCTGCGCCTATTCAGATTGACTTACTCAAGCGCCGAGTTACTTATCTTCAATCACAACTTGCTGATTACGGTATTACTTTACATATTATTGAAGCGCCTAGCTTTTGTGATTGTACGCGCGAGCTTATTAACTTTTGTAAAGCAAACGATGTAAAACACGTAATTGCTAATACAGAATATGAGCTTAATGAAGTAAACCGCGATAAAGCAATTTTGCACGAATGCGATGAGCTTTCTATTACTTTTACTTTGTACGAAGGTGATTTAATTGCACCTGTTGGAACGGTCAAAAATCAAAGTAATGAAATGTATAAAGTGTTTACTCCCTTTAAACGTGCATGGTTAAAGCAGTATCAAGATACACACTTTAGTTTGCCACAATGGCCTTTAACTTCTGACCCTATTGAGTTTGACGAGAGTGATTTACTAAAAAGTGATGGGTGCTCAGATAAGTGGCCGGTTGACGACGAAACACTCTCTACGGTAGTTGATAATTTTATATGCGACAAACTTACAAGTTACGACGACCAGCGTGATATTCCAAGTGTAAAAGGCACATCGGGTTTAAGCCCGTATTTAGCACTAGGTACTGTAAGCACAAAGCAACTGCTTATTAATATTCAGCAGCGTTATCCTGATATTTTAACTACATCAAAAAGTAAAACGTTTACGTGGATTAACGAGCTTGTTTGGCGCGAATTTTACAGGCATTTAATTGCTGAATTTCCGAAGCTTTCGCGCGGCGATAACTTTAACGAAAAGTATAATGCTGTAGTGTGGCGTAAAAGCGAAAGCGATTTTAAAGCATGGTGCGAAGGGCGTACAGGTTACCCATTAGTGGATGCAGCAATGCTACAACTTAAGCAAACCGGTTGGATGCATAATCGTTTACGAATGGTTGTTGCAAGCTTTTTAACTAAACATTTATTAATAGACTGGCGTAAAGGTGAACGCTTTTTCATGCAGCACTTAATTGATGGCGATTTAGCCTCAAATAATGGTGGTTGGCAGTGGGCTGCAAGTACGGGCTGTGATGCTCAGCCTTATTTTAGAGTTTTTAATCCTATCAGACAAAGCGAGCGCTTTGATCCAACGGGCAAGTTTATCCGTAAGTATTTGCCAGAGCTTGAAAACGTGCCAGGTAAACACATTCATTTTCCACACACTTATTTAGCCGCAACAGGCAAAGATAAGGAATGTTACTGGCCAGCAATAGTTGATCATAAAGCGGCACGAGAACGTGCACTTGCTGCATTTAAGGTGTGATATGGATAACCAGTTACCAGTAGATAAATTTGTTGAAATATACCAACAGCTTGATAGCACTAATCTTGATTTATTGAGTGATATTTACTGTGACAACATACAGTTTATAGACCCGATGCATGAAATTAACGGCATTGTAGAATTGCGCAGGTACTTTGCTAACTTATACAGCAATGTTAAGCATTGCCAGTTTGATATTAGTGATTCGTTTAATAGCGGTAACAATGCTTTTATTTATTGGACTATGCATTATGCACATCCAAAGCTTTCATCAGGTAAAACTATCTCGGTAGCCGGTCATAGTAAGCTTATTTTTAAAGATGGCAAAATTATTAAGCACAGAGACTACTTTAATGTGGGCGAGTTGTTATACAAACACATTCCTTTACTTGGTAGCGTTATAAAGCTAATTGATAAAAGGGCAGGTTAATTATGATCACACTTATAACGGGTGCTACATCAGGTATTGGCGAGCAGCTAGCAATTAAATATGCACAGCTAGGAGACACTGTTATAGCTTGCGGCCGTAATAGTGATAAGCTCGCCGAGCTTGCTAAATACGACAATATCCAAGCATGTAAATTTGATGCAACTAACCTGCAAGATATAAAAGAGTCGACAGTTGGCTTTCCTCATTTTGACCGTGTTATTTTAAACGCTGGTAATTGTGAATATATAGATGATGCGCGCAACTTTGATAGCGCGTTGTTTGAGCGTGTAATAAACGTTAACTTACTTTCTATGGGGTATTGCCTTGAGGCGTTACTTCCTAAAATAAATCCAGGCGGCCAACTTGTTTTGGTCAGCTCAAGTGTTACTTACCTTGCGCTACCTCGTTCAGAAGCTTATGGCGCATCAAAAGCGGGTGTAAGTTACTTAGCAAAAAGCTTAGCGGTTGATTTAAATGATGTTGATGTGACTTTAGTTCATCCTGGGTTTGTAAAAACGCCACTTACTAATAAAAATGATTTCCCGATGCCTATGGCCGTTACTGCTGAAAAAGCAGCTGACTACATGATTAAGGGTATTCAAAAACGCCGCAAAGACGTTCATTTCCCTTATCGTTTTACACTTATATTAAAAGCTTTACGCATTTTACCACTGCCGATTTGGCTTAAAATCGCAAAAGGATTAGCCCGTTGAAAAAAATAGCAATAATAGGAACTGGTGTATCTGGTTTAACATGTGGGCATTTGCTTCACAAACATTACGATGTAACCGTATTTGAAAAAAATGATTACATAGGTGGCCATACAGCAACGGTTGATGTTGATGTGTGTGGCATCAAATACGCAATAGATACAGGCTTTATTGTATTTAATGACCGAACTTACCCATATTTTGAAAAGCTACTTTCGCGCATTGGTATTGATAAACAAACAACCCAGATGAGCTTTAGTGTGCATAACGAAGCCACTGGTTTTGAATACAATGGACATACGTTTACAAGCTTATTTGCACAGCGTCGTAATATTTTTAGACCTAAGTTTTGGCGATTATTGTACGACATTGTTAGGTTTAACAAACTGTGCAAAGCAATGCATGAAAAAGGTGATTACCAGTCTGATCAATCATTAGGGCAATTGCTTAACGATAACCAGTTTAATGACTTTTTTAAATACCATTATATTCTTCCTATGGGCGCGGCTATTTGGTCTACCAGTATTAAAGAAATGGAAAACGTAGGCGTTGAGTTTTTTGTTAAGTTTTTCTTTAATCATGGGCTTTTAGATGTAACCAATAGACCACAGTGGTATGTAGTACCAGGAGGCTCTCGTCAGTACATAAAGCCGCTGATCAGAGGTTTTGCCGACAAAATTAACCTTAATACAAATATTAAATCAGTTACGCGGCAAAATGATGAAGTAACAATAGAGTTTGCCAATGGTGAGCAAAGTAAATTTGATAAAGTAATATTTGCTTGTCATTCAGATCAGGCGCTTGCACTACTGGGTGATGCTACTGAGCAAGAAAAGTCAGTATTGGGTGCAATAGCTTACACTGAGAACTCAGTGGTGTTGCACACCGATACAAACCTTTTACCAGATAGAAAAGCGGCATGGGCAAGCTGGAACTACCTACTTAACAACAACACTGATAAAGCCGCTGTTGTAACTTACCAAATGAATATTTTGCAAGGTATACAATCAGATACACAGTTCTGTGTAACGCTTAACCATCTTGAAGGAATAAGCCAAAGTAAAATTTTGCGCGAGTTTACTTATCACCACCCTGTATTTAACCAAGAGTCTATTGCGGCTCAAAAACTTAAACACAGTATTGACGGACACAACAATAGTTATTTTTGTGGCGCTTATTGGTACAATGGTTTTCATGAAGATGGCGTACATAGTGGTGTAGATGTAGCCAAGCAACTTGGGGTCGAATTTGACTAGTGCAGTGTATTTAGGCGATGTTAAACATCGCCGTTTTGCTGTTAAAGAACATCGCTTTAGTTACCCTTTATATATGATGTGGGTAGATTTAAATAATCCTCAACAACTAAATGGTGTGCATAAACACATAGGTACGTCAGGCTTAAAGGCGTTAAAGTTTAATGAAGCTGATTATCTTAAAGGCACCTCACAGCTTGCTAAACGTCCTCTTATTGAGCGTGCACACGAACAACTTGCCAATTTAGGTATTACTGAAACCTTTACTCATATTTACATGCTTGGGCAACTTCGTTGTTTTGGTGTATATTTTAGTCCTGTTAATTTTTACTTTTTTGGTCATAACGACACCTGTTTTAAATACATGATTGCTGAAGTAAGTAATACACCATGGAACGAACGTCATTATTATTTAGTACCTTTAGAAAAAAAAGTGAACTTTAAAAAGGTTTTTTCCGTATCACCTTTTATGAATCTAGATATGAACTATCATTGGCATGTTAAGCAATCGCCTGATAAAACATTGATACACATTGAAAATAAGCGAAATGAAGAGCTATTATTTGATGCTACACTTCGCTTAAAGCGTAAAGAACTTACTAAAGAAGAAGTTAATAAGTTATTTAAACGTTTTCCGGCCATGACATGGTCTATTTTCAAAGGTATTTATTATCAAGCGTTAAAGTTGTTTATAAAACGAGTTCCTTTTTTAGGTCACTCAGGCAAGCCATAAAGAACGTAGATAGTCAGGACAATTAATAGGTATTTCAATGGATAAAGTGTCGAGCTTAAATTGCGAACAAAGCACAAACTGGTTAACTAACATATATAAAAAATTAGTGACTAAAGCCTTTTCGTCAATTGAAACAGGCCAAGTTATTTTAGTAGATGCAAACGAGCGTACAGTTTTTGGTGACCCATCCTCAGCGCTAAAAGCAACGATTATAGTAAACGATAAAGCTATGTATAAGGCATTTGCATTATCTGGGAGCGTTGGCGCTGGTGAAGCGTATATTTTGGGGCATTGGTCTTGTGACAACTTAACCTCTTTCATTGAGATATTTGCTATAAATGAGAAGCAACTTGATGAGTTTGAGAAGAAATTCGCATTTTTTAGTAATATTGCACACCGGTTTAATCACATAAAAAATAAAAATTCTGAATCGGGCTCTAAGAAAAACATCGTTGCTCATTACGACTTAGGTAATGATTTGTACGAATCATTTTTGAGTAAAGAAATGCTTTATTCAAGTGCTGTATATCCTACAAAAGAAGCGACACTTGAAGAGGCTCAACAATACAAGCTTAAACGCATTTGTGAGCAAGTTGAGCTTCAAAAAAATGATTCAGTAATTGAAATTGGTACAGGGTGGGGGGCTTTTGCTATATATGCAGCCACACATTACGATTGCCATGTAACAACAACAACCATATCTGATGAGCAACATGATTATGTCGCTAATAAAATTTCAGAGCTTGGTCTTGAAAGTAAAATTACATTACTTAAGCTTGATTACAGGCAATTGAAAGGAAAGTACGACAAGCTTGTTTCTATCGAAATGATAGAAGCGGTGGGCCATGAGTACTTACCTAGCTTTTTTACCCAATGTGGTGAATTGTTAAAAGATGACGGTGCCATGCTCATACAAGCTATAACTATTGGCGATCAGCGTTATAAGCATTACTTAAAAAACTCTGATTTTATTCAGCAGTATATTTTTCCAGGCGGGTGTTTGCCATCACTTAATGAAATGAGTGAGCAGATTAAAAATAATACCGACATGGTAATTCATACTGTTAATGATATTGGTGCACACTACGCAAGAACATTAGCAGACTGGCGAAGCCGTTTTATAAAAAGTTGGCCTGATTTGGACCGCTCAAAATTTGATGAACGTTTTTATCGTTTATGGTTGTTTTATTTTGCTTATTGCGAAGGCGCGTTTAGAGCTAGAGCAACAAGTACGGTGCATTTAATGGCGCGTAAACCACGTTTTGTTAGCGATAACGATGATATTGCGCTCGGTTACTAATTTTGTTTTATTTCAAGCAGTGTGGTTTTTATCCTTGCTGCTTGAAGCTGATTCGCTACTTTTTAGCGGATTGATTATTGTTTTAATGTTTTGGTTGTCAAAACAAAAAAAACAAGACACCTTACTTCTTATTAAAGCCCTACCTTTAGCACTATTATTAGAATTTATAGCAGTAAAGTTAGGCTTGTTAGAATTTAAAGTTTATCCCTTCCCTCTATGGCTCGTCTTTTTATGGGCTGCGTTATTACTTTCTTTAAATACTTCTATGGTTTTTTTGAGTAAATTAAAGCTTTGGCAGGCCTTTTTAGTATGCATGGCTTTTGCGCCAGCAAGTTATTGGGCTGGAGCACGCTTTGAAGTAATAAGTTTAGGTTTACCTTTATGGCAGTTTTGGCTCGTTTACGGTGCGCTTTGGTCTACAGTGTTTACTGTTATTCTTTTTATAAACCAAAAAATCAAGTTATTCATAAATCGCTGATCGCCCACAATTCCCATTTCGTAACATTACTCATTGACTCAAGGGAGCTTATTTTGAAATTTTTACTAAAGGCAGTTACTTTTTATTTGCTTACAACTTCAATTGTTTTAGCTAACACACAGTTTAACAAAGTAGGCGAAGCACGAATGGAGTATTTATTTTGGGATGTATATGACGCGGTTTTATTTACCCCTTCAGGTAATTACAGCGCAGGAACGCATCCTATTAAATTTAAACTTACCTATTTACGTGACTTTGAAGCTAAAGAAATCGTAAAAGCAACAAATGAGCAGTGGGAGCATATTGGAAAAAAAGAGCTAGCAGACAAATACGACAGTAAATTATTGTCTATTTGGCCTGATATTAGACAAGGTGATTCGCTAACGTTAGTCACAAATGAGCAGGGTATGAGTACTTTTTATCATAATGATGAAAAAATTGGCGAAATAAATGAACCTCAATTTTCGAGTGATTTTTTAGCCATTTGGCTGGATGAAAAAACCTCAGAGCCGAAACTACGAAAGCAACTATTAGGGAATTAATATGAATGTATTTAACGCGTTTAAAACAGCTCTTGTATGCTTATCTGCTTTGTTGCTGATAAGCTGTTCGGCACCAAATGTAGAGCATTATAAAAATACATCGCCAAACTTTGACTTTAAAACATTTTTTAGTGGAAATTTGAAAGCCTACGGTGTTGTACAAGACTTTAAGGGTGAATTGACCCGCAAGCTTGTCGTAGATATGAATGCGAGCTGGGATGGTAACCAGGGCGTTATTGAAGAAGACTTTGTTTATGACGATGGCGAAACTCAAAAGCGTATTTGGAAAATAACGTTAAACGAAGACAATAGTTTAACGGGTGTGGCAGATGATGTTATAGGTACTGCAAAAGGTAGAAGTGATGGCAGCGTATTTCATTGGAATTACGATGTAGAGCTTCCATACGATGGCAGTACTTTAAAAGTGAATTTTGATGATTGGATGTACCTGGTTACACAATCGCGCTTGATAAACCGCACATCTATTGTTAAGTTTGGAGTCGAGGTCGGGGAAGTGACCTTAGTGATCGAAAAAATATAGCTTCTTTACCCAGTTGCTTAACTTGCGCCAAAATTGTACTCAAATTAAGTCTTTGTTAACCCAACACGCTGTATTTTACAGAGAATTATTTAAATTTTACTCATTTTTTAAGAATTTAAGCAAAAAATGCAATTTGCTGTTGCTAACTCTTTAAAAATGCATAAAGATAGGTTTTGCGAAGGCAAAATAATAACGAATAGGAATCTAACAATGAATAAAGCTCAATTAGTTGAAAAAATTGCTACTGATGCAGAAATCTCTAAAGCCGCTGCTACTCGTGCTCTTGACGCGTTTACAGGTGCTGTAACTTCTTCTTTAAAAGAAGGTGATTCAGTAGCATTAGTTGGTTTTGGTACTTTCTCAGTAAAAGAACGTGCAGCTCGCACTGGCCGTAACCCACAAACGGGTGCTGAGATCCAAATCGCAGCGGCAACTATCCCAAGCTTTAAAGCAGGTAAAGGTCTTAAAGACCAAGTAAACCCTTAATAGGTTTAACGAATTAAATTAAAAAAAGAGCTAATTAGCTCTTTTTTTTTATGTTTAATAAAGACATCAATTGATGCCTTTATATTATAAATTTATGCTTTTAAGGCTTTATCGCCTCGACCAATGCCAACAGCGCCAGAACGTACAACTTCAATAATATCGGTTTCATGACGAAGAGTGTCTAAAAACGATTCTATTTTGTCTGTACTGCTCACTAGTTGTAGACTATAGCTTTGTCGGCCCATATCTAAAATAGCACCTTGGAACACATCAACTACTCGCGTAACCGCTGCACGAGTAGTCTCGTCTTGAGCAAATACCTTGACAAGCAATAGCTCACGTTCAATGTGACTCATTTCTGTTAAATCGATAATTTTAAGCACGTCGACTAATTTGTTAACCTGCTTTGTAATTTGCTCTACAACTCTGTCATCACCCATAGTGGTAATGGTAATACGTGATAGTGATTGATCGTCAGTTGTGCCAACAGTTAGGCTGTCGATGTTATATGCACGTTGTGAAAAAAGCCCAACAATACGTGATAGGGCACCTGGTTCGTTTTCTAATAAAATAGATAAAATACGACGCATTATGCTTTTACTCCTTTACGTAACCACATCTCATCAATGCCGCCTAACTTAATTTGCATTGGGTATACATGTTCTTTTTCATCAACGTTTATATCTAAAAAGACTAATCGGTCGTTAATTGACATTGCTTTATCGATAGCAGGTTGTAACTCATCTAGTGTGTTTACTTGTATGCCTACATGGCCGTAGCTTTCAACTAACTTAACAAAATCAGGTAGTGAATCCATGTAAGATGATGAATGACGTCCACCGTAAACCATGTCTTGCCATTGGCGTACCATACCTAAAGAGCGGTTATTAAGTGATACAACTTTTACCGCTAGGTTGTACTGTAAACAGGTTGATAGTTCTTGAATATTCATTTGAATAGAGCCATCACCCGTAATACACACAGACTCTTTATCAGGAAAGGCTAGCTTTACGCCCATTGCAGCAGGTAAACCAAAGCCCATGGTGCCTAGGCCGCCTGAGTTGATCCATTGACGAGGATGCTTAAATGGATAATATTGCGCTGCAAACATTTGATGCTGACCAACGTCAGAACTTACATAAGCATCGCCATTAGTAGCTTTATAGACCGCTTCTATCACGGCTTGTGGTTTAATTTTGTCGCCAGCAGTGTTGTAGCTTAAGCACTTTTGTTCGCGCCAGCTGATAATTTGTCGCCACCAATCTTCTTGCGCGCTGCGGTCTATTTTAATTGGGCTTTTATCAATACCCGCTTGTAGTTGTTCAAGTACGGTTGCTAAACAACCTACAACTGGTATGTGTGCTTTAATCGTTTTAGAAATTGAAGTTGGGTCAACATCAACATGAACAATTGTGGCATTAGGACAAAACTTTTGAACGTTATTAGTTACCCTGTCATCAAATCGGGCACCAAGCGCTAAAATCACATCGGCGTTAGCCATTGCTTTGTTTGCCTCAAGCGTGCCGTGCATGCCTAACATACCTACAAAGTTTGGATGCACACCTGAAATACCACCCAATCCCATTAGTGTATTTGTAATGGGGGCATTTAATGATTCAACTAAATGCGTTAATTGCTCTGATGTATTTGAAATAACAATACCACCACCAGAGTAGATAACCAGTTTTTTGGCCTCTAAAATAGCTGTTACGGCTTTGCGAATTTGTTTTGAGTGCCCTTTAGTATTAGGGCTGTAAGTTCTCAGCTCGGTGGTTTTAGGAAATTCGTATTCAAACTTAATAGCAGGGTTAAGCATATCTTTTGGAAGCTCAACAACGACAGGACCTGGGCGACCAGTGCTAGCAATATAAAAAGCTTTAGCTAAGATTGTAGGGATGTCTTTAGCACTTCTACAGTTAAAACTGTGTTTAACTACAGGGCGAGAACAACCCACAATATCGGTTTCTTGGAATGCGTCGTCGCCAATCAAATTTGTAGGCACTTGGCCTGATAACACAACCATAGGAATTGAATCCATGTAGGCCGTTGCAATACCTGTAATACAGTTTGTAGCGCCAGGGCCTGAGGTTGCAAGTACAACACCAACGTCTCCAGTAGCGCGGGCATAGCCGTCAGCCATATGTGTTGCAGCTTGTTCGTGACGTACTAATATATGTTCAATGTCATCTTGCTGAAAAAGTGCATCATATAAGTCTAAAACCGAACCACCGGGATAGCCAAATATGTATTTTACCTTTAACTCTTTTAATGCCTGAACTACTAGTTCAGAACCATTATATTCTTGTTTGCTCATCCTCATTCCTCTGTGCGCTTTTTTATGCATAAAAAAACCCCCGCGTAGTGCGAGGGTTTTTAAAAAGCAGTATCACCTTTTAATACATCCCCGCTGGGCTTATAACTAAGACCAGTACGAGTACGACTAAAAGATTAATGTGTGTGTTCATAGTTTTTACTCTACTTAGCAAAACACTGCTTTTAAATTAAAGATTTTGTATAGGTTTATTTTTAAGGGTTTTGAGCCTTCATGTCAACCTTGAAAGCTGTTTTTTGCATTTTAAATTCGTTTTGTGGCTTTTTTTAATTTAAACCTGCAGAAAGCCTATGTTTAATTGAGTTTACTGGCAGAAATTATGCATTTTAGGTTGTAAGTTCGATTTTAGATATAAAATAGTGTGAGAGACCATTAGCTTTAATTGCATATGTTAACTATATGTTTTTATCGCATGTTTAAATTTCTATTATTAGGTATGATTGCTACATAATTATGTTTGAGGAAAACACAGTGAAAAAAGTGACGTTAATTGCGCTTTTAACTACGCTATTAAGCCCTATGGTGGCGGCTAATAACTTAAGTCCGCATGATGTTGGTATAACTAACGAAGAGCGTATTTTATATTGGCTTAAAAAAAGAGACCAAATATCTTCAAGTGAGTTAGATAGTTCATTTAAGTCATATATGAGTAACAAAGACGTTGCCAATCACTCAATTAAAAATGGCTTTAGGCAATTTAAATCCTCTTCCAACTTTTTTTCAAACACAAATAAACAACAGGTCGCTTTTTCAACGTCGCTAGTGCCAGATCAAAGCGTTAATGATGTAAAAGTGTTAGGTATCTTAATTGATTTTCCTGATCTTAAACATGACGACAATCAACTTGTAGAGCAAGACACCGACATGTTTTACGCTGATTATTCAACTGAGCACTATCAGCAAATGCTTTTTAATACTCAAGGTTATACAGGCCCTGATGGACAAAGCTTAAAAACGGCTGCTGATTATTATAAAGCGGCTTCGGGAAATAGCTTAAACTTTAGCGGGCAGGTATATGGTTGGGTAACCGCTAATAGCAATGCAAAAATATATGGTGAGCGCCAAGGCAGTACACGGGATATAAATGCGCCCGCTTTAATTAAAGAGGCTGTGGAGAAAGCAGTTGCAAAGTTTAATATTAATTTAGCGGATTATGACTTAACTGATTTAGATGATATTGATGGTGACGGTATCCTTAATGAACCTAATGGCATTATTGACCATGTAATGGTATTTCATTCAAGTATTGGCGAAGAAGCGGGTGGCGGTTACCTAAGCACCGATGCTATTTGGTCGCACCGCTACTATGTATTTGATGAAAATAGCGGGCCGAGCGAGATTGCAGGCAGCAACATTAAGCTCTTTGGTTATACCATTAACCCTATTGATGCCGGGATTGGTGTGGTTGTGCATGAGTTTGGGCATGATTTAGGATTATTAGATGAATACGACTTACAATCTAACACGGTAGGTGAGCCTGTCGCATCTTGGTCAGTTATGTCGACAGGAAGTTGGGCTGGTTCGCCAAGAGGCTCAGAGCCAGTTATGTTTAGCCCTTATGCGCTTGAATATTTACAAAAGCGGTACCAGGGTAACTGGGTTAACCAGCTTACGCTTGATATGGATGAGATAGAGGCTAACTCACAGCAAACATTAATTAATACTGCGAGTACTTCACAACAGCAAAATCAAATAAAAATAACACTACCACCAAGGCTCGAAAAATTTAGGGATCCAGTTGAAGGTGATTTTCAATACTATTCAAATACGGGCGACAATATTAGCAATAGCTTAGTTAATACAATAGCGCTACCAAGCACAACTGAGACACTTACTTTAAGCTTTATTGCATATTACAGTATTGAGCGCGATTACGATTTAGTTCAAGTAAAAGTAAATGGCGAGCCAATCGCGAGTAATTATACGCAAGCGCTTAATCCATACTACGGTGATATTGGTCCGTATATCTCAGGTGATTCATTTCTTAATAGTGATGCTAAGCAACCTAACGGCTATTTGACCCATAAGTTTGATTTATCAGCTTATTCTGGGCAAACAATTGATTTAAAAATTGAATACATAACAGATGCGAACACACATTATTATGGTTTTGTTGTTGATGATATGCGCATTGAGCAAAGTGATACTTTAATTTGGCAAAATAATGCACAAGATCAAGTTCACACTGAGTTTAATGGCTTTGAAAAAGTAGGTAGTTACACATATGCATCGCCATCACATTACTATCTACAACTGCGTTCATACACAGGCGTTGACAGTAGCTTACAAGCTGAGCAGTACTCACCAGGCTTATTATTGTGGTACAGCAATGAATCTCAAGCAGATAATAACACTACCGAGCATCCAGGTAGTGGTTTTGCATTAGTGGTAGATGCCGATCAGCGTTCAATAAATAAAGGCAGTACGCAAACTCCGGCTGCTTCAGCAATTCAAATACGTGATGCTGCTTTTAGCCTATATCAACAAGGGGCAGGGTTAGGTGATGATGATTTATCAGCTATCACCGGGTTTACTGATAAAACCGATTATAGCTTTGCAGCGCAAAAACCATCGGGTGTTGTGCTTCCACAGGTTGGTTTTGGCTTTAATATTATAAGCCAGTCAGCAGACAGTGAAGATATAGAAGTAGAGCTTACTTACGATGTTACTAAGGGAATTAATTTTACTAAAAACGGTTTAACCGTTAATTTTAGTGTAGAAGGTTTTGCACTTACTCCTGCGGACAAATTTACGTGGAGTTTTGACGATGGAAGCTCCAGCACAGAGTTAACGCCTACTTATGAATACCAAGACTATGGCACTTATAACGTTGAGTTTATGGCAGATAATGGTACTTCACAGCAAGTCGCTGTAGCACAAGTTACATTAGTTGAACCATTAACTGTAAATGAAATTGAATATGTAATAAACCAAGGAGCTTTAACAGCTGAGGCATCGCTTACAGGTGGAATCGCACCGTATACTTATAATTGGCAGCTAGGAGATGGAAGTACTTTAGCGACTCAATCGCTTACGTATAATTATTTGTACTCTGGCGATTACCAAGTAACGCTTACAGTGACAGATGACGAAGGCACTGAACAATCAAAAGCGATTGATGTAACTGCTAATGTTCCGCTTAGCATAAACGCAAACGTTACAGTTAGTGATTTAAGCGCACAATTTAATGCCCAAGTAACCGGCGGCTTTAATAGTTATACTTACAGTTGGGATTTTGGTGATGGCAGTGCGTTATCAAATTTACAAAACCCAAGGCATACTTATCAAGCTGACGGGACTTATAACGTAACGTTGAATGTTACTGATACTCAAACCAATGATACTTTTACTCAAGAGTTATCTGCTACTGTACAAAAACAACAAAGTAGTTCGGGTTCAAGTGGCGGATCACTGACGGGTTTATTAGGATTATTACTGTTAAGTTTATTTAGGTTTAATACTAACCTGCATAAATACACTAGGTTAGTAAACGCAGTTAGCAAACACAAAAAAGCCCGCTAAATTAGCGGGCTATTTAAATTAATAACAAATATTAATTATAAACGGTCAATTACTGATTGAGTGAAATCAGTTGTACCGTGGCTGCCACCTAAATCGCGAGTTGTACGGTCGCCTGATTTAATTACATCAGCAACAGCACTACGAATACGCTCTGCAGTATCGCCCATATTTAAATGCTCAAGCATTTGAATAGACGCTAAAATTACAGATGTTGGGTTAGCTAGGTTTTTGCCAGCAATATCTGGTGCACTACCGTGTACAGCTTCAAAAATTGCAGCGTCTTCACCAATGTTAGCACCTGGAGCCATACCTAAACCGCCAACTAAACCAGCACAAAGGTCAGATAAAATATCACCAAATAAGTTAGTCGTAACAATTACGTCAAACTCTTCAGGTGTCATTACTAGCTTCATACATGTTGCATCAACAATCATTTCATTTGATTCAATTTGTGGGTAACGCTCAGCTACTTCACGTGCTACTTTTAAAAACAAACCAGATGTTGATTTTAAAATGTTAGCTTTATGAACTGCAGTTACTTTTTTACGACCTTCGCGTACCGCTAGCTCGTATGCAAAAGTTACGATTTTTTCTGCGCCTTCACGCGTAATTATCGATTTTGCTTCTGCTTCATTCCCGTCTTCACTTACTACTTGGCCAGCACCTGAGTACATACCTTGAGTGTTTTCACGAATAGTGATGATATCAATATCGTCGTAACGCGCTTTAGTACCAACAAATGATTTAACTGGACGTACGTTAGCGTATAAACCAAATTGCTTACGAAGTGTTACGTTAATAGATGTAAAACCTTCACCTACAGGCGTAGTTAATGGGCCTTTAAGAGTGATTTTGTTTTTAGCAATTGTATCAACTGTTTCTTGCGGTAATAACTCACCTGTTTTTTCAAGTGCAGCTAGGCCAGCATCAACAAATTCATAATCAAAGTCGCAACCTGCGGCTTTTAATATTTCAAGTGCTGAGTCGATAATGCTCGGACCGATGCCGTCGCCTTTGATCACTGTGATGGTTTGTTTGGCCATTGACTTTTCCTTTAAAGAGTTTGATTTGCACATAAATTATTACTCTGAGAGAGTAACCGCTTGTTAGAACATTTATGTGAACGTGCTTGAAAATTTAAGGGCGCATTTATACCAATTTATCACCCATTTTGCTAGTTTATACAAAAAATACTGGGTATACACGAAAGTTATAATGGGTATAAAGACATAAAATAGCTTCTAATAAACTAAATACTATTAAACAACTCAAGAGATTCTAATTGTTGATAAAAATCAGCTTGGTTATGCCACTTGAGTATTTTTAGCTGTTCATTTAACGTTTGCTGCTGCCACGGAGTTAGCGAAAGTTCTGGTTTAAACACATTTTGAGCGACAACCTTAAGTGTAATCCAAAGTTTATGGGCCTCAGTTAAGTGCTTTTTAGGTGTTTGCTCTGCCTCTAAGAGTGCTGCAGTCCATGGGTTATCACTCAATAAATGAGTAAGTTGTTGTGTTAGTTGTTCAGTGTTAATTGAATTTACCCCAAAAAAGGAGCAGATAGGGGTACTCAATGTTTTATTTGGTGTGTCGTCAATCAGTGTTTTACGAGAAAGTTGTGTACTGCATTGCGTTAATAAAAAATGGGCGTAAGCGTATAAAGGTAAAGTGATGTGCTCAAACTGGTCGTGATCATTTTTACTAACCAATAAAGCCATTATTTTTACTAATCCATTTAATCTGTTAGTCACGTAGGCTTGCAATGGATGTGGGGTAACATTAACTAATTGTTCAAAAACAACCCGTTGAATTATTGCAGGTGCATTATAATAACCGACCATCGATAAACTATGTTTTAAGTCTTTTGCGGGCTGATGTTCTTTATTATATGGTTTTACAGCCTCGCATAAATTAGCAATTACGAGAGGGTGAGGCACCATCAGCAGGCTTAATCCTTTATAGCTGTATTCGTGCTGTAACTTAATATTACTTATTAGCTCAAGTAAAGATTGTGCCTTATCAACCTCAAGCTCACTTTGTGGTTTTACATGTTCACTGTTAAATACTTTAAAGCTAATGGTTTTATCAGTGCAATGCCATTGTTTTGGATTATCGTTAAGCGTTGCTTTTACTCTGTACCAGGTTAATTTATTTGGATTTGCCGTACTAATCAAAACATGCCGTTGTTGTGCATCAGTTGCTAAATAAATCATGGTTTGCTCAGCGTATAAAACGCGGCTTCCCGGTAATAATGGCCCTAAATGCGCTATTAGTGATTTAATTAATTGCAGTGCGAACAAGTTAGGTGTGCGAATGTACAAATCGGTAAGTGCTTTATATAAGCTAATATGTTTATTAGCCGTATTGCTCGTAATGTTCATGCTAATAATATTTGCTAAAGCAATTAGCGTTATGCCCCCATCGTAAAGCATTATTTTAGGAGCACTTACCAGTGCTTGTTTATACTTATTTAATTTAGCTAGTAACTGCGTAACAGGTTTGGCTGAATCGCCACTAGCTAACATTACTTTTGCTGCTAACTGATGACGCATTTTCCAAATTTTTTTATCAGAATCTTGAAAAGGTGTTTGCTCGCAAAGCTTGTTTAATTGCGCTCCAACACATAAATGTTCAATGAGTGTAGCGGCTATGTATAGCTCACTTAAGGCACTATTATAATTTTGAGATTTACACAGGGCAGCAGTTATGACGCTCTGACTAACAATTAAATTTGTTGCATAAGAATAACTTGGATTATAAAGCGTTAATCGGGATTGTAATGCGAATGGCTGTTTGCTGTAGAGCACTCTATATTGCTCAGCTAGCTTACTTGCCATTGGATATAGAGCTGTCCATTTTTGTTTATTGTTATAATAACTTAAAAACAGCTGCGTATTATTAAGCAGCTGCTCTAAGGTAGTTGAAACAGCTTCATCCATTAAACCTTCACCTAATTTTGTTCTTGGTATTTATTGTATGCACTCGGGCCCCATAAAAACAGCTGCCCATTTTTAAATAATAGGCCAGTACATTCATCCATAGTGGTAATACCGTCAGATGTTTTATGTTGTGTACGATAAAAAACTATCTGAAATACTTGTTCACCATCTCGTTTGGCATAAGTAAGATCGGGGCTGCCTAAGTAATCAAGAACACTATTTAGTGTTGTTGGCTGCTCAAGTGATAGTTTTTCGATGTAACGTTTATTGAAAGCCTCTCGGTCTTGCCAAATCATAGCTTGAGGATCGTCTTTATAAAAGGTAATCACCAATGCAGCTATCAGTGCATATAGCCCTAAACCTAAAATTAAATATCGGATAAATTTTTTCAATATGGCTTACTCTGACTCCGGTAACTAATATCAGTATACGTTTTGTAATGTTTAGAGGCTATTAACTTGCGACTAATTAAGTCTTAACTGCTTTAAACTAAAACCTAAATTTATATCGGTGCGTAAACTAACCAAGTGCTTTGAAATTACGTACATATCCATATTAGCGGCTAACTTTGCTTTAATACTCGGGCTTAGAGACTCATCTTCGGCTGCTTGTTCAATTGAGTTATAGTTATTAACTATTTGCTGCGCAGATTTAGTACCTATTCCTTTAACTCCCGGAATATCATTTGTTTTATCGCCCGCTAATGCCCAAAAATCAACGAGTTTATTTTGCTCAACACCAAAACGCTCTTTTATACTTGTCTCATCTAGATAGAGCTTTTTAAAGTAATCGTAAACTGTAATGTAAGGGCCAATATAAGGTAAAAAGCCTTTATCAGTAGAAACAACAGTGCTCGTTATTTGATTATTTGATGCCTTAAAGGCAAGCGTTGCAATAATATCATCAGCTTCATCGTTAATAGGCTCAAATACTACAATACCTGTTTCTTCAATTGCGGCTTTAAAATGCAATAGAGCATCTTTTAATACTTGGGGCATTGGCGCGCGTGAATGTTTGTAGTCTTTATAAAAATGATAACGCCAGCTTTTGTCACCATCGAACACAGCAATGGCATGGGTTGCATTACTCGTATCTAAAAGCTTTTTACAGGCGTGGGCTACACGTGCACAGCACGTTTGTATCATTTGCTCGTCGCTATGATGTTTTTGATTCGCGTCAACGGCGTAAATGCGCCTAATTAAATTAAGCGCATCTATAAGAAGTAAATGGGGTATCAAACTATAAAACTCATGCTTTTATTTTGTAACATGGAACATATTTACTACCAGGGAGCTTCATGCGACCTTGAAGAACAAATGCCTGTAATAATTTATCCATATTTGTCATAAGGGCAGGTTCGCCACTTAAAATGTATGGACCGTTTTGTTTAATGGCTCTAACGCCTTCGTCTTTTACATTACCAGCAACAATACCAGAGAAAGCTCTACGCAAATTAGCCGCGAGTAGCTGTTTAGGCTGATCAAGGTGTAAATCTAAACTTGCCATATTTTGATGTGTTGGTGCAAAAGGTTGTTGAAAGTCGTTATCTATTTTTAATGTCCAGTTAAAGTAATAAGCATCACCTTCACTTTTACGGTAATCACGAACATTAGCCATCGATGACTTTAGTTTTTGACCGACTAATTCAGGATTATCGATAATTACTTCAAACTTATCCAAGGCTTCCTTACCAAGTGTCATTTCAACGAACTCGCATAGCTCTTTAAAGTACGCCTCGCTTTGTTTGGGGCCAGTTAAAATAACAGGTAAACATTGTTTAGTATTATCTGGGTGCAACAATATGCCTAATAAATATAACAACTCTTCAGCAGTACCTGCGCCACCAGGAAAAATGATAATTGCGTGAGCTGTTCTAATAAAAGCTTCAAGGCGTTTTTCAATATCAGGTAAAATAACGAGTTCGTTTACAATAGGATTTGGTGGCTCGGCAGCAATAATGCTTGGCTCTGTTAAACCTAAGTAGCGATTATCGGTGTTACGTTGCTTTGCGTGGCCAATAGTTGCGCCTTTCATTGGGCCTTTCATGGCACCAGGACCACAACCGGTACAAATATTTAATCCACGTAAACCAAGTTCGTAACCTACTTGTTTTGTGTACTTATATTCAACCTCGTTTATTGAATGTCCGCCCCAGCAAACAACCATGTTAGGCTCGCTTTTAACACGCAGTGCACCTGCATTTCTGAGCATATCGAACACCATATGGGTTATGGCTTTTTGCTCTTTTAAATCTTTTTCGTATTTTTGACAAATAAACAAAATATCACGAATAACAGAAAATATATGTTCGTGAATACCGGTAATTATTTCGCCATCAACAAATGCGGTTTCGGGTGGGTTTTCAAGCTCAATTTTAATACCTCGTTCGCGGCTTACTAAACGAATATCAAAATCTTTGTATTTGTCGTATATATCGTTACTGTCGTCGGTATGGCTACCTACATTGAGGACTGCAAGTACGCAGTTTCTAAATAATTTATAACGCTCACTAGCAGACGATTGCTCTAATAAATCAACTTCTAATTGCGACAGTAAATCTAAAACCCCAGTTGGGTTTAACTGTATTAACATAGACGTGCTCCTACTACTAAATCGTAAAACTACTTGTCATAAAAGTTATAATAGCTATGACATTATTTACTGGTACAAAGTCTATCTCGCCCTGAATTTTTGGCTTCGTAAAGTGCATCATCAGCTCTATCAAATGCCTTTAATAGGGTATCGCCTTTTTTAAATTGAGTTGCACCTACCGAAATAGTGATCTCAATTTGTTTTTCTCTAAATTTAAAAGGTATATTTTTAATTACCTTTCTTACTTTATCCAGGGGTAATGTTGCGTTTTCTAGCGACACACCTGGCATTAATAGCACAAATTCTTCACCGCCATAACGCGCTATAAAATCAGACTTTCTTACTGATTTTTGCAACGCTTTTGATATAACTTGTAAGGTAATATCACCTGCGGTGTGGCCAAATCTATCATTGATAGATTTAAAGTGGTCAACATCAATAACTGCAAGCGTAACATCTGATGGCTGCACATTAAACAAATGCATTTCGTGATTGTAACGTTCGTCAAATGCAGCCCGGTTAGGCAGTTTTGTAAGCCCATCTAGTAAGCTTTTAAAGCGCTGTTCGTTTAAGCGTTTTTTATACGTTGTTAACTTATCTTCTAAAGTAACAATTCGAGTATTTATTTCATTAAAGCTAGCGCTAAGCATTTCTCTGTCTTTTCGTTCTAACTTTTCTTTTGCTATAAAATCTTCGCTTATTGATTTTAATTCGTTATCTACGAGTTCTTTTAAAGATGAGATTGATGTAGCTTTTTGCGTTTGCTCATTAAGATTTTTTATTTTTAGTTCAATGCTTTTATTAAGTGAGTCAAACTCAACCTCCATAGACTCAGAGTGCTTGCTAGTTGAGACGATAGAGTTATGAAGATCTTCGAGGGTTTGATTTAGTGAAACTAAAAAGCTTTGCGCGGATTTACGCTCTTTACTTATATTTTTTACCACTACATCAATAATACTAATTGCAACATCAAGTAATGTATCGATTGAGTCACTTTCTGTAATATTATTTTTTATATTATTAATTTGTAGCGTAGCTTCTTCTTCAAGTATAAGTTCATTTGCGAGCTCAAGTAGTTTTTTTGCACGCGCCTGTTTTACTGGGCGCTGCTGATCAACTTGAGGGTTTTGCTTGGTAAGCAACGCTTCATGATAAAAGCTAATAAGTTGATCAAGTAGCGGAATGTAACCATGAGTTGAATGAACGTTATTAATCTCGTGATCGAGTAAATTTCTTAGAGTCCTACGAGTATCGTCAGGTAAACCTTTGGTTTTTTGTAATTGTTTACCGGCACTTTGCACACTGTTGTATAAATTACGTTGCTGAGCTTGTTGAATCGATTCTTGGTTTTTAAGTAGGATTAAAGTTTCACTAATAAGGGGAGCAAGGTTTTCAAAACTCATGCCTTTATTAAGCGCACTTCTAAATTTGGCGAGGCGATTATCTAACTCGATATCTAGTCCTTTACAGCTCAACGATAGTTTAGCTGTAAAGTCACATAGAACATCTACTTGATGTTTACGAGCGCTCTCAACAGCCATACGCGCATCAATTGCTTGTTTTAGCTTTTTATCTGTTGCGTTAGATCTTTGTGACACCTAAGCATACCGCCATCAAATTAATTTCATTATCTTCAGTTTACAACAAATTTTTATTATGTGTAGTTATCTAGTAAAAAACTTAGAAATTTTAATAAGCTACTACTTATAAACTCGTATATAGGGTCATTTATCGTATTTAATTCACTTTTAAATAGGGGCTTGTTAGTCTTGTAAGCAATTAAGTTTCTACTAAGAGTCTCTATGAAAAAGTTATTAGCCCTTTCAATTTTAGCTGCATGTTCAGCGCCTGTATTTGCCGATGTAAATTATTCTTTAGAAATCTCGCAACCACAGCATCATTTAGGTGATGTAAGTGTTGAGTTTCCAAAAACAGCGCAAGCACACCTTGATATAAAACTTCCTGCGTGGCGCACGGGTCGCTACGAAATGTTAAATCTTGCAAATGGCATTCGCTACTTCAAAGCCAAAGACGAAGATGGCAAAGAACTAAAATGGGAAAAAATAGATCACAGTACATGGCGTGTACATCTTAATGAACCTACAGAAGTAAATGTTGACTACCAGGTGTATGCAAATGAGCTTGGTAAACGTGCTCGCCACATTGACGACAGCCATGCATTTATAGATGCGTCAGGCTTTTTTATGTTTAGTGAATCATTTCGCCAAGAGCCTGTAACCGTTAATTTAGACGTGCCTAAAAAGTGGCGTTCTGTATCGGGTATGAATAATTTAAAAGGCAAAAATTCATTTAAAGCAGCCGATTACGATGTACTTGTTGATTCACCAATCGAAACGGGTATTAACCAACTACACACATTTGAAGTAGAAGGGCGTGAATATGATTTAGTTATATGGGGCGATGGTAACTACGATGTAGAGCTAATGCTTACCGATCTTAAAAAATTAGTTGCCACGGGTAATGTAATTTGGGATGGCTATCCGTATGAGCGTTATGTATTTATGGTGCATGCAACATCAGGAGCTGGTGGTGCAACAGAGCATTTAAACTCAACAATTATTCAACGACCACGTGACCGATTTGGTAGCCGCGAAGATTACTTAGGTTTTATTAGCACCGCTGCGCATGAGTTTGTTCATACATGGAATGTTAAAGCATATCGCCCTCAAGGTTTAGTGCCATACGATTACACTAATATGAACTATTCAAAACTGCTGTGGATTGCAGAAGGTTCAACAAGTTACTTTGAAGATCATTTATTAGTGCGCTCAGGCATTCAAACAACAGATGAATTTTTTAAAGTAATGAGTAAAACCATTAACCGTCATTTGCAAACACCGGGCCGTGAAGTGCAAAGCGCAAGCGAAACAAGCTTTGATAAATGGATTAATCAAGGTGGCGATCACGCACGTAACTACAGCACCAATATTTATTCAGAAGGTTCGTTACTTTCACTTGCTTTAGATATCGACTTACTTGAAAAAAGCCAAGGTAAAATAAGCTACCGAGACGTACACAAAGCACTTTATAACAATCATAAAATGCCCGCTGGATTTACAGATACAGATGTACTTAATATCTTAAAAGATTTAACAGGACGTGATTATTCAAGCTGGTGGCAAGAAAATGTAGAGTCGCCTGCAAGTATTAACTTTGACGACTTACTTACTAAAGTAGGCTTGAAATTTGAGCGCCCTGAAAAAGCAAAAGCACTTGCAAGTGTTGATGCTACCGCCAAAAATACAGGTGAATTACTGACGTTAAGTTATGTACGCCGTGGTGGCAGTGCGTGGAAAGCGGGTTTAACTACCGATGATAAAATTGTCGCTATAAACAAACATCACGTAGGTAAAGATTTAAAAACTAGCCTAGAAACGTTTAAGGCAGGCGACAAAGTAACCGTTGACTATCTTCGTCGCGATGCACTTGAAAGCTTAACATTAGTATTATCAGAAGATTTCGATAAGCCTAAAAAAGTAGTTGCTGATAAAGAGGCAACGCCACAGCAAAAAGCACTATTCAAAGCATGGATTGGCGTGGAACATCCAAATGATGTGACAAAAAAATAAATTCAGTTTTTATAGAGTTTAAATACAGTTAACAATTATTAAAAAAGAGCTTCGGCTCTTTTTTTGTTTTGTATAATGGCGTATATAATGTACATGGAAATTTAATATTAAAATTAAATTTAATTATTATTTGGTGTTTTTTATTACTAAATAAAATTACTTATGGATATAGCCTCAAAATGAAATTAGACGACGTTGCTTCAGACTTAACCAACTAATTTGTAATTAACGACTATTTGCACCAGTTATTTGATGCAGTAAATGTAATTTCTGTTCAAGGTTATGACAATGAGCGTCGTGTTATTTATTGGAATGAAGGCAGTGTGCGACTTTACGGATACACCAAAGAAGAGGCCATAGGGCAAAAAATAGAAGACCTTATAATTCCAGAATCAATGTGTGAATTTGTAATTGACGCACACAGTGATTGGGTAGAAAAAGACATAGAAATTCCAGCATCCGAAATTACCCTAAAAGGTAAAAATGGCGAAAGTGTATCTGTTTTTTCTAGCCATGTTATGTTTACAAATCAATATAATACAAAACAAATGTATTGCATTGATATTGACTTATCTGAGGTTAAAAAGGCACAAGCAGATGCATCATTTAATGAGGATATGCTAAAAACTATTTTTGAGGCAATTCCTGACTTATTTTTCTTGATGGAAAATGATGGAACTATTATTGAGTATCATGCCAGTAATGAGACCGATCTCTACACCAAGCCAAAGCAATTTATTGGTAAAAAAATGGGTGATGTACTCCCGCGCGCTGTAGCCAAAAAATTTGAAACCTATATCAGCCTCGTATTAGAAAAAGAGCAGATGATGAGCTTTAAATATGAGCTAGCTTTACCCCATGGGCTCGTTTTTTTTGAAGCAAGAATAAATAAAATAACAGAACATAACCAGTTAATGGTTATTATTCGAGATATTACAGAACAGCATAAATCAGATGAACTAATTAGACATCAAGCGTATTACGATAGTCTAACTTTACTCCCTAATCGTTTTTTAGCACTTGATCGTTTGTCGCAATTGCTTATTGAAGTACAAAGAAATAACGAGAAAGCGGCAGTACTGTTTTTGGATTTAGATGATTTTAAAAAAATAAATGACTCTTTAGGCCATGAAACAGGAGACAAACTTTTAATTGAATCAGCGCAAAGGCTGCAAGAGGCACTGCGAAAAGACGACACGGTAGGGCGCCTAGGTGGAGATGAGTTTATCGTATTACTACGAGGTATAACTGATCACCATGCAGCGCTAAAAATCACTGAAAAATTGGTCAATAACTTTAGAGCCCCTTTTAAAATTGAAGGCCGAGAACACATACTAACAGCGAGTATTGGTGTAGCCATATACCCAGAAAATGGTACAACTGTTGCTGATTTATTACGAAATGCTGACACTGCAATGTATCAAGCAAAATCATATGGTCGTAATACTTATTCAGCGCCGACTAGTAATAGAAGAGCAGATGCGTGGCGCCCTTGAGCGTAATGAATTCGAGTTATTTTACCAGCCCCAATTTGACGCCAAAAATAAACACATCATTGGTGCAGAAGCGTTATTACGCTGGCATAACCCTGTGCTAGGTAATGTAACACCCGATGAGTTTATACCTATTGCCGAAAATACAGGATTAATTGTACCTATTGGCAAGTTTGTAATTAGCCAAGCATTACACTTTTTAAACACATGGCAAAGTACCTGTAAACGCCAACAAAAATATACAATGGCTGTTAACTTATCTCCTCGCCAATTTAGAGACGTAGGGCTGCTCAGTTTTATTCAAAACTCATTGAGTGAAGCAAACGTAAATCCCGAAAATTTAGAGCTTGAAATAACTGAGGGAGTGCTGATGAGTTGCCACACTAATGTTGTTGATATATTGACTGAAATTACGGCATTAGGCATTAACTTATCAATGGATGACTTTGGTACGGGTTATTCATCATTAAGTTATTTGATGGAGTATCCGTTTAATGTACTTAAAATAGATAGAAGTTTTATTGACGGTATTGTACTAAACAATGAAGATTGTAATCTCGTAAAGGCAATTATTGCCATGTCGCACAGTTTAGGGCTGACAGTGGTGGCCGAAGGCGTAGAAACAAAAGGGCAGCATACTTTGTTGAACAAATTAGGCTGTGATTTTATGCAAGGTTTTTACTTTAGTAAACCCATACCAGCAAAACAGTTTCTTGATTTTTCGATGAATTTTGATAAAAGTAAGATTAAACACTCGATTGTAACAATTCATTGCACGGCTATTGACCTCATTAGCTACTGACGAGTAACCTGTTATAGAAACAAATAAAAAGGATTCTATAATGCGTTTAAAACCTCTTGTAGCTACATTAGCAGCCACATTTTCTTTATCACTTTCAAGTAGTGCCATAGCCGACGAAGGCATGTGGCAACCACACCAACTTCCAGAGTTAGAATCAATTTTAAAAGCCAAAGGGCTTGAAATTGATGTTGAATCTATTTCTAAATTAACCGAATTCCCAATGAATGCGGTAATTAGCCTAGGTGGCTGTACAGCATCGTTTGTATCGCCTAAGGGTTTAGTTGTGTCAAACCATCACTGTGTTTATGGCTCGGTGCAATACAATTCAACACCTGAAAACAACATATTAGAAAATGGCTTTTTAGCTAAAAGCCCTGCTGAGGACTTACCAGCAGCGCCGGGTTCACGCGTATACGTCACAGAAACAGTTACTAATGTGACTGACAAAGTTAGTAAAGGTATTGAAGAACTAAGCGGTAAAGCACGCTACGACGCAATAGTAAAAAACGAAAAAGCGCTAGTAGCCCAGTGTGAAGCCGACGAAAGCTATCGTTGTAACGTGTATTCGTTTCATGGTGGTTTAGAGTTTTACCTAATTAAGTCACTTGAAATTAAAGACGTACGTTTATCTTACGCACCAGCTATGGGCGTAGGTAAATACGGTGGCGATATAGATAACTGGATGTGGCCGCGCCACACCGGCGACTTTGGTTTTTACCGCGCTTATGTAGGCAAAGATGGAAAACCAGCTGAGTACAGCGAAGACAACGTACCTTACGTACCTGACTCTTACCTAAAAGTAAGTGCCAAAGGCGTGCAAGAAGGCGACTTTGTAATGGTTACAGGCTACCCAGGGCGTACTAACCGCTACCGTATAGCAACAGAGGTAGATAACGTATTTAACGACAGCTACCCTAAAGCACGCGTTCATAACTCAAAATACGTGTCGCTTATCGAAGAAAACTCAGAAGACGGCAGTAAAGCGCGTATTGCTTACGAAAGCACCATTGCAGGTTATAACAACTATATTAAAAACTATGGTTCGATGATCGAAAGCTTCAAAAAGGGCACTATGCTTGAGCGCAAAAAACAGTTTGAGCAAGAGTTAACACAATGGATCAATAGTGATGGTGAGCGTAAAGAACAATACGGAAGCGTATTAGGTGAGCTATCTGAGCTAATTGCGCAATCACAAGAGCACAGTGAACGCGACCGCATGCTAGGTTATGTACATCGCTCACAAATGATCAGCACAGCACGACGCTTATACCGCTTAGCTTATGAAAAGCAAAAGCCAAATAGCGAACGTGAATCTGGTTATCAAGAACGTGATTTACCTCGCATTAAAGCAGGGCTTGAGCGCATGACGCGCCGTTATGATAGCAAAGTAGACAAAGCTATTTTACTGCACTTTTTAGAACTGTATGCAGCACTTCCAAAAGAAGAGCGTTTTAGCGACGTTGATAACGTATTTAAAGTACAAAATGGGTTTGATAAAGCAACTCAAAGCGCGTTACTTGATAGCATGTATGAGCAGTCAAGACTCGATAATGCCACTGTTCGCAATTCATTATTTGAGCAATCGTTTAGCCAGCTAAATCAAAGCCAAGACCCATTTGTTCAGTACGCTAAAGCAATCTTTAAAGTAATGAAAGCTGAGGAAGATAAATCAAAAGCACTTGCAGGTAAATTACAAGCAGCTCGCCCAGAGTTAATGAGCGCAATAATTGCGTTTAACAAAGCTAAAAACAAACCTGTATACGCCGATGCCAACAGCACACTACGAGTAACCTATGGCACTGTAGGCGGCTACTCACCTCAAGATGGCTTGGTAGCAACACCTTTTACCTCGCTTGAAGGGTTACTCGCTAAAAATACCGATGTTGACCCATTTAATGCACCTAAAAAGTTACAAGAGCAAATTAAAGCCAAGCTTTATGGTGATTACACGGGTGGCATGAATACAGTACCCGTTAACTTCTTATCAAATGTAGACACTACCGGTGGTAACTCAGGTTCGCCAACACTTAACGGTAAAGCAGAGCTTGTTGGTTTACTGTTTGACGGTGTTTACGAAAGTATTATTGGTGACTGGGATTATAACCCTGAGCTTAATCGCTCAATCCACGTTGATTCACGCTACATGCTGTGGGTAATGGATAAAGTAGATAATGCACAAAACTTGTTAGACGAAATGACAATCGTAAAATAAGTAATTAGTGAGATAACAGAAGGGCGCTTACCGTAAAGGAAGCGCCTTTTTTGTTGATGTTTGATTCGCTTATTTATGACTGCTAAGTGCC
Source organism: Pseudoalteromonas sp. SG43-1 (assembly GCF_014164415.1). Lineage (NCBI taxonomy): Bacteria > Pseudomonadati > Pseudomonadota > Gammaproteobacteria > Alteromonadales > Pseudoalteromonadaceae > Pseudoalteromonas > Pseudoalteromonas sp. SG43-1. Next base: position 116,210 of record NZ_JACJFD010000003.1, on the reverse strand, counting down.
ATGAGCGGATGCTCATAACCTAAGTCACTTTTTATACGCGTTTCTCAACTTTCCAAGGAGGATTTAAGCGTTTTTCACCTGCCCAGTAAAGTTTGATTTTATTACCAGACGGATCTTTAAGTATTGCTTCTTTCCACAAGTACCGTTGCTCTGTCGGCTGTTGTTCAAACTGAAAACCTTTTTTGGTCAACTCAGCACACAGTTCATCAAGTTTTTCATGCTCGAAGTAAATCACAGAACTGTTTTCAAATTCACTGGATTCGAGTGATAAGGAAAAAGTAGAATTCCCATCTGGGCAAGAAAACCTTGTGTAATGGGGCGTATCGACAATTTGAGTGAAGCCGAGTTTTAGATAAAAGTTAACAGCAACATCCATATCTTTTACTGGTAAAGTAACCTGGTTAAGTTCCATTTAAACTCCTAGCGTATAACTTTTCAATAACGGGCGCAGGCACATAAGCATAATAGCGAAGCCGCCCTGCGTGTATGCGTCCCAGCGAACGTAGTGAGCGAGTTTACTGAGTTGTTATGCATGTTTATATACAGAGTGAGTTGTGTTTTTAAAACAGTGTAAGGCGATAAAGGCCCCTAAAGTTAAACTAGCCACACTGCACAAATAATTTAAGCCATAGATTATCGTTTCCATTCGGCTCTCACTGTCGAGAAAAACATAACACGAGGAAATTATGTAAAGTAAAGCTATAACAGAGCTCCCAATTTTATAGGAAATCTTTGACGTGTTAAAAGCAGCGAACAGCAATGCTACTGAAAAAAATACACTTGAAAATGCTCCGATGTAATAAGTTGAATCTTGGAATTGATAACCTAATTCTTCATTTCGTAACATGACAAAAGGGGATATGAAACCGATTAATTCGGCTAGAATTGGTCCACTAAATAGTCCAAAAATTAAAATTTTAAGAGCACGGATCACTACACCTCCTTCTAAATGTATAACAACTTTATCAGAGGACACCTCCCTATTTTAGCGCGAAGACATCCTTATTTTGTGAACTTATATTAATAGCAAATACTATAAGTTATTGCCAGATATAAATATTATGCTTACTGTAGCTTATATAAATATGTAAAAAAGGGAAAGTTTCCATTTATTATTACTAAGTTAATGACGACTCACCCGAACGACCGGTTATCGCTCACAGCAGGCTTCAGGAAAGTGCCAATTGCGGACATTGTTAACGCTCGCCTAATACGCCTTGCACTGGCGGGCTTTTTGCGTTGCTTGCTAAAAGTGTGGCTGCCGGCAATGTAGGATTTAGATGCTTGTTAGCAATACATTCTGTTGCGGCTAACCTGTCACCTTGGACAAGAACATGAAAAAGCCACCCAACAAAATAATTGCAATGATGACTATAGCTGTGAGCGTCTTCGACTGAAGCATTGATTCAATTAAACCGACTTCAGTTTGCATTTTAATTAGGTCTTTTGGCTCAACATCTTCTTTAATGCGAGGGTTATTTGTTTCGTTATTCATTGGCAACTCCATATGCGAAATATTCGTGTCTTACTAACAGCTTATAACACACCAAAACGGCGTTTAATAATGTTATTGGACAAAATTAGATTTCTACTCAAAGCACTAGAATAAATTTAACTTTTCCAATGACCGCTGTTCGCTCTGACCTGCCTTCAACTTAAATCAAACCACCTCAACACCCTTTAATATATTTAATGTGCATTTTATAACCAAGAAGTGCTAGGTTAGTGGTAAATTAATTGAAGGAAATAATTATGAAATTAGAGTCATTAGCACTGCACCACGGTTACGAATCTGAGGCTACGACTAAATCGGCAGCCGTGCCTATTTACAATACATCATCGTACACATTTGATAATACGCAGCATGGCGCTGATTTATTCGATTTAAAAGTACCTGGAAATATTTACACCCGCATAATGAACCCAACTAATGCCGTACTTGAACAACGTATTGCCGCGATGGAAGGGGGAATTGGTGCGCTGGCTGTTGCCTCAGGGATGGCGGCTATTACGTATGCTATTCAATGTTTGTGCGAGGTAGGTACTAATATTGTAAGCACCAGCCAAGTATATGGCGGCACGTATAATTTATTTGCCCATACATTACCACGCCAAGGTATTGAAGCACGTATGATTAAAGCTGATGACTTTAGCGCATTCGAGGATGCCATTGACGACAGCACCCGTGCTGTTTTTTGTGAATCTATTGGTAACCCGGCAGGTAATATTGTTGATATTGAGCGTTTAGCACGTATTGCACACAGCAAAGGTGTGCCGCTTATAGTTGATAATACCGTGGCTACGCCGTATTTATGCCGTCCATTTGAGCTGGGCGCCGATATAGTGGTTCACTCACTGACAAAGTATATAAACGGGCACGGTACTGCTATTGGCGGCATGATTGTCGACTCAGGAAAATTTGATTGGAAAGCAAATGCTACACGTTTTGCAATGATGAACGAGCCCGATCCGTCGTACCACAATGTGGTTTATACCGAAGCTTTTGCTGAAGCTGCATTTATCGGTCGCTGCAGAGTAGTGCCACTTAGAAATACTGGCGCAGCGCTTGCGCCTAAAAACGCATCTGACATTTTAATCGGCCTTGAAACCTTAGGTTTAAGAATGGATCGCCACTGCAAAAATGCACAGCACTTGGCTGAGTATTTAGAAAATCATCCAAAAGTGCTTTGGGTTAATTACGCAGGGCTTAAATCAAGCCCGTATAACGAAATGAGCCAAAAAATTACTAGTGGTAAAGCATCGGGTATTTTAAGCTTTGGTATTGCTGGTGGCCTAGAAGCGGGTACTCGTTTTATTGATGCGCTAAAAATGATTTTACGCTTAGTTAATATTGGCGATGCCAAGTCGCTTGCGTGTCATCCTGCGTCAACTACACACCGCCAATTAAATGATGAAGAGCTTGCTAATGCGGGTGTAAGTCGCGATTTAATCCGTTTATCGGTTGGTATTGAAAACATTGCTGACATAATTGCCGATGTAAGCCAAGCGCTCGATAAAGCATAGTTACCTCACTACCTTTCATAAAAACTTTAAAGCATAAAAAGCGTTAGTTGAAAATAAGCTATCGTTTTTTATGTTTTTCTAAAACCAATTAACAAGTATACACCCTTATTTTATATACATTTTTTATAAAACCTCCCTAAGACTTTTTTATTTCTATCATTTGTTTTTCATTCAAATGTCAATTTTGTGTTGACACTAAGATTACTTACTACTACATTTGTAACAGTACCACTACAAGTGTAGTAATAGGAGCGACAATGAAACTTAGTGATTTTGAAATGGATATTATGCAGCTGCTCTGGCAGGAAGAACCCTGTACCGCGAGTCAACTACATAAAGTGCTTTTAGCGGATAAGCAAAAAGATAAAAAAGTAGCCTATACAACAGTTAAAACTATTGTAGATAGGTTAGAACACAAAGGGGCGATTGAGCGCTGTGGACATGAAGGTCGAGCTATTGTTTTTAGAACAATCGTGACTCAAGACACATTATCGGGGCAAGCCATGCCTAGTTTTATGCAACGATTTTTTAAAGGTAATTCTCGTAGTTTAATTGCCCACTTTATCAAAGAAGAAAAGCTAAATGATGAAGATATAGAATATTTACAAACGCTTTTAAAAAATAAGAAGTTAGATTAAAGGAGAGGGTAATGACGGATTATTTACTAACTTGCACACTTATTAGCTTATGTATTTTGCTTACAGTAAAAGGGCTAAAAAATGCCCCAGCACGATTAAACTTTTACATTTTAATGACTGCCTTGGCATGTTGGTTTGTCCCTTGGCAATATTTTTCCCAGTTATCCTTATTTGAAGGGGCAAATCGTTACACATTCAACGTGGCGCAATTGATTCCCAATGTTAAAGCATTAATACCAAATGCTGAACAAGTAGCAACTAAGGACGAATTACAAAGCGATATGAGTATATGGGACTTATTGCCATCACTTAGTAATGTTTTTATGGTTTTAGTTTTAGCTGGTTTTGGGTTGTTTTCATTACGCATGAGCCTTTATGTAAAGCTTATAAAAAACTTATACATTAACTCAAAGCCAAGTCCTGAACTTAAACACATTAACAATCAGTATCCAATTAGACTAACAACCCATACAGAGCCTGCTTTTGCTACCGGGTTAATAAAGCCTGTTATTTGGCTAGAGTCGACGATGGTAAATCGTGAAGAATTAGATTCAGTCATTCAACACGAGGTAACTCATTTACAACAAGGTGATATTTATTGGACGTGGCTTATTTGTTTTATAGAAAGCGTTTTTTGGTGGAATCCTATTTGCTTAAAGTTAACTGGTTTAGCAAAAGAGCAACTCGAACTTAGCTGTGATGAGTTGTGTATGCAAAAGCTAAAAGGTAAATACCAATTGGATTTAGCCAGTTTATTGCTACAAGAGCAAAGTGCTAAAAGCTCGCCTAACTTTTTTACCCCCCCACTTTTGAATATTGCTCATTCTAAGAGTTTTAATATTCAGAGGATCAAAATGTTAAACAAGGAAAAAACAATGAAAAGTAAATATTTGGTTATGGTTGCGGCGGCAATGTCTTTTAGTGCTTTAGCTGCAGCGCAAATTGTAGATGGTAGTTCAGATAACAAGCAGCCAAGTAATAATACGTCTCAGGCTCCTGTTAAAAGTGAAGAATATAAACAACAACTAGCACAGCTTCTAAAAAGTGCTGCTGGGGCAAAAAGTGATACCCCTGAACTGTTAAACCAAGCTGCGCAAGGCATACAACAATGGCACTTAAATAGAGATAAACTTGCTGGTTTTGAAGAAGCTGAAATTAAACTACAAAGCTTTAGGCTGCTAGATCACGTTTACTCTAAACTTGAGCAATATGAAGATATACTGAGTGCTTACGAAAAATGGTATGAGCCTGGTAGTAACCCGCCTTACTTTTTAAACAATTCACTAGCAACCGCGTATATACAACTAGGGCGTTATGAGCTTGCTGTTGCAGAGCTTGAAGATTTATCAAAACAGCTTGAAGGGAAACTACATGTTGGCTCTGCTGATAACTTAGCACTGGCATACATTTACCTTGATGATTACGATAAAGCGTTAAAAACCCTAGAGAAGGTTGATGCAAAAGACGATGTATACGGAAATATCCTTAAATATTATGTTTATGATAAACAAAATAACCGTAAAAAGATGGATGAAATCAAAAGTAAAATCCCAGAAGCATTTGCAGTTACCCCCGCGTTATTACCACAAAGCGGCCTACCTGGTTCGCAATTGTTGAGATTGCTATAAGTTTTCAATTACGATGAGGCTCGGAGTATCTGAGCCTCTGTTTATGTTATTGGTACAAATACAGTAAAATAGGTCTAGATTATTTAAATCTCTTGGGTAATCGCTTAGTGATAACTTAAATAAAAATGGCTAAAAGTAGTGATTTTTCACAATAGTTGGTATGTTACAAGTAACATTTTATTTAATTGTGTGTGATGAAAAAAAACAAACGTTCTTCTCTTCAAGATATTGCCGATGCGGTTGGTGTAACCAAAATGACGGTGAGTCGTTATTTACGTAATCCCGAAAAAGTATCAGAGTCTACTCGCACTAAAATTAGTGCAGCTATTGATACGCTAGGTTACATTGCAAATAAAGCCCCTGATTTACTCTCTAATGCTAAAAGCTACTCTATTGGTGTACTAGTCCCATCGTTAACGAACCACGTATTTGCTCAAGTTATAAAAGGTATTGAAGATGTAACAGGGCCTGCAGGATACCAAACAATGTTAGCCCATTATGGTTACAACCCTGAAATTGAAGAAAAACGGGTTGAGTATCTATTGTCGTATCACGTTGATGGTTTAATTTTATCAGAAACCACACACACAGACAGAACGCTAAAAATGATTGAAACGTCAGGCGTACCTGTGATTGAAATAATGGATACTCATCACTCTCCTATGCAGCAAGCGATTGGTTTTGATAACGTTAAAGCCGCTTTTGATATGACGACGGCACTTTTAAATAAAGGCTATCGCAATATTGTTTATATAGGTGCAAGGCTCGATGTACGAACACGCCTAAAATTTCAAGGTTATTCAGATGCTATGTTAGCTAAAGGTTTTACGCCTAAAAGTGTGATGACTGATCAAGCTTCATCTTATAGTTTAGGTGCTGAACTTTTACAAAAAGCGCGTACTGACTACCCAAATACTGACTGTTTGTTTTGTACTAATGATGATTTAGCAATTGGGGCTATTTTTGAATGCCAGCGAAACAACATTTTAGTGCCTAGCCAAATGGGGGTTGTGGGTTTTCATGGCCATGATATTGGCCAAGCAATGGTTCCTCAATTAGCAAGTGTGATCACCCCGCGTTATCAGATAGGTAATGTTGCGGGAAGAGAGTTGTTGAGCCGGATTAATTCAGATTTAGATACTAGCATTAATTATAAGCAAGTAATTGATTCTGGTTATATAGTTCATCTAGGTGAAAGTGTTTAAATACTCAAATTACATGAGCTTAATTACCTGTGCCTAATTACCTGTGCCTAATTACCTGAGCCTAAATAACAAAAGGCTCAGGTAATTTTTATATGTGTGATGATAACTCTACATACTGTAATTTTACAAAAACAGAGAAATAATCATAGCGACAAGTGCGCCAACAGTACCAATAATAGTTTCCATTACCGTCCACGTTTTAAGAGTTTGCATTTCGCTCAAACCGAGATAGCGACTCGCTAACCAAAATCCTGAGTCGTTTACATGGGAGAGCACAATAGAGCCCCCACCAATAGCGATAGTGACAGCGGCAAGCTGCGCTCCATCAAGGCCTAAAGGCTGAAGCATTGGAATAATTAAGCCACACGCTGTAAGCATAGCTACCGTCGCAGAGCCTTGAATAACCCGCACAGCGGCTGATAATACAAAAGCGAGTATTACAATTGGTAATCCTGAGCCAGCTAAGTAATTACCCAGTGCAGTACCTACTCCTGAATCAACTAATACTTGTTTAAATACCCCACCAGCACCAGTGACAAGAATAATAATTCCTGCAGGTTGTAAGGCACTACCACAAATTTCCATGATTCTAGCATTAGGGACACCGCGCCTTGCACCGAGCAAATAAAATGCCATTAGGCAGGCAACTAAAATTGCTGTAAATGGATGACCTATAAAGGCTAACCAATTATATAAATCAGAGTCTTTTTCAACAAAGCGGCTACCAATAGTATTTAAACTAATCATAATTAACGGCAGAGCAATTAAACCTAATGCTAATCCAAAACTAGGCGTCCCTTTACCAACTCTTTGGTTATCGTCAATTTGTTCGTGCTGTGGGAGTTCTACATGAATAGATTTAGAAATAATAGAGCCCCAAATTGGACCTCCTATAATCATTGCCGGTATGGCAGCAATAAGGCCAAATAAAATCATATAACCATAGTCAGCGCCTAATTGAGAGGCAACCAAAATCGGCCCTGGCGCAGGAATAAGAAACGCCTGACAAGACGCTATCCCAGCAAGTAGCCCAATACCAATTTTAACAACGCTGCCACCGCCTTTTCGTACCACAGCAAAAACAATACCGATTAAAAGTACAACGGCTACATCAAAAAAGAGGGGGAGGGCACAAATAAAGCCCGTAAAGGTAAGCGCCCAATTAGCGTTCTTTTCACCAAAACGGTGTAAAAGTGTGTGGGCAATACGATCCAGCGCGCCGGTTTCTTCCATTACTTTGCCAAACATGGCGCCTAAAGCGACCACCACCGCTACAAAGCCTAGTGTTCCGGCCATTCCTTTTTGAATTGTAGCGGCAATTATTTTAGGGCTCATTCCTGAGAATAATCCTGCAATCATTGAAACAAGGATCAAAGAGACGACAGCATGTAGTCGTACTTTCATTACTAAAAAAAGCAATAAAAATATGGAGCCTACCGCTGTTAGTATTAATGATAAATCTGACATTTTTCCCTACTTATATTCAGTGTGAATTATGATGTTTAGTGTGTGTTTAACTTCACTTTCGTATTTGTTACGCGTAACATGTTACCCGTAACTCAATATAATATATACATTGAAAATAATTAATTATTAAATTAAGGCGAGGGTAAATACATGAGTAACACAAATGTAGGTCGTATTTATATTGTAATGGGGGTTTCAAGCACAGGAAAGTCAAGTGTGGGTGATGCATTAGCAAAGCGCATTGGCGCTAAATTTATCGACGGAGACGACTTACATCCCAAGGCTAATATATTAAAAATGTCATCTGGGCAGCCTTTAAATGATGCTGATCGTGTGCCTTGGCTAGAAAGAATACGTGATGCTGCATTTAGCATTGAAAAGAAAAATGAAGTCGCGGTAATAGTCTGCTCAGCATTAAAAAAGAAATACCGAAAACAAATATGTGATGGAAATACAGGAATTACCTTTTTACATCTTTATGGTGATTTTGAGCTGGTTAAAAGCCGTATGCAGGACAGAAAAGGGCATTTTATGCCTGTTGATTTACTCAAAAGCCAATTTGAAGCGCTAGAAGTTCCAAAAGAAGATGAGCCCAATGTTATAAATATAGATATTAATAACTCATTTGAGCAAGTAGTCGAAAGCTGTATTAGCGCAACTAAAATGAATAGCCACAACAAGTTAAAAGTTTTTACTTAATCAATTAACTGTTACTTTTAACATTTAGGGGCTTTATTTGTTATGAGTTAGCGTCTGCTCGTGGTGTTTCTAAAATCGCTTTTTTTTCATCTTCAGATAATATTATCCAATCAAAAATTTCTTCGTTAGTACGCCCACAACCGGTGCAGTAACCGCTGCGCCTTTCGCATATTCCTAGGCAATCAGTTTTAAATTTAGATTGTTTTTTGTTTTGATTTAATTGGCGCATATTAAAGTCCTAGTGGTGGTGCAATTTCAAAGCGAGAAGAAAACCCGTTACCTTCTTGATTAGTAGAGAGTGTAATGACTGGGGTTTTAGTATCAAGTACAAAGGTGCTGTAAATTGAACTTGCTGTTTCTTTTTGGCTTTCCAACCAACCTGTTTTGGTTAAGCATTGGCGTAATTGCTTAGCCAGTTTTTGATGAGACTTTATTGTTTGCGTTTGTGTTTTAACAGGTGTTTGGCATTGGTAGCTTGCTTGCTCTGACTTATTTAAAGTAACCGTACAGTTTGCTCCAATCATATGAGCACTAGTACGCCATTGATTAGTAAACTGGTTATTTACTTTATCTGTTTTGATTGAATTAAAACCAGACTCATAACTGCTTATAAGGTTATTTATGGTGCTGCATTCATCGGGTGTTACTGTGGTTTTTACAGACTGATTCGTTGTAGTAGTAGTGGTTGTTGTAGTTGTAGTCTGATTAGTTTTGCTGGTACAGCCCGCTAAAATAAACGCGACAATAGAAGGAATAATATAGTTTTTCATAGTTCACAGTAACCGATTAATTTAGCCACGCACTATATCACACGTGATTTACTGTAAAAATAAAAAGGCCCATATAAATATGAGCCTCTTTGTTAGTTACAACTAATGCTATTTATGGCGACCTTGCAAGCATTTAACTACATCTTCAAGGGCTAAGCCTTGGCGTTGTAGCAATACTGTAAGGTGATAAATTAAATCAGCAGATTCGTTTGTTAGCTCATCGTTATCGTGTTTCATAGCGGCAAGGGCAACTTCAACGCCTTCTTCACCTACTTTTTGACAACTACGGCTTAAGTCTTTTGCAAATAATGAGGCAGTGTAGCTTTTTTCAGGGTCGTCATTTTTACGCGCAACAATCACATCTTCTAACTGTGCTAAAAAGCTTAAACTTGGTTTTGCTTCATCACCAAAACAGCTTTGTGTGCCTAAGTGACACGTTGGGCCTTCTGGGTTGGCAAGTACTAAAATTGAATCGTAGTCACAATCTGTATGCACAGATACTACGTTTAAGTAGTTTTCTGATGACTCGCCTTTAGTCCATAAACGCGATTTTGAACGCGAGTAAAACGTTACCTTATTGGTATCAAGCGTAACAGCGAGTGCTTCACTGTTCATAAAGCCTTGCATTAAAATAACACCAGAGCGGGCATCTTGAATAATCGCAGGGATCATGTCACTTTTAGCGAAATCGACCTGAGCTTGGTTTTGTTGTGTTACTTGCATAATCTTGCTGCCACTTGGTTATCTGTTAAAAATTGTTTTAGTTCACCAATGTTAATCACATTTTTATGAAAAACGCTGGCAGCTAATGCACCATCTACTTTGCTTTGTTTAAATACATCAACAAAATCTTGCATACTACCCGCACCGCCAGAGGCGATTAAAGGAATGTTACACAGCTCGCGAATTTTACTTAGTTGCTCGTTGTCGTAACCGTTACGAACGCCATCTTGGTTCATACAGTTTAATACAATTTCGCCTGCGCCTAGGTCTTGTACGCGTTTAACCCATTCTTGTGTTTTATAGCGCGTACGGCTTGATGCATTAGGATCGCCGGTTAATTGATACACTAAATACTCGCCGGTAATTTCATCAAAAAAGCTATCAATACCTACAACAACACATTGCTTACCAAACTCATCGTGTAATTCTTTAATAAGTTCAGGACGCGCAATAGCAGGGCTGTTAATACTGATTTTATCAGCACCGCGCTCAAGTACACGCGCTGCATCAGCCACTGATTTAATACCGCCCGCTACACAAAATGGAATATCGATATTACGTGCAATGCTCTCTACCCAGTTTACATCAAGTAGGCGTTTTTCAACGCTTGCGCTGATCTCGTAAAAAACTAGTTCATCGGCACCGGCTTCGCTGTAAGCTTTAGCCATTGTTAAAATATCGCCAACAATTTCATGGCCTTTAAACTTAACGCCTTTAACTACTTGGCCGTCTTTAACGTCTAAACACGGGATTATGCGTTTTGATAACATGCCAATGCCTCCTCAACGCTAAATGCGCCATCAAGCAATGATTTACCTAAAATAACGCCGCCCACACCCAGCTCTTTAAGCTTTTTAATGTCATCTAGTGAGCTTACGCCACCTGAGGCTTGCACTTTAATTGTGCTGTTATGGTGAGTTAAATCTTCGTAAAGCTCAAACGATGGGCCCGTCATGGTGCCATCTTTACTGATGTCCGTGCATAAAAAATCAATAACACCTAAGCTTACATAAAAATCTACCAGCTCAAGTAAACCAAATTCAGATTCACTTAACCAACCGTGCGTTGCTGGTGCCCAGCCCGTGGCTGTTTTATTTACATCAAGAGCAATTACAAAATGCTCTGCGCCAAATTGCTCAATCCAGGCTTTTACTTGTTCGCGTTTTTCTACTGCCATTGAACCAATAACAACTTGGTTTGCACCGGCTTTTAGCCAATCACTTACATCTTGCTCTGAGCGAATACCGCCGCCCACTTGGTACGGTACGTTAAGTGCTTTGGTTGCAGCTTGAATATGTTTCCACTGTTTTTTACTTGGATCGCGTGCACCTTCTAAATCAACAAGGTGTAACTTGCCTGCGCCACTGTCGGCGTATTCTTTTAAACGTGCACCAAGTTCGAAAGGGTAAAACTGTGCTGTGTCGTATTTACCTTGGTACAAGCGCACAATTTGATTTTGTAATACGTCTAATGCTGGAATAATCACAAATAATCTCTTTTTTGTTAGTTAATGGGCAGTTTATAACTGCCAATCAACAAAATTTTGTAATAAACGTGCGCCAACTTTTGCGCTGCGCTCTGGGTGAAATTGCATGCCTGCGTAATTGTCTTTAGCAACAATGGCTGAAAAGGTTTGACCATATTCGCCGCTCACTAGTGTGGCGTCGTTTACGGTGTGCGCAAAGCTGTGAACAAAATACACTTGCTCATCAAGCGTTAGCCCTTTAGTTAATGCATGCTCTTTGTTAACGCTTAAGTTATTCCAACCCATATGCGGCGACGTTAAATTGCCTACATCAAGCGCTTTTACTTGCCCTGGTATTTTACCTAGGCACTGTACGTTACCTTCTTCGGTGCTTTCGCACAGTAACTGCATACCTAAACAAATGCCCATAAGCGGGCGCTGGTATTCATTTATAGCTTGTTGCCAGCCGTTATCTACTAGGCGTTTCATAGCAACCGACGCGTGGCCTACACCTGGCAATATAGCGCGCTCAAAACCCGCTAATTGCTCTGGTGAAGTAATTACTGTTGGTGTTTGCCCTAAGCGTTCAAACGCAAAGCGTACTGAATTTATATTGGCACAACCGGTATTAATTATGGCAATCATAAACATCCCTTAGAGCTGGCTGTTTGTTGGGTCGTGTCTTGTGCCACTGCCATACGAAGAGCACGTGAAAACGCTTTAAATAAACCTTCTACTTGGTGATGACAGTTACCGTCGCTTACCGATAAAATAAGGCTAATAGCGGCGTTATCACTCAAGCTTTTGAAAAAGTGCTCAACCATTTGTACGTCTAAGTCGCCTGCTTTTTCGCGGCTAAAGTTAGCGTTTAATACAAATGATGCACGGCCCGATAAATCAATTTGTGCTTCAGCTTTACACTCGTCCATAGGAAGGGCAAAACCATAGCGTGCAATTTGCGATTTAGTGCCAAGCGCTTGTTTAAGTGCGACACCAAGAGCAATACCAATGTCTTCAACAAGGTGGTGCTCGTCTATGTGTAAATCGCCTTTAGCTTTAATGTTTAAACCAATGTTTGCGTGGGTGCGAATTTGATCAAGCATGTGATCAAAAAAGCCAAGTCCGGTGTCTATGCTGCCATTTTTAGTTTGATCTAAGTTTATGGCTACATCAATTTGGGTTTCTTTAGTGTTGCGTGTAACACGACCTTCGCGGTTTGCGGTAGTCAATTTTGTCACTATCGCACTCCAATCGCCGTCGTATAAAATACCTTCACAACATAAGTTTTGAGCAAGGCCAATATCGGTCTGGCGATCGCCAATAACAAAAGAGCGCGCTAAGTCTACTTTGCCAGAGCGCATAAGCTCGGTAAGTAAGCCCGTTTTAGGTTTACGGCAATCACAGTTTTGCTCATCAAAGTGTGGGCAAATTAATACTTCGTCAAAGCTAATGCCTTGGCTTTGCATTATGTCCATCATTTTGTCTTGTGCTATGTCAAAATCAGCAGTAGGAAAGCTATCTGTGCCTAAACCATCTTGGTTAGACACCATTACTAAACGGTAACCTGCGGCTTGTAATTGTAATAACGCAGGAATAACACCAGGTAAAAATGCTAGTTTTTCAAGGCTATCTACCTGTTTGTCGGTAATTGGCTCTTCAATAATAGTGCCGTCGCGGTCTATAAATAAATAGGGGTTACTCATGATACTTCGTTTCCTGCTAAAGATGCTGCGGTAGCCGGCGTTTGTAAGCCATCTAACCAAATTTTTACTTGTTCAAGTTCTTGTTCACTGCCAATTGAAATTCGTAGCCAGTCGTCTTCACCGTATAGTGTAAAAGCGCGCATAACCAAACCTTGCTCAAGTGCAATTTTAAAGTAGTTTTTATCGGCTAATTTTAAAGTAACAAAGTTACCTTCACCAGTGAGAATTTTTAATGCAGCAGGGGAGGCGTTTAGCCAATCTACCAACTTAGCTTTTAAGCTATTTAAAATAGTAACTTGGCGGCGCATTGATGTAATTGCATCGGGTGCAATTGCTTGCGCTGCAATACTTGCTACAACACCTGATACCGGATACGGCGCAATGACTTTACGAATTGGCGCTAGTACGCTCACTTGTGCAAGCGTAAAGCCCGTTCTGAGCCCTGCTAGCGCAAAGGCTTTAGAAAGCGTACGCAAAACCACTACATTACTAAACTCATTAATAAGTTTAGTCGCGCTTTGCTCTGGGCAAAACTCTATATAGGCTTCATCAACAATAACCAGTGCTTTACCCATAAGTGCTGTTGCAATCGCTTTTACTTTATCAAGTGGCGTTAAGCTGCCAGTTGGATTATTTGGGTTACAAATAAATACCAGCTTTGAGCTGCCAACAGCTGCAACTATTTCATCAACACTGCCACTTAATAATAATTCTTGTGTAAGCGCGTTAATACTAACGTTGTGTGTATCGGCGGTAACTTTGTACATACCGTAAGTTGGTAAAAATAGCGCAATACTATCTTTAGCTGGCTCACAGTATGTGCGCACTAAAAGCTCAATGCCTTCATCTGCGCCGCGCGTCATTAATACATTTTCGCTTTCAAGATCTGTATAAGCTGCGTACCTGTCAATAACCAGTTGCGGTTGTGGGTCGGGGTAGCGATTTAAATCCTCAATACTCAGTTCAAGATTTTTAGCATACGGGCTTTCGTTAGCATTTAGCCACGTAGTACCGGTTAGCTTTTCACTTTTTGCAGAGCTGTATGCAGCAAGGGCTGCAATATTCTTAGGTAATAAGCTAGACGCTTGTGCGCTCTCATTGCTCATTTTTAATTGCCTCTAAACGAATTGAAACCGCATTAGCGTGGGCATCAAGGCCTTCTGCATCTGCAAGTGGTAAAATTGCTTTTGAAAGCTGCGTTAAACCACTTTTAGTAATTGTTTGCACTGTGTATGTACGGAAAAAATCAAGCAAGTTTAAACTCGAGTAAGTTGCACTGTAACCATATGTTGGTAACACGTGGTTAGTACCCGATGCGTAATCGCCTGCAGATTCTGGTGTGTAGTCACCTACAAATACTGAGCCTGCATTTTTAACTTTATCTAGGTAAGGTGTTGCATCGCCTAGTTGTAAAATTAAATGCTCTGGGCCGTATTGCGCCGATACATCAAATGCTTGCTCAACAGAATCAACCAAAATAAGTGAAGAATTAGCGAGCGCTTGCTCGGCTGTTTCTTTGCGGCTCAAATTAGCTAACTGGCGTGTAAGTGCCTGCTGAGTTTGTTCTATAATACTTTCGCTGTTACATAATAAAATAACCTGCGAGTCTGCACCGTGCTCTGCTTGAGAGAGTAAATCGGCGGCTATAAATTCTGGGTTTGCACGCTCATCTGCTATAACTAATACTTCAGACGGACCTGCTGGCATATCAATTGCCATACCTGGGATAGTTTGCGCAACGAGCTGTTTAGCCATTGTTACGAAGCTATTACCTGGGCCAAAAATTTTGTTTACTTTAGGAACTGATTCGGTGCCATAAGCCATTGCTGCAATTGCGCCTGCGCCACCACTTTCTATCAAAGTAGTAATGCCACATAACTTAGCTGCATATAAAATAGCAGGGTTAATTGCTTTATCACCTTGTACCGGCGTAGCTAGTACAACGGTTTTAGCGCCGCTTAACTGTGCTAATACACCTTGCATAATAACCGACGATGGCAGCGGAGCACTGCCACCGGGTACATAAATACCGACTGCTTCGATGGCTTGATATTTCAGTTCACATACAACGCCTGGTTGGGTTGATAATTTAATATCTTTTGGCAACTGCGCTTCGTGAAAACGTTTAACATTTGCATAAGCGGTGTCAATTGCGTATTTAAGCTCAGCACTCAGTGCTTGCTCAGATGCGTTAATTTCATCTAGCGGTACGCGCAAACGTGGGTTAGCTCTATTATCAAACTCTTTGGCCATGCTAAGTAAGGCCTCATCGCCTTGCTCTTTTACATTAGCTAAAATAGTTTTGCATATTGCTTCAACCTTTGCGCTTACAGAAACTGCAGGGCGCATTAGCGCCGCTGCTTGTACTTGTGAAGATTCCTCATTCCAACGAAGCATGGTACTTACTCCATCATTTTTTCAATTGGCATAACTAAAATAGAGTTAGCGCCTAGGGCTTTTAACTGCTCCATTGTTTCCCAAAATAATGTTTCGCTGCTTACCATGTGCAGTGCTACGTATTCTTCATTACCCGCAAGGGCAAGTAGAGTCGGTTGACCAGAACCAGGTAAAATTTCACAAATTTCATCAAGTTTGTTTTTTGGTGCGTGTAGCATGATGTATTTGCTTTCTTTAGCTTGTCTAACACCACGTAGGCGCGGCATAAGCTTATTGATTAGTGCTAGTTTGTCAGCGTCTTGCAGATCTTTATTTTGAATTAAACATGCGTTTGATTCTAAAATTGTATCACCTTGAATTAAGCCGTTAGCTTCAAGTGTTGCGCCAGTAGATACTAAATCACAAATTGCATCAGATAAACCTGCACGTGGTGCTACTTCAACAGAGCCAGTAAGCATTACTGTACTTGCGTTGATGCCTTCGCGCTTTAACCACTGAGTTAAAATTTCTGGGTAGGTAGTTGCAATACGTTTGCCTTCAAACCAGCTCTTATCGCGAGCGCCTAGCTCTTGTGGCCATGCAAGTGCAAGACGACAGTAACCAAAATCTAGTTTTGAAAGTTTGTTTACTTCGCTTGGAACACCTTGGCGTTCACGTTCTGCTTGAACTTCTACTAGTACGTTTTCGCCAACAATACCTAAATCACATACACCGTCCATTACTAAACCAGGAATATCGTCATCACGCACACGTAGTACGTCAATTGGCATATTAGTTGAGTGTGCAATTAAGCGTTGTTCACGAAGGTTAAGTTTAACACCTAACTGTTTTAACAGATCTTGACAATCTTTAGATAGGCGGCCGCCTTTTTGGATGGCGATACGTAGACGATTTGTGTTACTCATTATTCATTTTCCTTTAATTTAAAAACTAAAAACCCCGAGGGGAACCTCAGGGCGAAAATGAATCAATGTTTTTTGAATCGCCAGAGGTTCCTTTTAGGAATAACCTCTCAGCGAAAGACCTGACAGGTTATTCCGGTGAATGGTGGTGATGATGTACTGTTGTCAGGTTTAAGCGCATTTTTTATCCTATTTAACTGCTCGTTGTTATAGTAACGTTCAGTTGTTATCTGTTTAAATAAATTTCGCATTCATAAAAACATAAACAGCCATATTATGGCAAGTTTTTTTTAGCTTAATTAAAGCATATCTTATAACTGTCGATAATATTAAGAAGGGAAGTGCATTTTTTGCATATATTTGTTTGTTTATTAGCCAAACCAAGCGTTTAGATAATTTAACAGTAAACTAAGGAAGTGTGTATGGATATCATGATTCCTTATTTAGGAAGAATAACCAGACTAGAAGTTGAGTCAAAAAGTGCTTTTCATATTGCGGGTGTGCAAAGTGGATCGGCCGCTGAAAAAGTTGAGCTAGAGAATAAAAAAAGGCGTGAGTTACAAAAAAAGAAAAAGCTCAATATGCTTGACGACCAAAATAGTAAAAAAAAGTCTAACGTAGATGATGACGAAAACCCCCATTTAGATACATGGGCTTGATAATACCAATTTTACTAAATACATAAGCAATTAACTAAAAAGGCCCTTGCGGGCCTTTTTACTATGTATTTTGCTTATGCCAATTAGCTTAAACTCTTAAGCAGATAGGCATTACTATTGGTTTTTGCTTTTAAATATATAAAAGCTAAATATAGCGAACACACATACCTGAGCTACAATACCTTGCCATGTTGACTTAATACCAAGCCATGCTATTTCAAAGCTCATTGGTAGCGACGCAATACCTATTATATCGGCCTCTTGTAATGCAATAACGGCTTTGCCCATAAGCACAAACGAGAGTGCAAATAATAGGTAAGTGGTAATTGCAAAAAACTTAGCAACCGGTAATTTAATTGAGTACTTAATTAATACCCACGTAATAATAGCCAGTATTGCTACAGCTATCGCGAAACCCGATGCAATAGATGAATATTGAGCAGGCGAGCTTTGCGTTAATAAAGACTGATAAAACAATACGGTTTCGAATACTTCTCGGTACACGGCAATAAAAGAAAGCCCCGCTAATCCCCAAAGTGTTCCCGACTCAAGACGCTTATCTATATTGTCTTTTATATATTTTTGCCATTGTTGCGCACTTGTTTTACTGTGCATCCATACGCCAACATACAGTAAGATTACAGCGGCAAACAATGCACCAGCACCTTCCATAACTTCGCGACTTGCACCACTTATTTCTATTAATGTTTGCGCAGCAGCCCATGTTAAGCCACCGGCAATAAGTGCGGTTACCCAGCCAACATGTACGTATTTAAGCGCATCTTGACGTTTCGTTTTAATAAGCACAGTCATAAGGGCAATAATAACTAAGAGTGCCTCTAAGCCTTCTCGCAGTAATATTATTAAACTCGCTGAAAGTAGAGCGCCATCAGTTAGCTTGGTTTCGTTTAGCATGCTATCTGCTTTAGCGAGTTGTGTTAGTGCGGCATTTACCTTTTCGGCAACGACGGCTGTATCTTTTTCGTTTTTGAATGTTTGGCGTAGGTTCATCAGTTGTACTTCGATGTTTTTACGCAGTGTTTCGTCGTAGGCATTTAAGTTGTTTTCAACAAGCTCAAAGCCATCTAAGTATGCGCTAATTGCTAAATCACTTGCTTGTGAGTAATTGCCTTTAGCATGCGCAGCTTGCGCTGCAAGTAACTGCGTGCGAGTAACTGTTATCGGATTTTTGTTAGCGCTAAATAATTGCTCTGGATTACCACGAAGCCATTTAACGTAATGTGCTTGTGCCTCACTTTGACCTGCCGATAATTGTGCAGGGTTTAGGTTTACAATCTGCGAAGCGGTAATGTTTTGTTCTACATTTTGTGGTTTTTGAACATCTTTAAATGCCAAGCTACCTACATAAAAAGCTAAAGACCATCGTTGTTGTTCATTAAATTGGGTAAAAGCAACCATAGGTGTGTCGTCAATGCCGTTACTTACAGCGTCAAATAACCCCATTAATGAGCGGTTTGTTGCGCGCTCTTCGTCGGTAAAGTTGGTAGGCTCTGGCGATAAATTTTTTGCAAGCGGACCGTCGCCTTGACCACTAGGGCCGTGACACATTGAGCAGTTAGTAGCAAAAAGCGCTTTAGTTTGCTCAACCGGAAGCAGCGATGTAGGTAACGATAGTTGTGGCATAAATGTAAGCAGCGACTCACGAAGCGCTGAGCTTGCTGCACGTACATCGGCAACACTCGCTTTATTGGCAATCGCTGTATGCAGTGTTTTAGCTTGTGCCTTTACTGTATCAAACTCATTGGTTTGGCTTGATAGCTGTCCAGCTTGCTCAATAATAACGTGCGAAAATTCAGTCATTTCTTGATATTCGTCGGGGTCTAGTATTTCACCATTTCCAACAGCTGCCACGTAATCTACACCTACATACTCTGCAAGCTGTGCAATTTGTTTTATTTTTGTTTGCTCATTAGGTGAGGCCGACACATTAAAGCTTGCCATAGCCATTATAAAAAGCACAATAAAACAATGAAGTTGTCGTTTGCCCAGAGATACCAAATTTAAAAACACGTGAGAATTATTTTTGGACATTGAAAAGCCCTACAGAGGAAAAGCCAAAATTATAATTGTTTTCATTTGCATTTCAAGCGGATTAATTTAAACAAAGAAGATAAATAAAAAGGATAACAATTTATAGAACTTTAAAGTGTTTTTGTAACACGTGAGTAACAGTAACCAAGTGATTTATATAATAACTTGGTTACTGAGTTGATTGCTCACAAAGCATTTATTACTTTGCTTGCTCAGCTGATTTAATACTGCTTTGAATAAGCGGTGAAATAGTTAAGCCTTGTACAATAATAGAAAATATAACCACAACGTAGGTAACAATCACGATTAGGTTATGTAGGTCAGAGCCACCTACAAAAACTTGCTCGCGTGGAATTGCTGCCGCCATTGCCAGTGCAAGACCACCGCGTAGCCCACCCCAGGTTAAAATTTTAACACTGTGTTTATCGTAACTTCTAAAGCGTTTAAAGATGACAAAGGGTGCGCCTACGCTAATAAAGCGTGCTAGTAATACTGCAGGTACCATTAGTAAGCCTAAGCCAATTTCACCAAGCGTGATTGGCATCGTCACTATTAGCATACCTATTATTAAAAACAGTAGGGCATTTAAAAAGCTATCGGTTGCATGCCAAAAATCTTTTACGTAACGAGTGTCTTCAGGCCCCGTGCGCTCAGTTGCTTTAGTACGAGTAATGTTACCCATTAATATGCCGCTTGTTACCATGGCAAGTGCGCCTGATATTTCCCAAATATTTGCAGCAGCAAAACCTGCGGTAGGAATAGTTAAGGTTATCAATAAGCGAATGTTTACATCGCGGCTGTTAATAATTAAAAAGTGGCCAACCAAAGCGATAACCAAACCAAACGCAATGCCGCCTAGGGCGTCTACAAAAAAGAGTTCTGCTATATCGCCAAATTGTGCATCGGTGCCATAAAAAGCAACCGAAAAAATGGTCGTAAATATTACTAAACCAATACCGTCGTTAAATAGTGACTCACCTTCTACTTGAACTGAGATTCCTTCTGGCGCTCGCATTTGTTTAATAATTGCAAGTACGGCAATAGGGTCGGTTGGGCTAATAAGCGCGCCAAATAATAAACAGTATATAAACGGTACATCAAAGCCAAATAAGGCAAATAGATAAAAACTCAAATAACCGACTATAAAAGTGGAAGCAATAGTAGAAAATAGCACTAGTGCGGTTATTTCCCAGCGCTGTTTTCGAAGCGCCATAAGGTTAATTTCCAATGCGCCAGCATAAAGTAAAAATCCGAGCATACCTTTGAGTAATAACTCGTTAAAGTTAATACTGGAAACAATTTGGGTCATGGCTAACGCATTTTGATCGCCTAATAATTTAACGGCAATAATCAATAATAAAGAAATAACAACTGAGCCTGTAGTAATGGCAATTGTAGTTTGCATTTTGAGGATATATTGGTTTGCAAAAGCAATAAAAATTGCAATGGCAGAGAGAAAACAAATGAGATACCAAGCATTCATTGGCTAACCTTACTATTTTTTTAACGACACACGAAAAAGAGGATTATAAACCCGCGTATGGTACTCCTGTAATATTTCAGAGTCACAGTTTTTATGCCTAAATATAGCTTTTAATACGGATTATTTTTAGTAAGAGTTAATAGAAAATTAGGCTTTGTAAATATTGTCATTATTAAATTAAATGTACGTTATAAATACACAGTGTATTGTAATATCGAATGATTAATCTCACTATTAAAGTGCGTATTAATTCGTAAAGTAAAAGTGGGTTTTGTAATTACTTGCCCTTAATGCTTTGCTTACGTAAAATCCCGCTATTATTTATTTTAAAGTGATTGGTATTATCAAACAGCTGTTTAGTGCAACCGGGCCTTTAGCGTTATCTTTAGATGGGTATACGCCTCGCCAACCACAAATTGATATGGCAGTAGCTGTTGCGGATGCATTAAAAAACAGTTCGCAATTAGTTGTTGAAGCAGGTACGGGTACGGGTAAAACATTTGCATATTTAGCCCCTGCACTTAAGTCAAAAGGGCGCACAATAATATCAACAGGTTCTAAAGCTTTACAAGAGCAGCTTTATCACCGAGATTTACCGCAACTAGTTAAAGCTTTAAGTGCTTCAAAAAAAACCGCCTTATTAAAAGGGCGCGCCAATTACCTATGCACCTACCGACTTAATCAACATGTTGCACATGTACCTACTGACGACTCTGACGTAATGCATCAACTAGCTATGGTAGCTAAGTTTGCAAGCGAAACACAATCGGGCGATTTGGCTGATTGTATAGGTATAGAAGATGATGCCAAAGTACTGCCTTATGTAAATTCAACAGCCGATAATTGTTTAGGTAAAGAGTGTCCAGATTTTCAAAGCTGTTATATACGCAAAGCACGTTTAACTGCGGCCGATGCCGATGTGGTTGTAATTAATCACCATTTGTTTTTTGCTGATATGGCTGTAAAAGAAAGTGGCTTTGCTGAACTTATGCCAAAAGCAGATGCTTACATATTTGATGAAGCCCATCAGTTAAGCGAAATTGCCAGCGATTACTTTGGTGAAAGTGTTAGCACTAAAAAGTTGGTAGATTTAATTAATGATTTACG
Source organism: Pseudoalteromonas sp. SG43-1 (assembly GCF_014164415.1). Lineage (NCBI taxonomy): Bacteria > Pseudomonadati > Pseudomonadota > Gammaproteobacteria > Alteromonadales > Pseudoalteromonadaceae > Pseudoalteromonas > Pseudoalteromonas sp. SG43-1. Next base: position 94,288 of record NZ_JACJFD010000003.1, on the reverse strand, counting down.
TGCTATTTATAGAGCTGAAATTCCCGATATGCTGCAACTTGGTAAAAGCTTAAACAAGCTTGAGACAAGCGTTGCTGATTTACGTTTACAATTTGGTGTTGATGGCAGTAGAGGCGATTGGCGAGAAAAACTAAGCGATAAACAAATTTGCGCGGCGCTCCATCGTGTGATCAGTGATTTAGATTTTGTTTATCAAGTACTCAAGCTTTGCCTAGATAGAAGCGACAAAATTGAGCATCCATTTGAACGTGCACTTGCGTTTAAAGGGCAGTTAGAGCGGGTTTTTGATACAGCCCAAACCGGCTTTAGTTATTGGTATGAAACAACGCGCCGTTATTTAACAATTAATATAACGCCATTGAATGTATCAGCTAAGTTTGCTCAAATGATGCAAGACACGGGCGCAGGATTTGTATTCACTTCTGCCACACTTTCGGTTGATAACAAACTAGAGCATTTTAATGCAAGCCTAGGTTTAAAGCCAAAACAAAGCATGATGGTAGATAGCCCATTTGACTACCCTAATCAGGCGCTGCTGTGTTTACCTCGCTACTTACCCGAATCGCATGCTGATAATATGCCACATGCAATTGTAAAACTAACGCTTGAGCTTATAAAATCAGCACAAGGGCGTTGTTTTGTGTTATTTACTAGCTATCGAATGATGCACTTAGTGGCCGAAGGGCTAACTACACAAATAGACTACCCAGTTTATATGCAAGGGCAAATGTCTAAGCGTATAATTTTAGAGAAATTTACTCGCCATGGTAATGCGGTGTTACTCGGCACGGCTTCTTTTTGGGAAGGCGTTGATGTACGCGGCAGTACATTAAGTTGTGTTATTATAGACAAATTGCCATTTGCAGCCCCTGACGATCCATTGCTACAAGCTAAAATGCAAGATTGCCAAATGCAGGGAAAAGACCCTTTTTCTCACATACAATTACCGCAGGCTGTTATTGCGCTAAAGCAAGGTGTAGGGCGTTTAATTCGAGATAGTAAAGACAAAGGCGTACTTGTAATATGCGATAATCGCTTAGTGACACGCCAATATGGCCAAGTATTTTTAAAAAGCTTACCACCTATGCGCCGCACGCGAAGCTTAGAAGATGCCAATACATTTTTAAAACAAATTAATTAGAGTACTAAAATGATCAAAAGTAATATCCTTGCCCTTGATGCTTCAACTGAAGCACTTTCAATTGTTTTACATTACCAGGGCCAAACGTTTCATCATTTTGAAGAGTGTCCGCAGCAGCATAGCCAAAAAATACTTCCACTTGTGGATGAACTTTTAACTAAAGCAAACTGTAAATTAAAAGATTTAGACGTAATTGGTTTTGGCCAGGGGCCAGGTAGTTTCACCGGTGTACGTATTAGTGTTGCTATAGCGCAAGGTTTAGCGTATTCAACTAATTTGCCGCTTGTTGGTGTGTCTACACTGGCTACTATGGCTCAACAAACGTTTGAACAAAACGGCAGCCTGAGTGTTTATCCAAGTATAGATGCGCGTATGGGGGAGATATACTTTGCACATTACCAAGCGCAAAATAATCTAATGCTTTTAGTTAACCAAGAATGCGTTATAAAACCTGATTTACTAAACAATAAGTATATAACAACCACTGAGCCATCTGTAGCAGTGGGCACAGGTTTTAAAACCTATCCTGATGCGCTTAATGACTTTGAAAACGTGACAATTAATACTGATATTACATTGCCTGATGCACGTTATATGTTAGCGCATGTTGAAGCCGCGTTTTTAGCGGGTGACGTTGTAAAAGCGAGTGACGCTCAACCTAAATATGTGCGCGATACGGTAACGTGGAAAAAGCTACCAGGACGTGAGTAATCATATTATTTGCAAATTGGTTGTTTTTAAATCATAATTTTATGCAATATTAAGGTTGGAGACGCGTAATGACGCTGCCTATTGGTTCAGGTTTTTTTACCGGAGATATTCCGGGTAGGGTTAGCTCTACTAAAGTTGTTACTAATAAACCACAGAGTTTATTAGACCAACCGGCTGCTCAAAAAACGAATCCCGATTATGTAAAAAGCAGTGTCGAGGGCGTTGAACTTGCTAATCAGCTGTTTAAAAGCAGTGCTAAAAGTAATGAATACAGCCAAACAATTTACGACCAACCGACAGCTCAAGTAAGCAAAGCGATTTCTACTTATACTGAATTTGCTAATTTAGAACGCAGAGCAGAAGTACAAAATTTAATAGGCGTTGATATATACGCTTAACGCTTATTTAAGCGCTTTAGATAAATACAGCTATAAAATTTAATAAAAAGCCCGAACAAATGTTCGGGCTTTTTGTGTTCAAAACTACGTAAAGCTTACTGCTTAATAAAGCCAATCAGCTTATCTGCTATATCAGTATTATTTTGTGAACCAATAAATTGCTCACTGCCCTTACCATAGGCAAATACCTGCACGTCTACAGCGGTATGTCCGCCTGTTGTCCAGCCAGTAAAGCTTGCATCGCTAATAATACTCTTAACAGCTAAATTAAGCGCTTTTTCACCCATTTTTTTAGCTTGCTCAAGTTTTATTTGGTTTTCAGTTGTAAATTCAATATTGGTGTTAGCAGTCCATACTGGTTTTAAGTCTTTAGACTCCATAAGTTTGTCTGTTAACTTACTAGCCGTTGCCTTAACACCTTTAATTACGTCTGTTTCCCATTTAAATTGGCCGTGCGAACCAATAGTTAAGCCGCCCGTTGAGTGATCGGCTGTAACTACAAGTATAGTGTCTTTATTTTTATCAACGTACGCTTTTGCTTTTTCGATTGATTTAGCAAAGTCGTCCATTTCAGCCATCGCACACGCTATATCGTTAGAGTGACCACACCAATCAATTTGGCTGCCCTCAATCATCACAAAAAAGCCTTCTTCATTCTGGTTATCTAGTAAACCAAGCGCTTTAGATGTTAACTGAGTAAGGCGAGTTGGGTTCATATCAAGGGCAAATGGCAAGCCTTTGCTTGCATACAAACCTATGGCAGGTATTTGTGTAATTTGTCCCAGATTATTAATATCGTCACCGTATTGGTAACCTGCCGCTTTAAATTCTTCAACTAAATTACGGTCGTCACGAATAAAATATTTAGTACCGCCACCTAGCATTAAATCAACAGGTAATTTACCAGCAATCTTATTATCAATATAATCGTTGGCAATATCATCGTAGTTGTAACGAGATTCATTGTGAGCTGTAAAGCTAGCAGGTGTTGCATGGTTTATTTGTGAAGTTGCTACAAGCGCTGTTGTCATACCGCGCTCTTTTGCCATTTCAAGCATGGTTTTAACTGGCTTTTTATCTGTATCTACAGCAACTGCACCATTATAACTTTTATGGCCGCTACTAAGCGCTGTAGCACCCGCAGCGCTGTCTGTTACATAAGTATGGTCATCAGGGTAGGTGTGAGCCATGCCTTTTAAAATAGTGTCAAAAACCGTGCCTTCTACTTCTTTTGTTGCAGGGTCATCTTTAAAATAGCGATAAGCCGTGGTGTAAGCCGGACCCATGCCGTCACCAATCATATAAATTACATTTTTAGGTGCTGATTCTGCGTAAGCACCAGAAGCGGTGCATAAAAGTGCCAATAAGCTGATCTGTTTTTTCATGGTTGTACCTTATGAGTGTACCTTATTTAATAGCCGCTGATATTGTATACAGATAGGATGATAAATAAATGAATATCTGAGATATTTATAATTTATACTTTGATTTTATATACATAAAATTATAGTTAACGCTGTTAGTTCTATTTATTTAAATTATACTAGTTATAAGTTAAGTATATACAATGCCGCCATTTTTAAATTGTTCAAAATACATACAGAGTAAGCTTATTAAAAACGGTTAGTTTGTTGTTTTTAGTTTAAGTTATTAATAATGTTATGTTTAATTATTATGCTTTGCTTCTTTTTTCATCACGAAGATAATTAAATCGTGAATTTGGCACCATTTTCTAAGTTAGTGGTCTGACAACTTGTATGCTATAAATAATGATGCTCTAAATTAATAAAGGACTTGCCGTGCAGCCATTTAATATTGAAACCAATAACTTGAATATTCATGGCTTAAAAGTAGGTTCTGGGGATGAAATAGTAATAGCGTTGCATGGTTGGTTAGATAACTGCCACAGTTTTATACCAATGTTAAGTAAAGCTAAGCCAAAGCACACTTGGTACTGTATTGATTTTGTCGGGCATGGTTTATCATCTTGGCGAAGTGATGATGCACATTATTATTTTGTTGATTATATTGATGATGTGTACCAACTTATTAATGCGCTTGGTGTTAAAAAAGTGCATTTAGTTGGGCATTCGATGGGAGCCATGGTTGCAGGGCTTTTTGCTAGTTGCTTTGGTGATTATGTAAAATCTGTTACCTTTATTGAGGGGATTGGGTGTGTTACAACTCCCAGCGAAGGCGTATGTGAACAGCTAAAAAGTGCAGTATTAAATAGAGCGCGTTTAAAAAATAAGAAGCAGAGAGTTTATAAATCGAAAGAGCTTATTTATGAAGCACGTGCTCAAACAACCGATTTGAATAGTGAGCTTATTGCTCTTTTAATGCAGCGAAATATAAAATCGGTTTTAGATGGTTATACATTAACAACTGATCCAAAGCTTAAAAATCACTCAGGTTTTAGGTTTAATGAGGCGCAATGTATTGGTGCAATAAAAGATTTAATTGCACCGTGCCAATTAATTTTAGGTAACGAAGGTTATTCGTTTGTAAAACAAAATCTGGCAAAGTATATTAGTTATTACAATAGCTTAAAGGTAATTAATGTAGATGGTGGGCACCACTGTCATATGCAAAGTAGTGAACTATGTTTTAAGCATATTCAAGACTTTATGCTGCAAAATGGTGCATGTTAATTGTAAGTTTACGTAAAATGTGGGATTATTCCTCCATTAGAGTATTTGCTCAATTGTTAAAGCGCCTTACTTAGATTAAGGTTAATAAAAATATAATTATAAACAGGGGCTAAGAGTGGAAAAAATCTGGCTTAAGCGCTACCCAGAGGGTATGCCTGAAACAATCGATCCTGAGCATTACAACTCGTTACTCGAAGTGTTCGAAAAAAGTTTTACTGACTACACCGATTTACCTGCATTTACTAATATGGGTAAAACGCTGTCTTATAGCGAAATAGATACAGCAACAAAAAAAGTTGCTTCCTACATTCAAAATGATTTAGGTCTTAAAAAAGGCGACAAAGTTGCCGTAATGATGCCTAACTTACTACAAACACCAGTAACCATTTTAGGTATTTTACGTGCGGGTTGTGTGGTTGTAAATGTTAACCCACTTTACACTGTGCGTGAATTAGAGCATCAGCTAAAGGATTCTGACACTACCGCTATTTTCATTTTAGCAAACTTTGCTGACACACTTGAAAAGTCGCTTGCACACACTGATGTTAAACACATTGTAGTAACGCAAGTAGGCGACATGGTTGGTGGGCTTAAAAAGCACATAGTTAACTTTGTTGTGAAGCACATTAAAAAAATGGTGCCAAAGTACAACTTACCAAACACAATTAACTTTTCAGACGTTTTAGCTGCAGACGAAACTAAATATACACGTCCTGAAATGAGCTTGTCAGATCTTGCTTTTTTACAGTACACCGGTGGTACAACAGGTGTATCAAAAGGGGCAATGCTGAGCCATGGCAATATGGTTGGTAACCTTGAGCAAGTTTCAGGCTGTTTAGACAAAGTGTTAAATCGTGGTACAGAAGTTGTTGTTACCGCTTTACCGCTTTATCATATATTTGCTTTAACAGCTAACTGCCTGACGTTTATGAAGTACGGTGGTTTAAATATATTAATCACAAATCCACGAGATATGCCTGGGTTCGTTAAAGAGCTGGGTCAGCATAAATTCACTGCTATTACTGGTGTTAATACGTTATTTAACGGTTTATTAAACACACCAGGTTTTGCTGAGCTTGATTTCAGTCATTTAAAAATGTCACTTGGTGGCGGTATGGCCGTGCAACGTCCTGTTGCTGAAAAATGGCAAAAAGTGACTGGCTCAAAATTAATGGAAGGCTATGGCCTTACAGAATGTTCTCCATTAGTAACTATTAGTCCTTATGATTTAGAAGCATATAATGGCTCTATTGGTTTGCCTGCGCCTAATACTGAGATTAAGCTAATACTTGATAACGGTGAAGAAGCCGCTAAAGGTGAACCAGGTGAAATGTGTGTGAAAGGCCCGCAGGTTATGGTGGGCTATTACAAGCGACCAGATGCAACAGCTGAATGTTTAAAAGATGGCTGGTTTGCAACAGGTGATATTGCAACTTATGACGATGAAGGTTTCTTCTTTATTGTAGATCGCAAAAAAGACATGATCATTGTATCTGGCTTTAATGTTTTCCCTAATGAGATAGAAGAGGTAGTGGCTATGCACGAAGGTGTGCTTGAAGTTGCTGCCATTGGTATTCCTCACGATGTAAGTGGCGAACAAGTTAAAGTTTTTGTTGTTAAAAAAGACCCTTCTTTAACTGAAAAAGATATAATAAGTCACTGTCGTGATAATTTAACTAATTACAAGGTCCCAAAACTGGTAGAGTTTAGGGATGAGTTACCTAAAACTAACGTAGGTAAAATACTCCGAAGAGCCTTGAAAGATTAGCAACCTATAAAAAAGCCGACACATGTCGGCTTTTTTATTGTAGGAGATTAAGTGCAATACCAATTGATCGAAACCCAAAATCAACTGAACACTTTTGTTGAACAAATAAAAAATAAGCCTATTTTAGCTATTGATACTGAGTTTATGCGTCGTCGCACTTTGTATCCAGAAGTTGCACTTATCCAAGTTTTTGATGGTGAGCATTTAGCGCTTATCGATCCGTTAGCTGAGCTCTCATTATTCGATTTTTGGGAAATACTAAAAGATCCTAGTGTTTTAAAAGTACTGCATTCTCCTTCAGAAGATATTGAGGTTTTTCAAAAATACGCAGGCTTTGTTCCATCCCCACTTTTTGATACACAATTTGCGTTGCAGTTACTTGGGGAAGGTAACTGTATGGGCTTTGCCCTTATGGTAAAAGAGTTGCAAGGTATTGAAATAGATAAAAGTGAGTCACGCACTAACTGGCTGCAACGTCCGTTAACTAAAAAACAGTTAGATTATGCTGCTGCAGATACTTTTTACTTATTGCCGTGTTTCGAGCTGATTATAGAGCGTATTAATGCCGCTGGGTTCTTTGACATTGTAATAAACGAGAGTGAGCTGATAGCTAAAAAACGTGCGTTTCAAACACCAGACGATCTTTTATATAAAGATATTAAAAATGCATGGCAACTCAAACCGCACGAACTCGCGGTTTTAAAAGAACTTGCTGTATGGCGTAGAAACAAAGCCATTAAGAAGAATTTAGCGCTAAATTTTGTGTTAAAAGAACATAACATGACTGAAATTGCCAAACGTGGTCCTTCAAGTTTAAATGCTCTACGTCAAATCCCAGGAGTTGAAGCTATTGAAGTTAATCGCTCTGGTGTAGATATAATCAAGTGTATTGAAGTTGCCAAAGCGGTACCAGATGCAGAGCATCCTGATGTACTTAAGCGCTTAATTGATTTTCCTACCTATAAAAAAGTAGCCAAAGATATTAAACAAAAGATCACTAAAGTCGCTAAAGAGCACAATATACCAGAAGACGTTATGGCCTCTAAAAAGCAAATTAATCAATTGATTAGTTGGAATTGGAAGTTAACGTCAAAACAAAAAGAAAGCCATATTAAGCCTGATTTATTAAGCTCTTGGCGATATACCTACGTTAAAGACGCTTTAAAAGAGTGGGATACTTAAGACTAGATATTTTTTTTACTGTGTAATACTTATATCAATCCGCAATAATACTTAATCATTTTGCGGCGCTAAACGTGTCGTTACCTGTGTTAAAAAAATCTCATTTAGAACAACTAAATAGTGATTTTTTTGCCTAGCTATCAACACGTTTTTCCATCCTCAAAATAGATCACTTAATTAAACGAATTGGTATTATCTATAATTTTTGTGTTACATAGTAGAAAAGTTTTAGTTGCATGCAAGGGATTAAAACGTAGATATTTAGAAAGTTATTAAAAAGTAAATGAAAATAAAGAGGGCGCTTATAAAGCGCCCTTTCTTCAATTACTTCTTTTCTTCATCAGGTAGTGTAACGTTTAGCTCAAGTACGGCTAAATCGTCTTCGTTTTGATCAAACTGAACCTGAACTGCATCGGTACTTACGTTCACGTATTTACGGATCACATCTAAAATATCTTGTTTTAATTGTGGTAAGTAATCCGGCGTTCCTCGCTGAGAACGCTCGTGCGCGACAATGATCTGCAATCGCTCTTTTGCTAGTGACGCACTGTTTTTCTTTTCTGAGCGGAAGTAGTCAAGTAAAGACACGTTAACCTCCAAAAATCCGTTTAAATAAGCCTTTTTTCTCAACGTCTAAGAAGCGAAAATCGACGGTTTCACCTAGTAAGCGGTTAATTGCATCAGAATAAGCTTGGCCTGCATCAGATTCTGTATCCAATATAACAGGTTGGCCTGAGTTTGAAGCACTTAATACCGCTTGCGATTCAGGAATAACCCCTAATAATGGGATTGACAGAATATCTTGCACATCTTCTACCGATAGCATTTCACCTTTTTCAACACGACCAGGGTTATAGCGTGTTAATAGTAAGTGTTCTTTAATATTTTCTAGGCCTTCTTCAGCACGTTTTGATTTGCTGTGTAAAATACCTAAAATACGATCTGAATCTCGAACTGACGACACCTCTGGGTTTGTTGTAACAATTGCTTCATCAGCAAAGTACATCGCCATCATAGCGCCAGCTTCAATACCTGCTGGTGAATCACATACTATGTAATCAAAGTCTTCTTTTAGTTCATTTAGTACGCGTTCAACACCTTCACGTGTTAAAGCATCTTTATCACGAGTTTGTGAAGCAGGTAGTAAAAATAATTTATCTACACGTTTATCTTTAATAAGCGCTTGGTTAAGGTTTGCCTCACCATTAATTACATTTACAAAGTCATAAACAACGCGGCGTTCACAACCCATAATTAAATCTAAGTTACGTAAACCAATATCAAAGTCGATAATAACTGTTTTATAGCCTTTTAACGCTAAGCCTGTGCCAATTGCAGCACTTGATGTTGTTTTACCAACACCGCCTTTACCTGAGGTAACGACAATTACTTTTGCCATGAGATTTATCCTTTAACCAAAGCTGAAATTTCTAATGATTCGTCTTTTTGTTGTATTTGCACTGCATTTCCCCAATGTTCACCTTGTAGCGAATCACTGATCCAGTAATTACCATCTATTGAAACCAGCTCGGCTTCAAGTTTTTGGCAAAAAATGTGTGCTTCTTTAAAACCTTTTGCGCCTGCAATAGCGCGACCGCGTAGGGTGCCATAAATATGCACATTCCCATCGGCAATGACTTCCGCACCATGACTAACTGCGCCAAGTACTATCAAATCTCTATCTTTTGCATAAACTTGTTGTCCAGAGCGAACTGTACCGCTGATAATTTGCGCTGGTAAATGCACCGTTTTTTCTACAATCGATGTATTGGGCTCTTGTTTAACAGGTTCGCTCTTAACGTCTTGTGAATAATTTAAAACAGATAAGCCAGCAGCCTTTGCTTGAGTATGTTGCTCATCTGAGCCATTACACACACCAACTGCATTAAAACTCATTCGCTCGATTAATGATTTTAAGTGAACAAAATCAAGTGAACTGTTTTTAATTTCAATTAAATTAACGACAATAGGCGCACCCTCAAAAAACTTAGGGGCCTGGGCTATTTTTACATACAGTTGTTCTGCTAAAAGGTTTATATCAGTACTATAAAGATGCAAAACTGATAACGTAAAAAGATTCCCTTTTAACTCAAAAATTTGGTCCGACATACACGCTCAATTGATTTGTCTGATTAGAAATTAATTTTAGATAAACGTAGGCTGAATAGGGCCTTTATTGAAATTTCTAATCTAATTTTTCTAACTTATTATTACTCTCATGTTATAGTGTGCGGCATTGTTAAGCAAGAATTTATAGGGCCATAATGCTCACTGCAGTATATAAAAGTAAGAAAAAAGCGGATACGTTCTTATTTGTTGAAAAAAGAGATGATTTTAGCAAAGTTCCGGAACCTTTGATGGCTACGTTTGGTCAACCTGTTTATGTGATGATCATCAATTTAGCAAAACGTGAGCATTTAGGTGGGGCAGATTTAGAAACTGTAAAAGCAGCGTTATCAAATCCTGATAAAGGCTACTACTTACAAATTCCACCACCTGAGCAAAATTTGCTAAGCCAATTACGAAAAGACAATGGAGTTGATAGTGATTAAAAAACTTATCGTTATATTATGTGGTGTATGTTTAAGCTCACCTGTTATGGCAAAAACTCAGGCTGAATTTCAAGATTATTTAGCGAATTTAAAGCAAGAAGCTATCGCAAAAGGTTACGAAGCCAAACTTATTGACGATGCGTTTGCAACAGCAACGTATAAAGAAAAAGTTGTTTCGGCTGACAAAAACCAGCCAGAAGTAAAAGAAACCCTTGAAACGTATTTACCAAAACGTGTACCACAATGGAAAATTGACCGCGCACGTAAGCTTTACGCAGAAAACAAAGAGGTACTTGAAAAAGTAGCGAAAGAGTTTGGCGTACAAGCACGCTTTATAGTCGCGCTTTGGGGGCTTGAAAGTAACTTTGGTACAATTCAAGGCGGTCATAACGTTATTTCATCATTAGTGACACTTGCTTTTGATGGGCGCCGAGAAGCACTTTATAAGCGCCAACTTTGGGCTGCACTGGATATTTTAAAGTCGGGCCACATAACGCTTGATAAATTTAAAGGCTCTTGGGCAGGCGCAATGGGGCAAACGCAATTTATGCCTACCTCTTTTAATGCTTACGCGGTTGATTACAACAACGATGGTCGTAAAGATATTTGGACTACAAAAGAAGATGCTTTTGCCTCAATTGCTAATTATCTAAAGCAAGAAGGCTGGAACGACTCTCTTACGTGGGGTCGCCAAGTTCAGTTACCTGAAAACTTTGATAGTAAATACGTTTTAGTGCGTGGTACCAAAACTCGCAAGCAGTGGTTAGAATATTGGAACGACTCAGAGCGCTCATTAGCTGATTGGCAAGCACTGGGTGTTCGTAAAGCTGATGGTTCTGATTTACCTAATGTAGACGTACGTGCTGCGCTGGTTATGCCTGATGATATAAATGGCCGTATGTACTTAGCGTACGATAACTACAAAGTGTTTATGCATTGGAATCGCTCGTATTACTTTGCTACTAGTGTAGGTTACTTGTCGGACAGAATTGGTTATCCAAAAATCTAATTTTTAAAATATACCTATAAATAAAGCCGCAATTGCGGCTTTATTCTTTTTTGAATATCTTTTCTTTTAGGTCAATAACTTTACCAATTCCAGAACCTAGCTTCATTAGCTTATTAAGTTGCTCTGGCGTTAAACGCTGTAGTTCTGATGACCATTTAGTGACGGTTTCAAGTAGGTTGTGAATCTCACCCATTTGTTTTTGTGCGTAAAGTTCATCGTCGTTACTGGCTTCGTCTAATAAGTTATCGCGTAGTAGTGTTAAGGTGGGCTCAATTTCACGTTTTTTACGTTCTTCAAATACGCGATTTGCCATATCCCAAATATCGCCAGCAGGGGCGTAGTACTCTTTACGATCGCCAGGAATATGCTGTACTTTAATTAACTGCCACGATTGCAGCTCTTTAATGCCCATACTTACATTACCGCGAGAAATACTAAGCGCATCTGCAATCTCATTAGCTGTCATTGGGTTTTTAGTAATAATCAGCAAACCACACATTTGTCCGATCGTACGATTGAATCCCCATCGGCTGCCCATCTCACCACAATGCATTACAAAGGCAAAATTCTTTTCGGATAAACTCATAGCTTAGTAACTTTCAGTAATTTCAGAAAGTAAATGCTAGCACGCTCATTATGGATAGCAAGTTCTTAGCAGGCTTATAAGTTAATTTAAATGACTAAAATATGATTTAGATTAATATTTATACATCTATATTAGGATATGTTGTACACAACAATACATAAATAAATCCTTATCTTTAATTTTCTTCACATACGATGGAATGACTATGAAAGCTGCAATTAATACTCAATACAAAGGTAAATTAGAAATAACAGACTTACCAATTCCTGAGGTGGGAATAAATGATGTTTTAGTAAAAATAGCGGCCTGTGGCGTTTGCCATACCGATTTACATGCCTGTCATGGGGATTGGCCAGTAAAACCAAAAATGCCATTAGTACCAGGGCACGAAGGTGTCGGTGTTATCGAAAAAGTCGGAAGCAACATTAAGCACTTAGAAGTTGGCGATAGAGTCGGTATTCCTTGGCTCTATAGTGCATGTGGGCACTGTGAGTTTTGCCTAGATGGTAAAGAAACACTGTGTTTATCGCAGCACAATACTGGCTATTCTATTGACGGTAGTTATGCAGAATATTGTTTAGCGCATGGCGACTACGTTGTAAAAATACCAGAAGAACTCGGTTTTTCTGAGGCTGCTCCATTATTTTGTGCAGGTGTTACAACCTATAAAGCATTAAAAGTATCCGGTGCTAAACCAGGGCAGTGGGTTGCTATTGTTGGTGTGGGCGGGCTTGGTCATTTAGCAGTACAGTACGCTAAGGCAATGGGTTTTAATGTAATAGCTGTTGATACAGGTAAAGAAAAACTCGCGCTTGCTAAAGAGCTAGGCGCAGATATCACCCTCGATTTTAAAGAGGTGGTTCCAAGCGAAGCTATTTTTGAACAAGTAGGTGGCGCGCATGGTGTTGTGTGTACTGCGGTGTCTAAAGCGGGGTTTGAACAAGCCTATAAAAGTGTACGCCGTGGCGGTAAATGCGTATTAGTGGGATTACCTCCAGAGGATATGCCACTTCCTATTTTTGATACTGTCCTTAATGGCATTTCAGTAGTGGGCTCTATTGTTGGTACGCGTAAAGATTTGCAAGAATGCTTGGAATTTGCAGCGCAAGGTAAAGTAAAAGCGATTATTGAAGAAAAACGCTTAGAGGACATTAACGAAATTTTTGATGATATGCTCAAAGGTGAAATTAACGGTCGCATAGTGGTTACTATTTAATTTAGATTAAGCGTTTATAAAACACAAAAAAGCACGGCTTCTAAATTAGAAAACCGTGCTTTTTAAGTATTTAACTAACCTGAGCGCTGAAAATAGCTGCTTGAGATAGATTTATTTATCCAGAGTTCAGGTTAACCAATTAAAGTGTGTAACTAAAACTTAGTTTTGCATTACGCTCTTCCCCTGGCATACCACCTAAAAACATCGCTTTTGAGTAATACTTTTTGTTGAACAAGTTATTTAAGTTTAACTGCATATGCCATTTATCAGTTGTATACGATACAGCTGTATCGTAAGTCGTATAACTTGGTACATAACCATCAGGAATCGAGAATGAACTTGAATTAGTACTTCTGTTATCTACAAACGTAATACCACCACTTATATTTACAGCTTCAGGTAAATTAAACATATCTGCGTAGTAGGTTACCCACGTACTTGCTGTTACGTAAGGCACACCTTTTTGGCGTGTGTCGTAACTGCTGCTATTAGGATTACTTTTGTCACGTGCATCTTGATAAATACCGTTTACGTTTACTTTCCATTTATCGTTCAAGTAAGCATTTAAATCAAGCTCAACACCTTTTGTTTGCTCTTTACCATCATAATAGCTTTCAGGTACATCTGAGCCTGATGTTAATGCGTCATAAAGCGGGTTTGCGTATTCTAAATTAGTACGAGAGCTTTCAAATATAACAACAGATGCGAGTAGTTGGTCATCAAATGCTTTAAATCTAAAGCCTAGGTCGTTACTTATAGACTCTGAATCTTCACGGTCAGCTTCGTTACCTGCCACAGAGCCTAATACACTATACGCTGTACGCCCTTTTGAATGATTTACAAATACAGATAAATCTTCAGATGGCTGATACGTTGCACCAAGGTTATACGTTAAGCCAGAATCTGATGTACTCGCTTCAGGTGTTGGCTCTGCACGGCTAGAACTGTAACGCTCATCAACACCAAAGTGCTCATAAGTTTGCTCAATTCGGTTATATGCCACACCAATACGCGTTGTAAGTTCTTCAGTTATGTAACCAACATGTTGAATGCCTAAGCCCCATGCTTGTACTTTTTTATTGTAGTCACTTGTTTTAAGCGGATCGTAATCTTCAAAGTTACCGGTTGGCCAATTTGGTTCTCTTATATCGTAAATATACGGCAAAGAACCTTGGTACGTTACATCACCATCATTGTTTGTGAGTACGTAATCTTGATCCCATATTGAGAATTGTTTAAAACGAATATCTCTATCTTCGTAGTTGGCGTTAACTAGTAATTCGTTATCTACGTCGCCTAACATAAAGTCATATCGTAAATCTAAGAAGTACTGCCATGATTTTTCATCTGCTTCTACTTGGCGGTATTCTTGGCGGCGTGCTGCATACGGGTAAAGTACACCGTCTTCAACTAATGGAGCACGAGGGTCGTTATTAATTATTCCATCGCGTGTTGAATAGACGTAGTTATATGCACCAGTTTGGCGCGCAAAACTTGATGTGTAGTTACGGTACTGTAGCTGCTGGTTTAAAAACAAATCGTCAGTAATGTAATAGTTATGCGTTAATTTAAAACGCAACTCTTCACCTTCGTTAGCATCAGCCATTGGTGAAATAATACCATTTGTGCCAAAGCTATAAGGTGTTAAGCCATCAGATGCTGATAATGAATTAGCTAGTTGGTCGCGTTGTGCATCACTTAACTGTACGCCGCTTCCTGTTGGATCGTTTACTAAATCGGCACCAGTTACTTCACCCGCGCTTAAACCGTTTGCAGTTTCTGCATTGTAAATACGAATAGGGTGACCAATAGAATCAACCGCTATTTCATCTTTTATATAGGCTGCAGAAAGCATGATGTTTTGTTTGTCGTTAAGTACGTATTTAAGCGAGGTATAAATTTCGTCGCGATCTTCTTTTAAATCGCGAAAGCCGTCACTTGACGCTGTTTTAGCCATTACACGATAAGCTAAATCATCTGTTATAGCGTTAGTGCTATCAAACGATAATGAATAGCTATCCCACTGGCCAAGCTCAGCCGCAACTTTGTGTTTTTCTTCAAACTCGGGTTTTTTTTCAATTAGGTTAATTACGCCACCTGCACTACCAATGCCATATAAACCTGTTGCTGGGCCTTTTAAAACCTCAACAGATTCAACATTTGTAAGTGAACGAGTTGGGTTAAATGTATTACCCAGGCCTGCACCACCATACATACCATCGTAGGTGTAGTTTGCATCTAAACCACGAATTACTAAGTTATCACCAATACCGTAATTATTACCTGCTTGTGTTAAGCCACTTACGTTTCTAACTAAATCTTGTAAGCTATCTACACCTTGAGATTCAATCAGTTCTCGGTCAATAATTACTACCGGTGCAGGAGTTTCCATTAAAGACATGTCTGATTTAGTAGCAAGACCAGAGCTCATCACCACGCGGTTTTGCTTTTCGTATACGCTGATGCGTTCAATATCAGCATCAACTTGTGTATTTTGGGCAAATGCCACATTTGCATTTAAACAAGCAAGAGTAATAAGAGAGTACTTAAACGTTTTCATAGAGTGATAACTATTCGCGTTATTGAATTTGCGCGAATGATAATGGTTATTGTTTTTAAAGTGAATAGAAAGTTCATTTTATTTGATTAAATAAAACTGTTCGGATAATTAATAGACAAAAGCGAGTCTAATAGGGGGGGCGGTGACCCTTTTATGGCATATTCAATACGGGTGAGAGTTTTATTAAGGCTGAGTAAACTCAGCCTTAATAGCGTGTATTTACAATTGGTTTTTATAAACAACCCCTGCTTTCATTACAAAAGGTACTGCCTCTAAGGTTTTAATACTTTTAAGAGGATTTGCTTTAACCGCAATTATATCAGCTGCAAATCCGGTTTTAATTTGTCCTAACTGAGTATCCATTTTTAATAACTTAGCGCTATTAATCGTTGATGCTTGAATGGCTTGTAGTTCTGTCATGCCAAATTCAACCATGCGGCTAAACTGTTTTGCATTATCTCCGTGCGGGTAAATTGCTGCATCGGTACCGAACACCATTTTAACACCCGCTTTTACAGCACGGCTAAAGCTATCACGTTGCCTTTTAGAAACTTGGCGCTCTTTATTTAGGTTTTCTTCGTCTACCCCGTTTTGCTCGCCATAAGTGAGCGTGTATTCGGTGTTATAAATATCCATAGAAAGCCAAGTTCCATGCTCTTTAGCAAGCGCTATCGCTTCGTCATCTAAAAAGCTGGCGTGCTCTACGCTATCAACACCCGCTTTAATGGCTGTTTTAATCCCGCTTGTACCGTGTGCATGAGCTGCTACTGGTAAATCTCGCATATGGGCTTCATCAACAATGGCTTTCATTTCTTCAAAAGAATACTGCTGTGCACCTACTTTAGTCCCTTTTGAAAATACTCCACCTGTGGCGCAAAACTTAATAGCATTTGCCCCGTATTTAATATTTTCGCGTACTTTTATACGCGCAGCCCATGGACCGTCTGCGACGCCACTTGAAGTATATTTAAGCTCAGGAGGTAGGCGGTTGTTATCACAGTGCCCGCCAGTAATGCCGAGTGATGGGCCTGCAGCCCAAATACGAGGGCCAACTATGTCACCCGCATTTATGCCGTCACGCACGGCTATGACGCTGTAACCTTCTGCGCCAACATTACGTACTGTTGTAAATCCAGCTTCTAAGGTTTTTTTAGCAAAATGAGCCGCTTTAATCGCCATTCTAGGAACTGACTGGCCTAAACGTTCACTGCGCGGCACCGTAGGGTCACTCGTTAAATGCACATGCATATCCATTAAACCTGGCATAAGGGTTAAATCAGGGAGTTGAATGTGTTTATCATCTTTAGTCAGCGTTGGTTTTTTATTTTGTTCAATGTTTGTAATTACGCCATCATCAATAGTAATTAAGGGTGATTTAATGAGCTTGCCATCTTTAACATCAACCATGGCTTTAGCCGATAGGTATGTAACTGCATGGCTATTAAAAGCGGTTAAGCAGAGTAAGGCAATAGAGGTGCTGAGTAGTTGTTTTTTCATTTTATTTTTCTTTTAAATCATATTTGAATTAATAGAAATGTAACAAGTTCAGATAAAAGTGCAAATTTAATACGATGAATGCAATCTATCGTAATTTCTTTATTAAGCACGGTTTAATGCGCATAATTAAAAAACGATATTAAAAAGGATTATCATGAAATCAATTAAATTAGCATTAGTTGCCAGTGGCGTTATGTTTGCTTTAAGTGGCTGTATGAATACTGAGCTTAGTACACAGACTAATACCAGTACGCAGTTAAACACAGTTAACGCATCAGCAGGTATTGTTTCAGAGCTTTCAGCAGAGCAACAACTCGATGTACTTGTTGCACAGTATTACGATGAATCGCTCACATATAGCCCCATCAGCGCAACGTACAATGGTCGTAATGAGTTTAACGATCAATTCACGCCTGTGATTTCAAAAGAAAATAGAGCTAAAAAAGCCGCTTTTTATAAAAAATATCAACAGCGATTAAACTTTATAGATAAAGCACAGTTAACAGGGCAATCGCTTTTAAGTTTTGAAATATTAGAGCGTGACCTTGCACTTAAATTAGAAGGCATGCAGTTCCCTGATTATTTACTACCAATAAATCAAATGGCGGGTGCGCATAACACCTTTGCAGGTTTTGGTTCAGGTCAAAGTGCTCAGCCGTTTAATACCGTTGAAGATTACACCGCTTTTATCTCGCGTAGCGAAGGTTTTGTAAAGTGGCTTGCCAGTGTAGAGCGTTCAATGGCGCAAGGCATTAAACTAGGTATTACGTTACCAAAACCACTTGCTGAAAAATTACAGCCACAATTTGCAGCTCATGTAGTTAAAAATGCCGAAGATTCATTATTTTGGGGACCAATTAAAAAATTACCAGAATCGTTTAGCGCACAGCAAAAGCAAAAAATTACAGCGCAGTATCGTCAATTGATTATGCAGCACTTAGTACCGGCTTATAAAAGCATGAGCGACTTTTTAGCTAATCAGTATATTCCTAATAGTCGAGAAAGCGTAGGTTACAGTGACTTACCAAACGGTAAAGCGTGGTACGAATACCAAATTAAGAAAAACACAACGCTTAGCTTATCTGCAGACGAAATTCATGACATTGGTTTAAGTGAAGTGTCGCGCATTTTAAGCGAAATGAAAAAAGTAAAAGAAACCGTAGGCTTTAAAGGTGAGTTATCAGAATTTTTTGATCATTTACGTGATTCAGATGAATTTTACTACGACACGCCTGAGGAGTTAATTGAGGCATATGAAAACGTTAAGAAAAAAATAGATGCGCGTTTGCCTCTACTTTTTAACATAGCCCCCAAAGCACCTTACGTTGTAAAAGCAGTTGAAGCCTACAGAGCGCAGTCGGCAGCAGGTGCATCCTATGCATCTCCGGCGCCTGATGGCTCTCGCCCTGGTATTTTTTATATCAATGCTTATAACTTAAAAGCGCAGCCTAAATTTTTACTCGAAACTTTATCGATTCACGAAGCAGCCCCAGGTCATCACTTTCAAATAGCACTTCAGCAAGAAATAGAGGGCTTACCTGATTTTCGTAAATTTGGTGGCTATACCGTGTTCGCAGAAGGTTGGGCGCTTTACGCAGAAAGCTTAGGCAAAGAGCTAGGCTTATTTACCGACCCTTATATGTGGTATGGACGTTTATCGGATGAGCAATTACGCGCAATGCGTTTAGTGCTTGATACTGGTTTTCATGCAAAAGGGTGGACGCGTCAACAAGGTATAGATTACATGCTTGCAAATTCATCTATGGCTAAAAGTGATGTAATTGCTGAAGTAGAGCGATATATTGCATGGCCAGGACAAGCGCTTTCTTACAAGTTAGGGCAATTTAAAATTCAAGAATTACGTGATTTTTCTAAAAAAGAACTCGGTGATAAATTTGATATTAAAGCGTTTCACACGCAAATATTAATTGATGGCGCATTACCAATGCCAATCCTTGAGGAAAAAATTAAGCGTTGGGTTAAATCTCAAAGCTAATTTGTAGCGCAAAGCCAGTACTTTGAAAGGGTATTCGCTTTGCGCCATTTACAGCAATACGGTAGAATGCGCGCTCTTTAGGGGGCACGAGTAAACTATGTTTGATCAACAATTAGCAAATACACAATTTTGGCTTAAAAAAAGCTTAAGCGACATGAGTCAAAACGAATGGGAAGCCATTTGTGATGGATGCGGAAAATGTTGTTTAAATACGTTTATTGATAGCGAAGATGAAGACGAATTTACCGCCACCGATCAGTTACGCGAAGGTGAGCAATTAATATTTACTAATATTGTATGTCAGTATCTTGATAACAACACCTGTGGTTGTAGCGAATATGAAAACCGCCAAACGCTTGTTCCTTCTTGTGTAAAACTCACAAAAGAAAACCTTAAAGACATCTTTTTTATGCCACAAAGCTGCAGTTACCGTCGTTTACATGAAGGTCGTGGTTTGGCTTCTTGGCATCCGTTATTAAATAATGGTGATAAAACAAAGATGCATGAGCTAGGTATTTCTGTAAAAGACAAAACAGTAAAAGATTGCGATGTAAAGCTCGACGACTTTGATTTGTACATTGCAGAATGGCCAACAAAGGACGTAGATTAATGAGTAAACAACAAGCCGTAATTGGTTTAATCAATCCTAAAAGCCCGACTAATGTTGGCGGTGTATTGCGAGCAGCTGGCTGTTATGACGCTAAACAAGTTTTTTTTACAGGCAATCGCTACTTAAACGCCAAAAAGTTCCATACAGATACAAAAAATGTAGTGGAGCGTATTCCTTTAACCGAAACAGATAATTTAGAAGCAATAAAGCCACAAGGCGCAACGGTTGTGGTTATTGAGCTTATTGAAGGTGCAACACCTTTACCTGGGTTTAAACATCCTGAAAATGCATTTTATGTATTTGGCCCCGAAGATGGCTCTGTATCAAAAGACGTCTTAAAGTGGTGCGATGAGGTTGTTTATATTCCAACTATTGGCTGCATGAACTTAGCGGCAACCTGTAATGTAGTTTTGTATGATCGCTTAGCTAAATTAGGCGGCGTTGAGAGTAGTGACGATACTATTATTAGCTCTCGTGATACAAACAATAAAATGAGGTGGCAAAAAAGCTGATTAGTTAAGGTTTATTTGTGCAAAAGTGTTAGTAGTAGCTAAACTTAAAAACACTATTAATCACAAATAGATACTAAAATGCGCTGGTTTTATTTTATATTATTGCTAACAACTAGTAATAGTTTTGCTGAAACATCGGTTGAGTATTTTCAAAATGGTACTCAACACACTTTAACTGGGCATTCCCATAAATCAGGGGTGCTCTATGAAGCTAAAAATTCCAAACAAACACTTCATCTAGCCACACTCGATTGGCCACCCTATATTGGTAATAATGTATGTAATAAAGGCTGGGTTTATCAATTTTCAATTGCCTTGTTAAATAGTAAGGGCTACAGCGTATATATTGAATTTTTGCCTTGGGCAAGAGCGGTACGCAATGTAGAACTAGGCAGGGCTGACATACTAATGCCTGAATACTTTATAGAAGATACAGCCCCCTCCGATTATGTTGATGGTAAAACACGTCGAGAATTACTCGGCTTATCTAATTCGTTTAAAGGTGGCGAAATTGCTTTTTTAAAAAGGAAAGGCGATACAGACCATTTCACAGGAAACTTGAACTCGCTCAAAGGGCTTAAGTTTGGTGTTGTTCGGGGGTATCAAAATACGCCAGAGTTTGATGCCATGATGGACAATGGCGAGTTTGAAGTTATCACCTCTGTTGATGATTTACAGCTTGTTAAGCTACTGACTGCTAAACGTGTTGATTTGGTTATAGGCGATCCTCAAGCTTTGAAATCATCTGTGGCTTACTCCTCTTTAACTAAACCTGAAAAACAGTCTTTGCTTTCTTCCATTGAGCAAGAAAGCATTCCTTTGCAATATAACTCGTTATATTTTGCCATTAGTAAGCGTGCGCATAATTGGCTTTTAGTATTAGAGGATATAAACGAAGGGCTTTATCAGTTTAATAACAGTGGCGAAATAGACCGAATTATTAGTGCGACCAACACGCAATGTGAATAATGGAGCTGGAACGTTCCATAAGTGCGCTGACTAATTTATATTTAAACATGTAAAATCGTTTTCAACTTGTTAATGGAGTGAAAACGACGTGAGTGAAATAAATACAAACCAATCATTCGCGGTCAACGAACAGCCAAATAAAAATTATCTGTTTCCACTGACTGCAATGACGACCCTATTTTTTTTATGGGGTTTTATTACTGTTTTAAACGATGTACTAATACCACGCTTAAAAGGCATATTTGATTTGAGCTTTTTTGAAGCGATGCTAGTACAATTTTGCTTTTTTGGGGCTTACTTTATTGTTTCTATTCCTGCGGGGCTTTTAGTTAAGCAATTTGGTTACAAAAAAGGAATTTTAACTGGTTTAATTGTGGCTTCAATGGGGTGTATGTTGTTTTACCCTGCTGTTGTAGTACATGAATATTGGCTATTTTTAGGCGCTTTATTTGTACTTGCTGCTGGTGTAACTTTACTTCAGGTTTCTGCTAACCCTTATGTTGCAGCTCTTGGCAGTGAAAAAACAGCTTCTTCTCGTCTAAATTTAGCACAAGCACTTAATGCGCTTGGTACTACCGTTGGGCCTTATGTTGGTGGTTTATTATTTTTCGGTACGGCAGGTAGTTTAGCCGCATCGGCAGCAACTGCTGAATCTGTAAAAGTGCCTTATTTAATGCTTGCTGGCGCTTTATTGCTTATCGCTATTGTATTTGCCTTTATAAAGCTTCCAGAAATTGAAGCCCACAAAGAGGAAAATAATACAGCAATTGAATCTCGTTCGTTAATGCAAGCACCGCACCTAACTATGGGTGTACTTGCTATATTTTGCTACGTAGGCGGGGAAGTTGCCATTGGCAGCTTTTTAGTTAACTACTTTGGTGAGGCGCACATAGCAGGGCTTGAAGAGCATACTGCGGCCGCACTTATTAGTTATTACTGGGGCGGGGCAATGGTAGGGCGTTTTATAGGCTCTGTATTATTACAAAAGATTGCACCTTCTAAAGCTATAGCGTTTAATGCATTTAGTATTATTGCGCTATTACTGATCACTATTTTTACTCAAGGTGACGTCGCTTTATACTCAGTATTGGCAATTGGTTTATTTAACTCAATTATGTTCCCGACTATATTTTCAGTTGCAATCGAGCGACTAGGATCATTGACGAGCAAAGGTTCTGGCTGGTTATGTTTAGCAATTGTTGGTGGTGCACTTGTACCATTATTGCAAGGGTTTATAGCTGATAAAGTAAATATACAGCAAAGCTTTTTTGTTCCAATGTTATGTTATATATTTATTGCATGGTACGGTTTAAATGTTGTTCGCTTAGCAAATAAGTGGTAATAACAGACTATACAAGAGTGACTGAATACGTATTCAGTCACTTATAAAGTTACATTTAATGGGAACGTTCCACAAGCTATAAATCTAGTCATTAATTAATTTAATATTAGCCAGTTATCCACAAAAGCCTTTTTTTTACAATCCTTTATTCTTATTTTTCATCAATAACCTAACTGTAAGTCTCTTTTACTAAGACATTTAGCTAAATTTTTGCTAAAACAGTAAGGCTAATAACGATAAATAATAAAAAGGATGTATATGCTTAACTCGTTGAAATTTACTTCCAAAGTGACTATTGCAGCCTCCTTAATTTTGGTTTTGGTGCTAGGGTTATTTACTTTTAATAACTACATTGCGATGCGCAAGCAAACCGAGCAGCAGTTAAGTTTGGTATTGCAACAAAATTCCGAATCTGTTTCACAAAATATAGCGAGTTGGTTAAATGCAAAGTTGGCGATTGTTATATCAATTGCTAAAACCCATAAAGCTAATGATTCTAAAGCACTCACCCTTTCACAATTAAATACAGCAGAGCTTGCTGGAAGCTTTAAAAATACGTATATAGGTAAATCCACCGGCACGTTTATATTAAACGATCAATCAGTCGTTTTACCTGCAGATTTTGATGCGACTTCTCGCCCTTGGTATAAATTAGTCGAAAACAAATCAAATACCGCTTTTACAACTCCTTATATTGATGTGACTACTAACGAGCTTACAATTTCAGCGGTAGTACCCATACTCCAAAATGGCCAGTTTAGCGGCGTTGCAGGTGCCGATATTGATATGCAGACCGTGACAAAAATTATCAACGATATTGACTTTTTAGGACTTGGTTATGGTTTTTTACTCGATAACAAAGGCCAAGTGTTAAGCCATCCAAATGCTCAGTTAAACTTAAAAAATACATCAGACATCTTTGGCACCAATACGCCTTTACAAAGTGAGTTTACCCAGTACGAGATAAACGGAGAGTCTAAGCTTATTTCGTTTACAAAAATTAGTGGTATTAAAAACGTAGATTGGTACCTAGGTGTTGTTATAGACAAAGATAAAGCGTATGCCAGTGTCTCTAATTTTGGCCAAACCGCAGCTGTTTTTATGGTGATAGGAATTATCACTATTATAATTATGATGCAGCTTTTATTACGCTATTTAATGCAGCCAATGAATCGTTTAAACGATGCTATTAAAGATATAGCACAAGGTGAGGGCGATTTAACAAGGCGTTTAACCGTTGAAAACGACGATGAATTTGGCGATTTAAGCTATTCATTTAATATTTTCATCGAAAAAATTCAGCATTCAATAGAACAAGTAAAAGAGTCTACAAAGCAATTAGATACAGCTATTGAGAGCTTGGTATCACAAACACATTCTTCGCTGTCTATGTATGATGATCAAAGTAAACGAACCGATAGTGTTGCAGCGGCTATCAACCAGTTTTCAGCTACATCAATGGATATCTCAAGTAATGCAGAGAGTGCATCGCAGCTTGCTAAAAATGCAGATGAACATTCAACACAAAACCAAGAAGCATTAAGCCACAGTGTTACAACTATCCACCAGCTCTCGGGTAAAATGGAAAAAGCTCAGCAAACTATAAACAGTTTAAATACGCATACAGCCAGTATTGGCCAAGTGCTTGAAGTTATTAAAGGTGTAAGCGAGCAGACTAATTTATTGGCACTTAATGCCGCAATTGAGGCCGCTAGAGCAGGAGAGGCGGGACGCGGTTTTGCCGTTGTAGCAGATGAAGTTCGCCAATTAGCGCACCGCACTCAACAGTCAACGCAAGAGATTGAAGACACGGTTAGTCAGTTGCAAAAAGGCTCAAACCTTGCTGTAGAGCTTATGAAAACAAGCCTTGAAGGCAGTGAAAAAAGCGTGCAACAAGCCGATGCTGTTGGCAATTTAATGAGCCATGTTATACAAGCGATTCAACAAATTAACGATGCAAATCACTCTGTGGCCACTGCAACAGACGAACAAAACCAAGTTGTTAAGTTATTAGATACAGATATTCAAACAATTAATTCGCTTTGTATACAAGGCAAGGCCAACTTAAATGACACGCTTGACGAATGTACCAAACTAAAACAACAGTTTAGTGCTTTAGAAAATATGGTTCAAAAGTTTAAAGTATAAAGTATAAAATTAATGACTAAAAAAAATGTGAATAAACCAAATTGGCTCAGTCTAATAAATATCGACAGTGTTTATAGCTCAGACATGCAACGCAAAGCGTTTTCCTTATTTACCATGATTGGGATTTCAATTGTGTTGATCGCAGTATTAGTGTTTTTTAATTATAAGCTTTATTCGCCACTACTGACCGCTTCATTAATTATCGTTAACATTACAAATATAAGCTGTTCTATCTATTTTATAAAAACGGGTAATCTGCAAGTTGTGGCATTAATAAGTATGAGCATTGTGTGCATGATGTTTGTTGCACTTGTTTATACCGGCGGTAAAGATAATACCGCGCTATATTGGCTAATGTTTTATCCTGTCGTAACGTTTGCATCTTTAGGGGTTAGATTAGGTGCTTGGTTAGGCTGTACCTTACTGTTTTCTTGTATTGTTATTTTATACGGCCCTGACTTTGGTCAAGTTAGCTATGGCAACGTAGAAAAAACACGTTTTATAGCGTCCTTTTCTATGGTGTTTTTATTCTCATTTATTGGTGAGTATTTTAGGCATAAAAGCCACATGGCTATTGCCGATATTACGCTAGAGCAAAAACAAGATGCTTATACTGACCCCCTTACTGGCATAGCAAATAGGCGTTTTATTACCTCTCATTTTTTAAAGCTTGCTCAAACACGCCCAGAGCAGTACTTACCTTTTTCAATTTTGTTAATTGATTTAGATAATTTTAAATCTTTAAACGATACGCATGGCCACGATTTTGGTGATACGGTATTGATAGAATTTACCAAACTTCTTGAGTCTCAGTTTTTGGCAACTGCGTTAAAGGCCCGTTATGGCGGTGAAGAGTTTGTTGTTATTTTACCGAAGCTCACAGCCTCTGCAGCCTCTGTAATTGCGAACAAATTTCGAGAAGCCGTGGCAGGGCATATTATATTTACTGATGACAAGCAGCGTATTTCAATCACCTGTAGCATTGGTATTTCCCAAGTAAATAAAGTAACTGATTATGATGATTCGTTAAAGCAAGCTGATGAAGCTCTTTATAGTGCAAAGGCTGCTGGTCGTAATAGTGTCGTCTCAAACTAGTTGAAGGATTAATATGTCTCAAAGTAAGTTAATATATGTTCATGACCCAATGTGTAGTTGGTGTTGGGGTTACTCACCAACCTGGCTTAAGCTAAAATCAGAGCTTGCTGGTAAAGTGGCAATAGAATATAAAGTAGGTGGTCTTGCTCCCGATAGCCAAGACCCAATGCCACAAAATATGAAAGAGATGCTTGAGGGCACTTGGCATAAAATTTCAGCTCAGCTAGGTACGCAATTTAATTATAACTTTTGGCGCAATTGCCAGCCAAGGCGTTCAACGTATCCCGCATGCAGAGCTGCACTTATAGCGCGTAAAGCGGGTAAAGAAGCTCAAATGGTGGCTGCTATCCAACACGCTTATTACCTAAACGCACAAAACCCGTCTGATGAAAGTACATTAATTAGTTTGGCTGAAAAAATTGGCTTAAATAAAGATGAGTTTTCGGCGCAGCTAGCGTCAAGCGAGCTTAATGATGAATTTAAAGCTGAGTTATCCTTTGTTCGCACTTTACCAATTCAAGGTTTTCCCTCACTAGTGCTTATTAAAGATAATAAAGCTTACCCTATAGAAATTAATTATACCGATTGGCACTATTCTCTTAATCAAATTAATTCAATTTTGGATTAACCACCTTCTTGCATCTTCTTAATAGGGGGTATTTGGCCAGCAAGTACCCTTATTGGCGTTAAAACCTCCTTGTAAGTCTTAATTGTTACCATTGTCATAAAAGCGACTTTTTTGCGCAACATCCTTGTCATGTTTCATCTATAAACTCCTGCTCATTGAATTATTAAGTCATAAATTATTTATATAACAAAGTTTATGACCTAAAAAAACAAACTAGCAAATCCGCTAACTAACGAGTAAAGGTGTATGCGATGAAAGGCGTTAAACCATTAATCTTAGCTGGTATTGTGGCCGCAAGTGCAGCAGTACACGCAAACGATTTAGATAAGGTTATTGATAAAAGCAGTGAAATTAATAAATCAGCTGCGCAATCACAAACAAAAATAGACAAGATTGCAGATTCAATGCAAGGACGTTTACAGCAATTTAAAACCCTCAATAAAGAGATTGATGGTTTAGCTGTATACAACGCCCAGCTAACTAAACAATTAAATAATCAAATAGAAGAGATGGAATCTTTAAACCTGTCAATGGATCAGGTTTCTATTATTGAACGTCAAATTACGCCGCTAATGCTTAGAATGATTGAAGGTCTTGAGCAGTTTGTATCTTTAGATATTCCATTTTTAGCTGATGAGCGCACTAAGCGCGTTACGTCTTTAAAAGAAATGATGAATCGTGCTGATATTAACTCAAGTGAAAAATTTCGACGTGTACTTGAAGCGTATCAAGTAGAAGTTGACTACGGGCGCACTATTGAAGCTTATACCGCACTTTTAAATGTGGATGACAAAGAGCGTGAAGTTGATTTTTTACGCATTGGCCGTTTAGAGCTTATTTACCTAACACGCGATGGCAAAAAAGCAGGTAGTTGGAATGCAGATACAAAATCATTTGAAGTATTACCAGACTCTACAATAAGCCAAATTAATAAAGGTTTACGCATTGCGCGTAAACAACTTGCCCCAGATATGTTAACTCTGCCAGTACATGCAGCAGAATAAGAGGTTGAAAATGAAATTGTTTACTCAAATGACAAAAATAGCTCTTTTTGCTGCAAGCCTAAGCATTACTGGTGCAAGTATAGCGGCAGAGCCAATGAACTTAGATTCATTACTTAAAACGCTCGAAAATGGTAAATCAGCTCAAAGCGAGCAAAATAAACAACGTGAACAAGAGTTTGCTGCTCGCCAAAACGAGCAAGTACAAACACTTAAAAATACCCAAGCAAAGCGCAATCAAATGCTGGTGGAATCTGAACGTCTAGAAACGCAATTTGAAGAAAACGAAGTAAAACTTGCTAACTTAACAGACACGCTTTCTAAACGCATGGGTTCGCTTAAAGAGTTGTTTGGCGTTCTTCAACAAGTTGCAGGGGATTCTAGTAATAAGTTTGCGACATCAATAGTATCTGCTCAGATTGATGGACGCAGTACGTTTATGGATGACCTTGCTCAAAAGATGGGCTCAACTTCAAAACTTGCGTCAATAGAAGATATTGAAAAAGTATGGTTTGAATTACAACGCGAAATGACCGAGCAAGGTAAAGTAAGTCGTTTTAACGCAAGTGTTATTGTTGAAGGCGGTACTAAAGCACAGCAAGAAGTTGTGCGAGTGGGCGCATTTAACCTCGTATCAAACGGTAAGTATTTAGAGTTTAACTCCTCGACTAATTCTTTGAGTGAATTAACTCGCCAACCTGTATCGCGCTTTACTGCAACAGCAGAAGAGCTACAAAGCACTAAAAGTGGCGTGGTGCAATTTGCACTTGACCCAACAGGCGGCTCTATTCTTGGTTTATTAGTACAAGCACCTGATACACAAGAACGTGTTCATCAAGGTGGCACAGTGGGTTATGTGATTTTAGGCGTAGGTGTTATTGCACTTCTTATATCACTTGAGCGTTTTTTCTCACTATTGATTATGGGCGGTAAAATTCGTCGCCAGCTTAAAGATACAGTTGCACGTGATGACAATCCGCTTGGACGCGTAATGAAAGTAAAAGATCAATTTCCAAGTGTTTCACACGACACACTGGAGCTTAAACTAAGTGAAGCTATTTTACGTGAAATGCCAAAAGTGACGCGTAATTTAACACTTATCAAAATCATCTCTGTTGTTGCGCCGCTACTAGGTTTATTAGGTACGGTAACCGGCATGATCAATACATTCCAAGCAATCACCTTATTTGGTACTGGGGATCCTAAGCTTATGGCGGGTGGTATTTCTCAAGCGCTAGTAACAACGGTATTGGGCTTAGTGGTCGCCATACCAACGGTATTTTTATACACCTTACTTAATACGCGCGCTAAAAATATCTTGTTAACTATTCAAGAGCAGAGCGCCGGTATTATTGCAGAGCGAAGCGAGAAAGGAGCATAAACCATGGTGCTATTGATTGATTCAATCAATGCTATCCGTGATTTTCTCGACACTGGTGGCCAAGTTCTCTTGGTCATCGGGGTGTTAATCTTCGCGATGTGGTTATTGATACTCGAGCGATTTATTTACTTTTTTAATGGTTTTAGAAGCTATAAACACGCTCTTAAAGCCAATTGGATTAACCGTGCAGAACGTGATAGCTGGAATGCAGAGCAAATACGCGAAGCTATGATATCGCGAGCTGGTATGCGCTTAAACACCAATCTTTCTTTGATTAACGTGATGGTTGCTTTGTGCCCGCTACTTGGTTTGTTAGGCACGGTGACGGGCATGATAGAAGTGTTTGATGTAATGGCAATTACCGGCACAGGTAGTGCGCGCTCAATGGCATCAGGGGTATCAAAAGCAACTATCCCGACAATGGCAGGCATGGTAGGTGCGTTATCTGGGGTATTTGCCTCAACGTATTTACAACGAAAAGCTAAGCGCGAAGTAGAACTACTACAAGACAGCATGGTTTTAGACCATTAAGCAAAATTTTGATAAGCGGCTTATATAAAGCCACTTATCCTAGGAGAATAAAAATGAGAGCCCCGTTAGGAAACCTATTTCAAGAAGACGAAGCTGAAGAAATAAACATGACCCCAATGTTAGACGTTGTATTTATCATGCTTATTTTCTTTATTGTAACTGCCTCTTTTGTTAAAGAAGCCGGTATTGATGTAAACCGCCCAGAAGCCGCAACAGCTGTTAAAAAAGAGCGTGCTAATATTTTAGTGGCTATTTCTGATACAGGCGAGATTTGGATTAATAAACGTCAAATTGATGTACGCGCAGTACAAGCCAATATCGAGCGTTTAAAAGCAGAAAATCCACAAGGTAGCGTTGTGATTCAAGCAGATAAAAAAGCCACTACCGAAATGTTAATAAAGGTGATGGATGCCTCGCGCGCGGCGGGCGCATTTGATGTATCAATTGCCGCACAAGATGCGTCTTAAGGGCTAGTTATGTTGCGATATTTAGTTGCATTAGTGATAGCCGGTGTAGTGACCTTTATGTTGTTTTTAGGCATGCAGGCACTGATCACTGGCGGTGAAGGCGCTATGACGGATCCGGTAAAGGGTAACGTACTTGATTTTGTTCGCTTGAAAAAAGAAGAAACCGTACAAAAAAAAGAGCGTAAGCCACAAAAGCCACCAACACCAAAAGAGCCGCCACCACCAATGGAATCACCGCAAATGCAAAATAGTGATGCTACAGCAAATGCTAACAACTTTGACTTTGGTGCCAATGTAGATGCGGATGTAAATTTAGCCGGCGGGTTAGCACTTGAAACAAGTGATGGTGAATACTTACCGATTGTAAAGGTGGCCCCAGTTTATCCGCGCCGTGCGTTATCACGTGGCATAGAAGGCTACGTGATTGTTGAATTTACAGTAACTAAACAAGGCACTGTACGCGACCCACAAGTAGTAAAAGCAGAGCCTGAGTCACTTTTTGATAGAGCTGCGATGGATGCAGCCCTTAAATTTAAATATAAACCGCGCGTAGTAAACGGTGAAGCCGTTGAAGTTGCGGGTGTTCAGAACAAAATATCTTTCCAAATTAGCGGTTAATTAGTAATTAACCACGAGTAAACGGACAGAAATGCGAGGCGATTATGAAATTACTACCTACAGCTAAACTTTTAAAGTTAACACTATTTTGTACCGCTGCGATCAGTACAAGTATTGTTACACCAAGTGCTCTAAGCCTAATTCCAGGGCTACATGTAGCTACGGCATATGCAGAGCAAGAACAAAAAACGAAACGTGTACCAGCACTACGTGAAAAGGTTTATAGCCAGCTTGCTCGTGCCCAAAAACTTGCAGACGATGGTGATGTTAAAGGTGGACTTGAAGCGCTTGATAGCATTCAAGAGCGAGCTGCAAGCATGAACTCGTACGAAGTGGCAATGATGCATAACTTTTACGGGTTTATTTATTACAACGAAAACGACTTACCAAAAGCGATTGCCTCGTTTGAAAAAGTGGTAGCTGAGGAAGCCATTCCTGAGTCACTTCGTTTAAGCACTACATTTAGCTTGGCTCAACTGGCTATGGCTAATAGTGATTACACTAAAGTTATCTCTTTTTTAGATGATTGGGACAGTATTAACACTCAGCCTAAAACAGAAGGCTACTACTTGTTAAGGGCTCAAACATACTATCAGTTAAAAGATTATAAAAAAGGGCTTGAGTACATATCTCAAGTGATTGCTTTAAGCGACAGCGAAGGCAAAATCCCTAAGGAAAACTGGTTAGTACTACAGCGTGCAATGTATTACTCGCTTAATCAAACTGACAAAGTTGTTGAAGTGCTTGAGCGCATGGTAAAGCTTTATAATAAGCCTGAGTATTGGGTGCAGTTATCGGGTATGTATGGTGAAACAGGTAGGGAAAAACAACAGTTGGCGGTAATTGAAGCCGCTTACCAGCAAGGATTTTTAACCTCTAAATCTGATTTACGCCAATTAGCGCAAGTGTATTTATACAATGGTTTAGCGTTTAAAGCTGCAAAAGTGATGAGCGATGCCATTGATAAAGATATTGCTGAAAAAACAGCAAAAAACTACGCTTTTGTTGCCGAGGCGATGATCCAAGCTAAAGAAGATGAAAAATCTATTACCTACTTTGCAAAAGCTGCTGATTTATCTGAGCACGGTAAATACGATCAACGTTTAGCCGAAGTATTTGTAAATACAGAGCAATATGAAGAAGCCGCCGATGCAGCGCGTAAAGCACTTGATAAAGGTGGCCTTGATTTTGAATCAAATGCATTTGTTGCACTGGGTATGGCGCAGTACAACATGCAAAATTTTGATGCATCAATTTTAGCGTTTGAGCAGGCAGAAAAACATAAAAAATCTCAGCGTTTAGCACAGCAGTGGATCAAATATGTAAAGCGCGAAAAAGTGCATGCAGAAACACTTAGAACAGCTTTACTGTAAATTTTAAAGCGCTTTACTAATTAACAAGTAACGCGTGTAAAACCAGTTCATAATCGCAACACTAAAACCGCCTCAGGGCGGTTTTTATCGTCTCTAAAAGCATCCAATTGCTTGATTTTAAATAAGTTACTTTTGTCATCTTATGGTTATTAAACTGTAACTACTTTGTCATAAGTCTCCCGTATTGTAACCGCAGCTAGACTCAAGTGACCTTAAAGCATTATTTAAGTGTTTTATGGTGACTTGAGTTTATTTGAGCACCTAAAAAATAATTAAATACTTTAACGGAGTGAACAATGAAATTATCTGACTTATTCAAAGTAAGTTTGATTGCAACTGCAGTATCTTTAGCTGGTTGTGGTGGAGACTTAGTAGTATCTGAAGGCGACACAACTATTAATGAAGGTGATACAGTAACTAACGTTATTGAAGGCGGTGACGATACAAGTGGTGAAACGTCATCACGTGATGATTCACAAAATGCTACCACTGGCTTTCCTACTGATATTGATAATGCACTAACTCAAGGTTTAGCAACTGATGTTTCTAGTGAGTTTACATCTATTACAGATAAGCCCGTATATCGCTTAGCTGCAGATACCGTGTTCACTACTGATGTAT
This sequence comes from Pseudoalteromonas sp. SG43-1, assembly GCF_014164415.1. NCBI lineage: Bacteria > Pseudomonadati > Pseudomonadota > Gammaproteobacteria > Alteromonadales > Pseudoalteromonadaceae > Pseudoalteromonas > Pseudoalteromonas sp. SG43-1. The sequence goes on along the minus strand of NZ_JACJFD010000003.1, from coordinate 61,725 downwards.
CGTTAACAAACGACGCACACTGGATCTTAAATGGCCGTACTGCGGTTGGTAATGATCGCGCAGATAACGCCAAGCTTTATATTCAGCAAGGTACAACGATTATTGGCGAAACAGGAGATGACTTCCTAGTTGTTCGTCGCGGTTCACAAATTGAATCGGTAGGGACTGTAAGTCAGCCCATTACAATGACCTCAATTCAAGATGTTACAGCTCAAGAAACAACGATTGGTCAGTGGGGCGGTTTAGTATTATTAGGTAACGCGCCAGCAAATTCTTGCGGCGACCAAGAAGGTGAAGCAACAGCTGATGAACTTGCTAATTGTGGTGTGTCGGCTGAAGGTGATGCAGGTCAGTTTGGTGGCGATATCAGTGATGATAATTCAGGTACTTTAAAGTATGTACTTGTTAAGCAAGCCGGTAAAACGTTAGGTAATGGTGATGAGTTAAATGGTATTACGTTTGCCGGTGTTGGTTCTGCAACTACGGTTGATTATATTCAAGTACATGAAAATCTTGATGATGGTATAGAGTTCTTTGGTGGCACAGTTAATGTAAGCAATGTTGTACTTACAAATATTGGTGACGATTCGCTAGATTGGTCTTTTGGTTGGACGGGCTCAGCCACAAACGTTTATATTCAGCAAGCGGCTAACGTAGGCGATAACGCTATCGAAGCTGATAACTCTGAATTTGATTCAAGTGCAACACCATTAACACTACCTACTATTTCAAACGTTACAATTGTGGGTGCTGAGGGCAATAACGGCATTCGTTTACGTGCGGGTACTGCTGGGGTTCTTAAAAATGTATTTGTAACGGGCCCAGCTACTTATGAAAACTGCTTACGTGTAGGCTCGGATTCAGTACCTCGTGCAGAGGATGGCACACTTACGATTACAAACTCTATAGTTGCTTGTCAAACTGCAGCGAATAACTTTGGCAGCGAAGTTATTAACGGTGGCGATGTACAATCTTGGTTTGAAGGCCAAGACGCTAACCAAACACTTACCCCAGCTGATTTAATGCTAGATGACAACGGTTATACACCTCTTGCTGGCTCGCCGCTTATTGCAAATACGCAAGTTGGTGCATTTGATAGCTCAACTAATTGGATGGAAGGTTGGACTGTTGGTATTAATGGTGGCTTCCCTACTGATATTGATAATGCGCTATCACAAGGTTTAGCCTCAGACGTATCTAGCGAATTTCCGGAAATTACAGATAAGCCAGTATATCGCTTAGCTGAAGATACAACGTTTACAGCGGATGTAACACTTACAAATGACGCACATTGGATTTTAAATGGCCGTACAGCAGTAGGTAATGACCGTGCAGACGCTACAACACTTTATGTTCAAGCCGGCACGACATTAATTGGTGAATCAGGTGATGACTTTTTAGTTGTTCGTCGTGGTTCGCAAATTAACGCAAATGGTAATGCAACTGCACCTATTACAATGACATCTATTGAAGATGTAACAGGCGCTGAAACAACAATTGGTCAATGGGGCGGTTTAGTACTTTTAGGTAATGCTCCTGCTAACTCGTGTGGCGATCAAACTGGCGAAACGACGGCTGAAGAACTTGCTAACTGTGGTGTATCTGCAGAAGGTGATGCAGGGCAATTTGGTGGCGATATTAGCGATGATAACTCAGGTGTTCTTCGTTATATTGTTGTTAAGCACGCAGGTAAAACTCTTGGTAACGGCGATGAGCTTAATGGTATTTCGTTTGCGGGTGTAGGCTCTGCAACAAAAGTAGAATATATCCAAGTTCATCAAAATCTTGATGATGGCGTTGAGTTTTTTGGTGGTACTGTAAATGTTCGTAACATAGTACTTACTGACATTGGTGATGATGCATTTGATTGGTCGTTTGGTTGGACAGGTCGTGCGCAAAATATTTATATTCAACAAAGTGCTGTTGGTGGTGATAACGCTATTGAAGCGGATAACTCAGAATTTGATTCAAATGCTACACCTTTAACAAAGCCACTAATTTCTAACGTAACAATTGTAGGTGCTGATGGTACTAACGGTGTTCGTTTACGTGCAGGTACAGCGGGCGTTCTACGTAATGTAGTAATTACAGGACCTGAAGGTTACTCAAACTGTTTACGTGTGGGTTCTGACTCTGTAGCAAATGCAGAATCTGGTGAGCTTTCTATTGAAAACTCAGTAGTGGCATGTAGTGAAGATAATAACTTTGGTAGTGAAGCAATTGGTGGTGGTAATGTTCAATCTTGGTTTGAAGGCCAAACAGGTAACCAAACGCTGACAGCTGCTGGCCTTAGTTTAGCAACCGATGGCTTTACACCTAAATCTAGCTCACCATTATTAGGTTCGGGTGTTGATTCGTCAGACCTTGATTCGTTCTTTACTAAAACAGATTATATTGGTGCGTTTGATGGCGATAATAACTGGATGGATGGTTGGACAGTCGCTATAACGCCAAGTTTTCCTGATGATATTCAAAACGCCTTAGAGCAGGGTTTTGCTACTGATGTATCAGCGAGCTTTCCTGAAATCACAGACAAGCCAGTTTATCAGTTAACTTCTGATGTTGTATTTACATCTGATGTAACACTGACTAACGATGCACATTGGATTTTAAAAGGACGTACAGCCGTTGGTAATGACCGCGCTGACAACACAACACTTTATGTTCAGTTTGGTACAACGTTAATTGGTGAGTCGGGTGATGACTTTTTAGTTGTTCGCCGTGGTTCTAAAATAGAGGCCGTGGGCAGTGCAACTCAGCCAATTACTATGACGTCTATTGAAGATGTTACTGGTGGCGAAACGACTATTGGTCAATGGGGCGGTTTAGTGCTTTTAGGTAATGCACCGGCTAACTCGTGTGGCGATCAAGAAGGCGAAGCTACCGCTGATGAGCTTGCAAACTGTGGTGTGTCTGCTGAAGGTGATGCTGGCCAATTTGGTGGTAATGACCCAGAAGATAACTCAGGTACTTTAAAATACGTAGCAGTTAAACAAGCAGGTAAAACGCTAGGTAACGGAGATGAGTTAAACGGCATTACGCTTGCTGGTGTTGGTAGTCAAACAGAGCTTGATTACATTCACGTTCATGAAAACCTGGACGATGGTGTTGAATTTTTCGGTGGTACTGCAAACATCAGTCACCTTGTTTTAACTAATATTGGTGATGACTCACTAGATTGGTCATTTGGTTGGACGGGTAAAGCGCAATACGTACTTATCAAGCAAGCCGAATCAACAGGTGATAATGCAATTGAGGCGGATAACTCTGAGTTTGATTCAAGTGCAACACCACTCACAATGCCTACAATTTCTAATGTTACTATTATTGGTAATGTAGGGGTTAACGGTATACGTCTACGTGCAGGCACTGCGGGTATGCTTAAAAACGTGGTTGTGACAGGTGGGGCAGATTATTCAAATTGTTTACGTGTAGGTTCAGATTCAGCTCCTCGCGCAGAGGATGGTACATTAACTGTTACTCACTCAGTTGTTGCATGTGAAACGGCAAATAACTTTGGTACGCAAGCAATTGGTACTGGTAATGTTGAGTCTTGGTTCTTAGGCCAAACAGGTAACTCTGTGCAAGCAGCCACAGACCTTGGTTTAGCAGATAACGGATATATGCCTTCGGCTGAGTCATTACTGCTAGGTAATGGTTTTGATTCTTCAAGCCTAGATAGTTACTTTGATTCAGTAGATTACATTGGTGCAATGGATGCACAAACAGACTGGACAGCAGGTTGGGTTAAGGTAGGTCTTTAATCCTCTCTACTAAAAGCCGGACGAAAGTCCGGCTAATGTCTTGTTTTGTTTCGGAGTATAAAAATGAAATCTTTTAAACCCTCTTCTCTTGTTCTTTGTAAACTAAATTGCGCAGTTATGGCTGCAATTATGGGGCTATCAGTAAACACAGCTATAGCAGCCGAAGCCGAAGAGCAAGAAATAGAAGAAGTTGTTGCTGTAGGGCAACGATTAAAAGGTAGTGCAGGCGCAGTACTACAAGAGCGTCAAAATCAGGCATTTGTTGCTGATATTATGGGTGCTGATCAAATATCACGCACAGGTGATGGCGATGCAGCTTCAGCGCTTCGTCGTGTGACTGGTTTAACCTTAGTCGATGGTAAATATATTTATGTACGTGGTTTGGGTGAACGTTATTCAAGTACCCAACTTAATAGCATGTATGTGCCAAGCCCAGATCCCACTCGATCAGTTGTTCCACTGGATTTATTTCCATCGGATATTATTGAAAGCTTAAGTGTGCAGAAATCGTTTTCTCCTGATATGCCAGCGCACTTTGGTGGTGGTAATGTAAATATACGCACCAAATCTATTCCTTCTGATTTTTTGTTTAAAATACAGTTAGGTACTTCATATAACACCTCTAACAGTGACACCGGTTATTTTTACAGTGGTGGTGATGATGATTGGATGGGGCGCGATGATGGTACACGTGCTTTACCTTCATTAATTTCTACAGCGCTTAAAAGTGATGCAGGACTTGAAGGTGACAGCAGTACTTCGCTTGAGCAGCGTCAAGCGCTCTTACAATCTCTAGATTGGCAAGTTGGACCTACTGAGAAAGACGTTGATCCAGGCATGAATTTTTCAGTAGCACTAGGTGATAGGTTTGAGTCTGAAGTAGGTACTTTTGGCGTTCTAGCCGCTGTTTCCTATGACAATGAATGGGAAGTAGTTAAAGAGCAAAGCGGTACAAATTTAGGTAGTTTGGGCTGCGAAGACAAATGTTTTGCACAAACTTATGATGGCATATCTACTGAACAAACCGTTCGTTGGAGTGGCACATTAAATTTAGGTTATGAATTTAATAATAACCATAAATTTGAACTAACGAATATAGCGCTTCATGATATGAGTGACAGAGTGCGTAATCGTGACTTTTTCGATGCTAACGAGTCAGAAGAAGGTGTTACTGAGTTACGCCGTGTTGACGTTATGTATGAAGAGCGTGAAATGTTCTCTACGCAGCTCAAAGGGACGCATAACTTTCCTGAATTAGAAAATTTATTTTTTGATTGGTATGCAGGTACAAGCCGCGCCAACAGAGATGCTCCTGGCGCATTGGATGTTGTTTTTCAAACTAACTTAAATGATGGTGTATTTGAATCAGAGCAGTTACAAGATGTTGCTGCAACAAACGTAACACGTGATTATCAAACTTTGCATGATGACGTAGATACATATGGTTGGAATATGGGCATCCCGTTTTATGGTGATGGCTATGAGTTAGAGCTTAAGGTGGGTGGCGATTTTTCTGAAAAAAAACGTGATGCAAGTAATATTCAATTTGGTATTACGCACCGTGGTATAACAGATGAATATACATTTGGCTCAAACATAGACCAAATTTTTTCTGACGAAAATTTAGCTAATAGTGAGTTTTATACAAGTATTACAGGCTCTGGTATTTTTGATGATGGTACCGCAGATGGTGATAAGTACAGCGCTGCACATAAGTTAGACGCTTATTATTTTATGGCCGACTTTTTCTACGAAAACACATGGCGTATAACCGGTGGTATTCGTTGGGAAGACTTTTCTCAAATATCAGTCCCTTTTCAGGCTCATACTAATTTCTTTGATGGAACAATTGAAGAAGTGAGCGAAGTTGCAATAAAAGAAGATAACTTTTTTCCTTCTTTAGCAATTACTTATATTATGGATGAAGAAATGCAGTTTCGCTTAAACTTAAGTGAAACGACGATTCGCCCAGATATGCGTGATGTAAGCTCAACTTATTATGTTGACCCACTAACAGAGTTTTTAGTGCGAGGCTCGCCTACACTTCAAAGCTCTAAGCTAAAAAATGCTGACTTTAGGTTTGAGTGGTACATGCCTTCAGGAAACAATCTATCAGTTGCTTTGTTTTATAAAGATATTGAAAACCCAATTGAAATGGTTGAGTTAGCGGGTGTTGGTGGAGCTGCTCCGCAATTACTAACAGCAAATGCGCAGTCGGGTGAACTAACAGGTATTGAGGTAGACTTTTTAACTGACTTTAGTTTTATTCATAATGATTTATCTGCCATATTTTTATCAGGTAACGTTACTCTATCGGATTCAAGTGTTGAGCTTGGCATAAACGATGCTGATGGGGTTGATTCATTATTTGAACAACAACTAAAAGAGGCGTTGGAAGCTGACTCTGTTTCTAACATTGTTACTAATAATAAACGTCGTTTAGTTGGTCATTCTGAATGGGTAGCAAACTTACAAATGGGTTATGACTCTGCTGATGGTTTTCATTCTACCTCAGTTGTTTATAACGTGTTTGGGCCGCGCATAATCGTACCAGGTACGCGTGGTAACGAAGACGCAGAAGAAAAGTCATTTCATTCTCTTGATTTAGTTTATTCTTACTTCCCTAACTTTAATACTAAAGTTAATTTTAAAGTTAAAAATATACTTGGCCAAGAAAAAGAAATTGAACAAGAAAACTTAACACTTTGGCGTCAAGAAGAAGGCACTGAGTTTAGTTTAAGCTTTAGCTACGAGTTTTAATTTTCTACCCAAGGAAGGGGGATATAATAAAACCTAATTACCTATTAGCCCTGTATTTAATACAGGGCTTTTTTATGACTATGAAAAATATTTAAGTTCTACTTTATTCACTAGTTTTAGCGCGCTGGTGGTGTTATTTTGACGTTAATGAAAATTAAATCTCACGCAATGAATTTAATTTTTAATGTATTAAGGCATCTTTTATGAATCAAACAGTGGAACAAACAATGAAAAAAGTAGGATTAGTCGGTTGGCGTGGCATGGTTGGCTCTGTGTTATTAGAACGTATGCAGCAGCAAAGTGATTTTGCCCATATCGACACCACCTTTTTCACCACCTCACAAGCGGGTCAACTAGGCCCTGATATAGCAGGCGACGCAAAACCATTGCTAGATGCAAGTGACATTAGCGAACTTGCTAAAATGGATATTATTGTTACTTGCCAAGGCGGTGACTACACCAATGCGGTATATCCAAAATTACGCGAGTCGGGTTGGGATGGTTACTGGATTGATGCAGCTTCAGCACTGCGTATGAGTGAGGACAGCATAATAGTGCTAGATCCCGTAAACAAAGATGTTATTGAACAAGGCTTAGAGCAAGGCGTTAAAACGTTTGTTGGCGGTAACTGTACAGTATCGCTAATGCTACTTGCATTAGGCGGTTTATTTGAGCAAGACCTAATTGAATGGGTAAGCCCAATGACTTACCAAGCAGCCTCTGGTGCTGGTGCACGAAATATGAAAGAGCTTATTGCACAAATGGGCGCTATTCATGCAAGTGTTGCCGAGCAATTAGATAACCCAAGCTCTGCTATTTTAGAAATTGATAAAATAGTCAGTGAAACAATGGCTTCAAAAGACTTACCACAAGACCAATTTGGTGTGCCATTAGCGGGCAGTTTAATCCCGTGGATTGACGTACCTATGCCAAGCGGTCAGTCTAAAGAAGAGTGGAAAGCGCAAGTAGAAGCCAACAAAATTTTAGGCTCTTCTAAGCAACCAGTGCCAATTGATGGTTTATGTGTTCGTATTGGCGCTATGCGTTGTCATTCGCAAGCGATGACCATTAAATTACGTGAAGATATTAGCGTAGAAAAAATTGAAGAAATTTTAGCGTCTCATAATGAGTGGGTTAAGGTAATTCCAAACGAGCGTGAAATTAGTGCCACAGATTTAACACCGGTTAAAGTAACGGGCACTTTAAGCATTCCTGTTGGCCGTATTCGTAAATTAGCGATGGGACCAAAATACATTAGCGCATTTACAGTAGGCGATCAGCTTTTATGGGGCGCGGCAGAGCCACTTCGTCGTATGCTACGCATAATTGTTGATGGTGAGTGATAAGTAATCAACATTAACAAAAAGGGGTTGGCAATTTGCCAGCCCTTTTTAGTTTAATGGCTTATAAAACCGCTTAAGAGGTTCAAATAATACTTTTTTATGAATGTTCACTGTTGTTTATTATTGAACTTAAGTAAACTGTTTACATTGTGCAACAGCCTATTCAAGTAACATTGATGACCTCTCACATAAATAACTTTGCCAATAAGCGATTAGCATTTGTTAGCTCCTATTTTAGTTCTGCAATTGCTATAAACACGGTTGTTTCTTGTTTTCTTATTTTTAGTAGTATTAACCACAGCGCCTCGCAAGAAAAACTTTACTGGCTTTTTACGTTATCATTTATTTCATTACTTCGAATAGCGAGCCATGTATTTGTTAACAACACCCATGCTTTTAAATATCACCTGTATTTTATAGGTTTATTATTAACGGCTTTAACATGGGCTGCTTTTCCTATTTTGTTTTATGAAAAAATGCAAATGCAGGAGAAGTTTATATCACTCGTTGTTTTTAGCTCCCTTGCTGGTGGCGGTGTAAATGTTTTAGCATCCGATATTCGCTCTTCATTGTCGTATATAACCTGTTTATTGGTTCCTTTTAGTATTTTATTACTTTTACAGCCTATTGAAGATGAGAATGTACTAGGTATTTTAGGGCTCGTTTTATGGTTTATTTTATGCTTTGTCACTGCTGTACGTACTGCAAAAGATGTAAAATTATCAATTAATAATGAACTTAAGTTAGATCAATTTATTGAAAACTTAGAAAATGAAGTGCAACTTCGCACCGAGCAAATAATCCTTTTAGAGCAAAAAGATAACCTAACTAAATTGTTTAACAGGGGGAGCTTTGTTTCTAATGTTGAACTTGATTTAGCCAATCAAAATGATGATATTAAAGCTGTTTTATTTTTAGATATGGATGACTTTAAAATCATCAACGATAAATACGGTCACGATTTTGGTGATTTTGTGCTGGCTCAAACAGGTAAACGATTAGTTGAAACACAAACCCAAGGCGACTTTATTGCTTGTCGATGGGGAGGTGATGAGTTTATTTTTTATTCTCGCACTAACACCGAAGACGAACTTTTTGACTGTGTTTTTAGATTAGTTAAAACCTTAACTAAAACAGTAAGCATGGACAGCTATCAAGTAAATCCCTCTTTTAAGGTTGGGCTGTATTTTACGCGCGAAAATTTTAATCTTGAAGACGCGATTAAATACGCTGATGTTGCTATGTATGAAGGTAAGAAAAGCCGTAACGAAATATCGGTATTTGACGAGCGAATGCATGAATCGCTTAAAAGAGAAGAAGTACTTCGCAGCTCAATTAAAGAGTGCGTAGAAAAAGGTGACTTTCATCTTTGTTATCAACCCATTGTTGATATAAGCACAAATGAAATAACCACGTTTGAAGTATTACTTCGTTGGCAATTTAATGATGAATTTATCCCCCCTTCAGAATTTATAGATATTGCAGAGCGATATGGAAAAATTAATATATTAGGTGAGTTTGTACTAGAGCAAGCCATTGCGAGTTTAAGTAAGTTAAATGCGGTGAATAGTAAGATTGGATTGTCGATTAATGTGTCTGTCTTGCAACTAGAAAACCATAATTTTTTAGATTTTTTAGTTGCGCTTTTAAATAGATACGCAGTTAAACCATACAATGTGCATTTAGAAATAACAGAAACAGTCATGATTAAAAATTTACCGTATTTGTCAAAAGTGATTACGGCCATAAAAAATACCGGTGTACGTATCTCTATTGATGATTTTGGTACCGGGTTTTCTTCTATATCGGTTTTAAAAGAGCTGTCAGTTGATTACATTAAAATGGATAAATCTTATATTGATAACATTTGTGAATGCTCAAAAGATAAAAGTATTGTATCTGCGGTAACTAACATGTCGCATATGATAGGTTGCCAAGTAATAGCGGAGGGCGTAGAAAGCCCAGCTCAGTTAACGTTATTACAAAGCTTACAAATTGATAAGTATCAAGGTTTCATATTCAGTAAACCAGTTAGATTTGCCGACGCGCTTAAACTTATTAGTTAGAGCGCTGACTTTTTCACAAAGTTTGTTTATGTAGGGATGATCCAACAGTGCCGTGCGTTTTGCTTAGCGTTTTCATCATGCTTTGTACATAATCCTGCTACTGAAAAATCAGTCGCTAAAGGTCAATACCCCTAGTAATAATGAACTTTTATTAACTTAATGTATTCACATGAGCCACCTGATTACGCCCTTCATTCTTGGCATGGTAGAGTGCTTTATCTGCTTCATTTATTGCACTCTCAATTGTCGTTTTATTACATTTAATATTTATTACGCCAAAACTTGCCGTTACATTAATTACTTTATCGTTAAAATGAATTGGGTAACTGGCCAGTGCACTTCTTAGTTTTTCGGGAAGATCTTTAGCTGACGATTCGTCGTTTCTTGCTATTAATAAAGCAAATTCTTCGCCGCCAATGCGGCCAAATAAATCACATGGGTTTATGCAGTTTTGCATTATTTTTGCAGCTTCTACTAAAACTAAATCACCACCTGCATGTCCAAATTCATCGTTTATTTTTTTAAATTTATCTATATCCCAATAAATTAAGCTGACGTAGTTATAATTATTAAGTTTATCTTTTAGTTGCTCTTGGCTTTTATTATAGAATCCACGCCTATTTAAGCAGCCTGTAAGTTCGTCGCTCATTGCAAGATGGTTCATTTTTTCAGCTAAATCTGATGCCATCATAAATATTATGAATACGGCCATGCCTACATGTGCAGTAGGGACAGTAATAAAATTAATTAATGTATACAGCGCTATATATTCTTCATTTACTTGGCTGCCTTGCAGTAACGCTATGCTTGCTGCAACAAATAAAAGTAATCCACATAGCGTATAAGTAATACTAGCGCCTATTTCGGCAGGAAGTGATTTTTGTTTATGCCTGAAAATAATAACTGCATTGAGTACAAGTAAAATCACATCATAATACACATACAAGGACATAAATAAGCCAACATGCACATATATAGCTGTAAAATAATAGACAGCAGCAAGAGTAACTATTGCTGAGATAATTAAATAGCGAATTTTTATACCCGAGTTTACCCTAATGCAATGCCCCCACGTACCTAGCAGTACTGAACCTACAGAGAAGCTACTTCCTAACATCCAATATAATGTGTTTGAGTTAAATAATGGTTCTGCCAACATTGTTGCCCATTGGCATGCAGAGAATGCAAATGCGATTGTCCAAAGCATGGCATATTGCTTTTTACCTAACGTATACCACGACATTAAAAATATGACAGACCAAATAATACTGGTGAAAAAGAGGGTAACTAATATATAAAAAATAGGATTCATGTATTTTTATTCTTGTTTGCGTTAATTTTACTTTAGTAGATGAAAGCGGTTTATTCGACCTAACGCCGGTTATTAGTTAGCTAAATTGTAAATAGATATGTATGCAATCATTTCTTAAGTTGTGTATTTGAATAGTGGTATATCCCTTGCTGTAATAACTGTTGTTTAGAGCTTTAAGCTTATATGACTTTGCTTTGTTTATAATTTTATTCCTAACAGGTATTTAAATTACAATTATTAGTAATTTTTACACGTTTATTTATTTGCTTAATTAAAGAATTCAGCTAGGGCTTATTTATTCTTCTAGGTTAAATTTGTAGCTGTACGTTTAGGTTTTAGGTAAAGCAGAGTTTATGTTGTGTGGCTATCTTCATTAGTGCTTTATAAAAATAAATATTAAACATACGCAGCCCTTTATATAGAAAAATTTAACCCTGAAAGGTCAAAAGGCCCCCGTTTTTAGTAAAGGAAATTACAATGCATTTTTCATCCAAAATATTTCACGACAAATACCTTAAAGGTGTAATAGCGCTGGTTGTGTTACTTATACTAACGCGAATAGCCGCGCCTTATGTAGTTCAGCACTACGTAAATTATCAGCTAAAGCACACACAAGGTGTTACTGGGCATGTTGGTGACGTAGATTTGTTTTTATATCGCGGTGCCTACGCAATTGACGACGTTGAAATTTATGCTGTTGATGCAACTTCAGCTCCTAAGCCTTTGCTGAGTATTCAAACTCTCGATTTTTCACTTGCGTGGTCAGCCCTTTTAAAAGGGAATTTAGTAACAAACATGGCGTTTACGCGCCCTAAAATAGTTATTTATGATAAAGACCCCAATGCTTCTGAGCAAAATCAACAAGTAAAAGATGAAACCACTTGGGTGGGGCTGGCGAATGACTTAGTACTGTTTTCTATTGATACCTTAATAATTGAGCAAGGCAAGTTAACCTTAGTTAACTCAACCAATAGCGGTGAAAAACCCACTTTTATATCAAATATCAACGCTCGAATTGAAAATATAACTAACGCGCAAAACCTATCAAAAACACTAGTGACTACTCTAAGCGTAGAAGGTGCATTAATGGGGGAGGCCGCATTAAAGTTTGATGGCAAATTAGATCCCTTTAGCAAACAAGCCAATTTTGATTTTAACGCAGAGGTACAGCGTTTCTCTGTTAAAAACCTCGATACTGTATTTAAGGTATACACGCCTTTTGATATTGAAGCGGGTGGCATTGATGGCGCTATGGAATTGGTGGCTAAAGACAATAACTTAAATGGTTATGTAAAAGCGGGCGTTCAAAACTTGAGTGTGTTCTCGTGGCGCGAAGATATAGAAAAAGATGACGATGGAATATTTACGGCCATATTTGAAGGCAGTGTTGATTTACTGGGCTCTATACTCGAAAACGATGAGTCTAAACTTGTTGCTGCACGTATCCCTATAGAGGGGCAATTAGATAATACGGATGTTTCGACTTTTCAAGCTGTGATTTCGGTATTAGAAAACGCATTTTTTGATGCGTTTAAAATGAAAGTAGATAACGTTATTTCTTTTGAAGATACGGATGAAAAATCTGATAACGAGGAGAATTAAAGCTCTTTGGTAATGTTCGTTTTAGTTAAATACTTAAGCTGCACCCACTTTTTAAACTTTAAGTGGGTGCTTTAGTACTTTTCTCAGATTAGTTTTTGCGGTTACTCAATAGCTCTTTAAGCTCAGCAATTTGGGTTTGTAGTTCGTTTACTTGCCCTTGCGTTGCAGGTAATGAGCTGTCGTCTGCGAGCTCTTCTCGCGCTTTGCGGTGCTCTTCACTCATTACTTCTAAAATGGCACCTACCATCATATTTAAAAATACAAATGCGGTTAAAAATATAAACGTAAGGTAATAAATCCAGCTTAGTTCGTACACCGCCATTGTTTCATACATTATGTCGGTCCAATCTTCAAATGTTGCCACCCTAAACAGAGTAAGCATGGAGATTGAAACATCTTGCCAAAGTACGGGGTTTATTTCAGCAAACATCATGCTGCCCATTGCAGCGTATATATAAAAAATAACAAACATTAATAGGGCTATATAACCCATTTGTGGAATGGCTTTAAGCAATGAATTAACTAATAAGCGCAGCTCTGGGATCATCGATACTAATCGCAGTACTCTAAATATGCGAAGTAATCGAGCAATTAACATAGTAGAGCCAGCAGCAGGATATAAACTGCCCAATACTATGATGGTGTCGAATATGTTCCATCCTTTAGAAAAAAAATGTTTTATGCCTTTACTTGCAATAAAGCGGATTACTAGTTCAATTAAAAAGAATGCGGTAATGCCAACGTCCATCCAATTTAGAGCAAGCTCTACGGTAGGATGTAGTGAGTAAGTGTGCGCACCTACTGTCAGGGCAGAAACAATAATTACAGCTATAACAAATGATTGAAATATCTTGCTTTTGTCTATACGCTGAAACAACTTTTGTAACTGCGACATCATAGAAATAGATCCTTTGGAGATTAAGATTTTATGGCGCTAATATACAATAATACTGTAATAATTTAACGCTTTTTCGATATAGAAAGTGTAAGGAAATTTAATGTTTATCAATAAACTAAAAAGTAGCGCATTACTTATTGTTGGATTATGTGTTTTAGCAGGTTGTAGCTCTGATGCGCGTTTTCATGAAGTTCAATCGGCGCGCCTTGATGAGTGTAACTATAAAGCTGACAAAGAATATTACGAATGCTTAGATAAACAAGACTCTAACTACGAAGAGTTTAAAAAACAGCAACAAGCCCAGACTAAATAAGTAACCTTTATATTTATGACTAAAACTCAAAAACAGCGCGATAAGCAAATTCGCTTAGCGCTTACTAATGCATGCGAAGCAATAAAAGAAATGGTAATTGGTTTTGATTATCTAACGCATACAGTTGATTTAAATAATGAGGCCAATACGTTAAAAGTACAATGCTATTTTAATGATGATATAGCCCTTGAAAGTGCAAAACCGCAACTTAACGAATTAACAAATATAATACTCAAAGAGCTTACTAGTATTAAGTTGAACGCAAAACCAGCACAGATTTCATTTTCCGCCAATTAACAGAGCTTTTGTTGGTTTGATAGCACATGGACGTTATAATTAGATAAATTATTTTTAGGGTTTAAATTATGGCTGTTCCTACGCGTTCGCAAATTTCACCAGGTACCACAGTAAATATTGTATTAAAAGAAGATCAACGCAGCGGCACATTAACTGAGGGTGTGGTTGAGCGCCTTTTAACAAAATCACCAAATCATCCACACGGCATTAAAGTACGTTTAGAAGATGGTCAAGTTGGCCGAGTAAAAGAGATTTTATAATGGCAGCGTTAACAGAGCAGGCTTTTTGGGATTTAGTAACAACGCCTGATTTAGGGCTCGATCCGCAAAGTGTGAGCGATAACCTAAAAAACAAACTTAATGATTTAAGCGATCAGCACCTTATTGATTTTGATAAACACTTTGGCATACATATGCGTAAATGTTTTACCTGGGATTTGTTTGGTGCCGCTTTTGTGATGGCTGGATGTAACGACGATTACGGTTTTAGCGAGTTTAGATGTTGGTTAATTTCGCGCGGTAAAACAGTTTTCGAAAACGCTTTAGAAAATGCTGATTCGTTAGCGCAGTGTACACCTGTTTATTACTTAAATGAGCAGCCTTACCCGTATATTGATGAGTATGATTTAATAGCCGGTTTATTATTTGAAGAACGCAGCGAAGACGAATTACCGTTTATTCCATCAGGCAGCGATGAACCCAAAGGCAAACGTTTTAAAGACAAACCTAAGTTTTTAAAGCAAAGCTACCCTTTATTATTTGCAAAGTACTGGCAATAAAATAAATAGTAATTTGTGCGCTATTTAAACAATTTAATGAGTTTAATTTCCCTACAAGTAAGCGCATTGATATAAATCGTTTTGTTGTTTAAGTACGTATTAACTAAAGTACTTAACAGCAAAATGGTTTGTAATGCAGTATCTAGGATGAATCTTTGTGGATTTAAATGTGTTCAATCTAAGGGATTTATTCGCGGCACGAGGTTTGTAACCTAATAAGCTCGGTAATTGCTCTTGCGTTATCTTACTGGCTTACACACATGTAAGAATTAGTAATAGTCGAGCAAAGCTCCCTTAGCTGCTCGCGTCTTGGTTCCTGAATACGACTTCTCTCCTTTTATAGTAAATCTCTGTTATAGTTGTTAAAAGTTATAAAAGCTAAGTGATTAGGCATTTTGCTATTATTTAACACGCTGACTCACGAGGATACACCCACGAAATGAAATATTTAACACTCGCTTTATTAACTGTCGCTTTTACAAGTGCAAATGCTTTTTCTGAGCCGAGTAATAAAACACGATTTATACCGCTTTTAAAGTCAAAATTGGGAGCCTACGAAGTTGTGTCGAGCAACTCAGGGTTATGCGTTAACAGCAATTTGAGTTTGACAGATGAAAGTGATTTAAGTGCTGGTTTTAAACTTGGTGAGCAAATTGTATTTGGATCGCTCCACAATGGTACCCGAACCATTAAAAAACCAAACTTTTGCTTTATAACCAGCACGCTTAAATATAAAAGTGATGGCCTTGAAAACGGCTTAAGAATGAGCCGTTGTGAAAGCCCAGCAAACGAAAAAACAATCAGTCAAAGTATCAAATTTTTAGCTGATAACACACTCAAATACACATTGAGCGAACCCAATGTAGAGTGCACATTTAAAAAAGCAGATGAGAGTAAATAAAGCATCTAGTAAGTAGCAAATCATTCGCAGTATATTTTAGGGATATCGCGCCAACGCGTAGTGTACTGCGGCGATAAAAAATCACGGTTCATGTGCCACCGGTCATTTAATTTACTACTTGCAAGGCTTAGCATTCCTTTTCCGTATCGATTGTTAATTGTGTCTAAGCATTGCATAAGTTTTGGATTATCAGGGCTTTTATTAAATAAGTCATTTTGCTGAAACTGTTCTGATATTAGCTCTACCGCGCCCACACCACACTTATAAAACCGTATACCGGGTTGGTAAATCTTATTAAATACCTCAGATACAGCATTAGCCATCACGCAGGTGTCGTTAGTGGGTGAGGGGAACTTATACACAAAAGACTTTTTATAATATTTATTTTCGTGCGCGCCACTGGCTGCAAAAATATAAAGCTGGTGAGTGAGCGAGTGTTGCGCTCTTAATTTATTAGCCACTGTGGTTACATGGTTAATTAGCGCTGTTTTAAGTGCTGTTGGCTCACATATGCGCTCTCCAAAACTACGGGTTGAATAAATCTCCCGCTTATCTTGTCGTACATCATCCCAGTTTAAACATGTTATCCCGTTAAGCTCGCTTACTGTGCGTTCAACAACCACACTAAATGCACGGCGCATTGCTCTAGGGTTTTGCTGAGCAAGATCCCAGGCGGTGTGTATATTCATTATTTTAAGTTTTTTAGCTAGCCGCCGGCCTATCCCCCACACATCTTCGCAGCTCATTCTTTGTAAAATAGCTTGGCGAGTTTGTTCGCTATTTATTACTGCTACACCATTAAAACCACTGAGCTTTTTAGCAGCATGGTTAGCGGCTTTTGCTAAAGTAGGGGTCGGGCCAAAACCAACACCTACAGGTAGCTTTGTTTCGCGCCATACTGTGCGCCTTATTGTATGACCGTATTCATGCCAGTCTTTAATTAATGATGTGTAGCCATCAAAGTGCAAAAACGATTCATCAATACTGTATATGTGCTGTGTATCGCAAAAGCGAGCGATGATATTCATCATTTTGTCGCTTAAATCAGCATAAAGCTCGTAATTGCTAGAGCGAATAACAACGTTGTTTTGCTCAAGTAAATGCTTAACTTTAAAGTACGGGCCAAATTTAGGAATATTTAAGCGCCGAGCAATAGGGCAAATAGCGCATACACAGCCATCGTTATTGGTAAGTACAACCACGGGTTTGGATCGAATAGCAGGGTCAAATACTTTTTCGGCGCTGGCATAAAACGACACAGCATCAACTAAGGCATACATTTTAGTAACTCTGGGCTTTGCCTGTGCATTCTTATTGATAGCGTTACTACGCCTTCGAGCTGAAACTCGTCTGCAGAGGTTAGTTGTACAGGCTTATGTAAAGAAGAAGCTGAAAGCAGCCGCGCATTGGTTTTATCAAGCAGCTTACATACAAAAAGACCATTTAAGTTAGCAACAATAACGTCACCATTTTCTGCAGGCTCTGCACGGTCGATAACTAATAAGTCCCCTTCAAAAATTCCGACTTCTTGCATAGAGTTACCCGATGCTAGGCCAATAAAGGTAGCATTTGGGTGCTTTATTAAAAGCTCATCAAGGGTTACACCTAGCTCGGTGTACTGCGCTGCGGGCGATTCAAAACCACACACGCCTGCTTCTATATAAATGGGAATTACAAACATAACACAACCTAAAACGCATACACTGTATAAGTGTACAGTATATGCGTTTTGTGTAAGTTATGCCAAGAAATGTATAACCGATCAATCCATATTTTTGATCATTTGCTGTGCGATATCTAAAAAGTCTTTGATTTGCTGAGGGTTTAAGTTTTTACACATTTGATTATTTATTTTCTGCTCTGAGGCTAATAACTTATCAAAAAGAACTTTACCTTGCTCTGTGAGCGACAAAATAAAGCAGCGCTTATCGTGCTCACTTGCCTGTTTATTTATTAAATTTAAGCCAATAAGATCTTTAATTAAACGTGCTATTTGCGCTTTGTCGCGCTGCGTTTTAGTAACAATATCGTTAGCCGTACAGTTATTTACGTTCGCAATAATATGTATGCAGCGTACGTGCATAGCATTAATACCAAGTTCGCCTGCGTTAATTGCTTCACGAATTGTGACGCGGTAATTTTGCATCAATTCAAATAGCGTATTTGATAAAGGTGTATTCATAAAACTCTCAATGTAGTTGACAAAGTCAATCAATTTGTTATAGTTGATTTTATCAACCAATGGGGCGTTGTGCAATGTCTGCTTTTATAGCAGCTAATTATTATACCAATCTGCTTATATATGGGGTTTATTTAATTTGTTAAATTGATCAAAGATTTATGCAAGTTGGTATTAAAGTCCAAGTTTTGTAAAACGAGGTAATGCATGGGTAAACAAATTCGCAAAGCTAACATATTAAGTACGCAGCAAATCACACCACACCTACAACGCATTGTTGTAGGCTCTGATGATTTTAACGACTTAACCTCACAGCACATTGGTAACTATGTAAAAGTACTGATCCCAAAAAATGGTGAAGTAGATTTTAACTTAAAAACAGCGTGTATGCGATCTTACACAATAAGGCATGTAGATGCACAAACAGGCGCGTTAACACTTGATTTTGTTATAAATATGCACCAAGGTCCGGCAACTGACTGGGCTAAAATTGCAAAAGTAGGTGATGAGGTAGGTATTGCAGGCCCAGGCCCTAAAAAGCTAGATAATTATGGGCATTCGCATTATGTGTTGCTAGGGGATTTAACATCGGTAAATGCAATAAAGGGGTATGCGCAGCAATTACCTTTAACTTCAAAAATTGATGCTTTTGTACATGCGCCCACTGAGCAAGACATTATTGATTTAGAAACAAGCCGCGATATTAATTGGCTTGTTACCGACAACGCTGACGAAGTGCTACTAAGCGCGCTTCAAAATTTGCACATTACAGCAGAGCCTCCCATTGTATTTATGGCATTGGAAGCTGGGCTTGTGCGTAAAGCAAAGACATTGTTAACAGAGCAATTTAATATACCACGCGGTAATATTGTTTCCTCAGGGTATTGGAAAAAAGGCGTGGATTCAGAAGGCTATAAAAAGCTGCGCCAACGTGATGCACAGCTTGCTTGAATACCTTAGAGCAAAATAACATATACCTATTTTGCTCTAATACCACTGCGTAACTTGAATTGACCTAATAGGAGACCCATTTAAGTGTTTTATGCTAATGATGTAATACATTGTTAGCATGCATTTTTAGGAGCTGCTATTTTGTTAAATTCCATTCCTTTTTCGTTATTAGAACTTGCCCCCATGATCAAAGGGGACAGCGTTACTAACACTCTTCATAAAAGTACTAAATACGCTCAACGTGCTGATGAGCTTGGCTTTAACCGTTTTTGGCTTGCTGAGCATCATAATATGCCAGGTATAATTTGTGCGGCCACTTCAATTTTGGTTGGTCACATTGCAGGTAATACCAAAAAGATACGCGTTGGGTCAGGCGGTATTATGCTGCCAAACCACTCCCCATTAGTTGTTGCTGAACAATTTGGTACATTAGAGAGCTTATATCCAGGACGAATAGATTTAGGGCTAGGGCGTGCCCCAGGTAGCGATCCTGTAACGAGTCGTGCATTAAACAACGATATGAGCCGCGCAGAAAATTTCCCAGGTGAGGTAACTGAACTGCAAACATTGTTAGGTCCTTACAATGGTACGCATCCTATACGTGCTATACCGGGTGAAAACACAAACGTTCCGATTTGGTTATTAGGCTCGAGTTTATTTAGCGCGCAACTAGCGGCGCAAAAAGGGTTACCGTATGTATTTGCAGGGCATTTTGCACCGCGCTTTGTGCACGATGCAATAGCGTTGTATAAGCGCGAATTTAAAGCATCAAGCGTACTTGATAAGCCATACGTAATGCTTGCACTGCCTTTAGTGGCTGCAGATACCGACGATGAAGCGCAATATTTATCGACTACTTCTAAGCAACGTGTACTCGAACTTATACGCGGTAATGAGCTGTGGCTAAAACCGCCTGTTGAAAGCATGGACGGGTTGTGGAGCGAACAAGAACGCGCTCATGTAGAGAACTTTTTAAGTCTAAGCGTAGTAGGCGGACATGTAAGTATTAAACACAAGTTAGAGATGATAGCTAAACAGCTAGAAGTTGATGAGTTTATATTTACCAATGATGTATTCGATAGTGAAAAACGCCACCGTGCACTCGAAATTTTAATGGAAATAAAACACTAAAATATAGTTAGTTAAGCAAGCGTACACTCTGGGCTTGTTAAGATTATAGACATCATCAAAAGTTAAACTTTTTTAACTCATTTTATTAACTTTAAGTGATGTCTGTATTTGTTATTTAAATATTCAAAGTAAATTTGATTGCTATTTTTAGTAAATATTTTGCTTTATATACCGTTCTGTTTTTTCAATTGAACTGATTTAAACAATCAATTTTAAGATATCACTTTTGTTTTTTATAATGTAGCTATTAAACCAGACATCATAAAATTAAAGGCAGGTACACCGTGAACTCTCTAAACACCGCAACAGCTAATTCAGTTAACAAAACAGCGCAGCCAAAAGTTGCTCTGATTGCTGAAGGTGGCGGGCAGCGAGGGATATTCACAGCTGGAGTACTTGATGCTTGGTTAGAGCAAAGCTATGACCCATTTGATTTATTTATTGGTACTTCAGCGGGTTCGCAAAACTTAACTAGCTACTTAGCGCGTCAAAAAGGCTACGCTAAACGCCTGATTAGAGGACTTTCGCGTAATAAGCGTTTTTTTCAGCTTGGTCGCGGATTAGTGGGTAAGCATATAGTTGATTTAGATTGGTACTTTGACAAAACCACTGAAGTAAACAGAGCTATAGATTTCAAAACAGCGAAAACTAGTTTAGGTGAGCGTGAACTACTTATAACAGCCACAAATGCACGAGACAGAAAAGCTTATTACTTATCGCCTACAGGTGATAGCGGTCAATGGCGTGATTTGTTAAAGGCTTCTAGCGCACTTCCGTTTTTATACAAACAAGGTGTAAAGTTAACACCTTGGTTAAACGCAAAAGTAGCGAATGAAACACATCTTGTTGAAGAACAAGCACAGAGCGATTTTTATCTAGACGGCGGTTTAGCCGCTCCACTCCCCGTGCGTGAGGCTTACAACCGAGGTGCTCGTAAAATTGTTGTAATAAGAACGGTTGACGCTAATTTTCAAGCGCAATCTGCATGGGTACAAAAGCTAAGAACATTTGCTATAGCATCAGGCTATTGTCCAAAAACATTGGACTACTTGATACAGCACGAAAAAGCGTATTTAGATGAGCTTGAGTTTATTGCAAATCCACCAAGTGATGTGGAAATAATACAAATTTTTGCAGACGAAAAACTGCATAGCAAATTATTAGGTAGTTCAAATAACGATTTACGTTTTGATCATAAATTAGGCTTAGCTGCAGGTCGATCTTATTTAGCGCAGCAAAGCCAATTTGAGATCAGCAATACGCATAATTACTCACAAAGCGAGTATCGTTACAATTAAGCCAATCGGATACCCAAATCATGAATAATACTGCGACTTAAAGTTGCAGTATTATTCATTTAAATGCCTTTTATTTAAATGACACCCACCCTAATTTGTACATTTATTAACCCCTGGATTCTAATTGGAAGTGCCTTGTGAATACTTAAAACATTATAAATGGGTGTCATTTAAGTATTCTTTTAAATATTAAAAATAACTTAAGTTGATGAAAGTAATATGCTTGTTTCACTATTTAAAATACCGTCAATTTCGCGTACTTGCCTTAGCACTCCATCAAACTCACTTAAATTTCCAGCTTGTAGTTCTGCAACTAAATCCCATGCACCATTGGTGGTGTGTAATTTTATAAGCTCGGGTATTCCGCGCATTGTTTTAATTACTTGTGAGGTAGATTTACCAACGACTTCTATCATCATAATTGCGCGCACAGCTTCTGTTTCTATGTGTTCGTGAACGCGTACAGTAAACCCTAATATTGCGCCTGAGCTAACTAATCTGTCTAACCTATTTTGAACTGTCCCGCGTGATACATTTAAAGAACCGGCTAAAGCTGAAACCGAAGCGCGGCCGTCTTTTCGTAATTCAGCTATTAAAGCATTATCAAGAGAGTCATAAATATAAGGAGTCATAAATCAAACCTTTAAAAGAAGTTACTGACCAAAATACATAAATTGTACATAACTGCATAGCAAAATGATAAAAATTAGTACTATTTGTGTAATTAATTGCCATATTAAATAGCACATAGCCTCGCTAAACTTGTTTTAAATTAACTAATACATTTATTCAAGAGGTTTCAGCATGAGTCATTTTATAGCACAGCCAAAACAAGGCGTTCCATTTGTTAGCGTTCAGGCAATGGTTAAGCTTATAAATAGCTTAGGGGTCGAAAACGTTTTGCTAGATCTAACACATAAATTAGAAACCGACTTTGCCCGTTGGACTGAGTTTGATAAGTCACCTCGCTATGCAGCACACTCACCAGAGGGTGTAATAGAGCTAATGCCAGTGAGTGATGGCCAAATGTTCAGCTGTAAATATGTAAATGGTCACCCAAAAAACACCTTTAGAGAACTTCAAACAGTCGCTGCATTTGGTATTTTAGCCGATGTAGATAGTGGCTATCCGGTTATGATAAGCGAAATGTGTTTACTAACAGCACTACGTACAGCCGCAACTTCTGCAATGGTAGCTAAATATTTAGCACCTAAAAACTCAACAACCCTTACTTTAATTGGTAATGGGGCACAGTCTGAGTTTCAGGCACTGGCATTTAAAGCTGTATTGGGCATAACACATATTCGTTTATACGATATAGATGCAAACGCGTCTAAAAAAGCATTTACTAATTTAAGTGCTTACGGGTTAAACGTAACTATTTGTAATAGCGCACAGGAAGCTGTGCAAGGTGCGCACGTTATTACAACCTGCACTGCCGATAAAACCAATGCTACAATTTTAACAAACGACATGATCCCACAAGGTGTGCACATTAATGCCATAGGTGGCGATTGCCCAGGTAAAACAGAGTTAGATGCTAAATTACTCGAGCGCGCTAATGTATTTGTAGAGTACGAGTCACAAACTCGAATAGAGGGCGAAATACAACAAATGAGTGAAAGCTTTGTTGTAACTGAGTTTCATAAAGTCGTTAATAAGCAATCACTTGGCCGTACTAGCCAAGACGAATTAACTATTTTTGATGGTGTAGGCTTTGCGAGCGAAGACTTTACAGCGCTTGTATTTATACGCGATCAACTTATTAAAAGCGGTGAATTTACATTGCTCGATTTAATTACACAGCAAGCCGATCCGCGCAACTTGTTTTCGGTACTTAATACAGAGCAAACATCAGCACAAGAGCACGTAGCATGAGCCACGTAAATCAAGCTCCGAGTGCGGTTGTTATGGTACGTCCGCATCACTTTACGTCTAACCCACAAACAATGCTCGACAATGCATTTCAAAGTGAATGCTTAGCACCAAATCAAAGTGAACAAGCATATAGCGAAGTCACAAATGCAGTAAAATTATTAAAAAATGAAGGGGTAACAGTTCACCTTTTTGAAGATGAGCAAACACACACTCCCGATTCAGTTTTTCCTAACAATTGGTTTTCAACTCATCAAAGTGGCCAATTAATAATCTATCCAATGTTTGTAGAAAACAGAAGGTTAGAATATCGAAAAGATATTATTGATTTTTTAACGGATCACTATAAAGTGTCTTCAGTGACTGATTATTCATTTTTATCGAAAGAAAATTCATTTCTTGAAGGCACTGGTTCTCTGGTTATCGATCATCAAAATAAACTCGCTTACGCGGTAGAATCAAAAAGAACTACCAAGTCGGTGGTTAATACAATATGTGAGCAATTAAAACTATCACCCATAGTGTTTAACGCATATGACGAGCAAGGAACTGCGGTTTATCATACTAATGTTTTAATGTGTATTGCTACAAAATTTGTAATGATCAGTTTAAATATGGTGCCAATTGAACAACGTGCACAGTTAGCTAAACATTTTTTGAAAAGCCATCATCAAGTTATCGATTTAACGCTTGAGCAAATTAATAACTTTTGTGGCAATGCTATTGAACTACAAGGTAAAAATGGTCGTATTTTAGCCTTATCGCAAACTGCGTTTAATGCACTTACACCGGCACAAATAACAGTTATACAAAAAACGGCTAAGCTTGTGCCATTACCTATACCTACTATTGAGTCGGCTGGTGGCTCAGTTAGGTGCATGATTGCAGGAGTTCATTTGCAAAATAAATAATGTATAGTTTTAAGGCAGCTTAGCTGCCTTATTTACATTAAATTTGTTAGTCGATGTCGCAAGCAAAAGCCGTTATACCCAAAAAAGGGTATTAATATAAAAAATATAAGAAGGAATTAGCAATGTTCGATACCGTCGTCAAAAGCGTAAACAACCTTTTGTGGGGAGAAGGCCAGGTACTTATTTATATACTCTTGTTTACGGGGGTATGGTTTTCAGTACGACTAAAAGCAATTCAAATACTTAAATTTAAACATATGTTTAGCCTTTTAAAAGGCAGTAGCAAATGTAAAAAAGACGACATTTCATCATTTCAAGCGTTGTGTACAGGGCTTTGTGCACGGGTAGGTACCGGTAATTTAGCCGGTGTGGCGGTTGCAATTTCACTTGGCGGCAGCGGCGCTATATTTTGGATGTGGGTAATAGCCATATTGGGTATGGCTACAGGCTTTGCCGAAAGTGTACTTGGGCAAGTATATAAAGTGCGCGATAGTGGCGGCGAGTTTAGAGGGGGCCCTGCGTATTATATTCAACAAGGTTTGGGTAGCCGGGCGTTTGCAATTGTGTTTGCTGCGTGTTTGTTTTTAGGTTACGGCTTTACGTTTAGCGCAATGCAAACGAACACGATTACCGACGCACTTAATTACGCGTTTGAAGTTCCTACATTTTATTCAGGCCTGGTTATTACCGTGCTAGCCGGCTCAATTATACTCGGTGGCTTTAAAGCAATTGCCCGGTTTGCAGAGCGTGTTGTGCCAATAATGGGCATTGTGTTTGTACTTGCTGCGGTAATTATTACGATTATAAATTTCACGCAAGTACCCGCCATGCTTAAAGATATATTTTTATCAGCGTTTGGTTTACAAGAAGCAGGCGCCGGTGCAATGGGCGCTGCCATTAAAAACGGTATTCAACGTGGTTTATATTCTAATGAGGCCGGTGCAGGTAGTGTGCCGCATGCTTCAGCAAGCGCCAGCCCAATTCCTAATCACCCTGTAACGCAAGGTTACATACAAATGCTAGGCGTATTTTTCGATACAATAGTACTGTGTAGCTGTACCGCGGTGATCATTTTATTAGCCGATATAGACATAAGCGGCGAAATGGAAGGCATTCGTTTAACACAAAGCGCCATGACTGCTCACTTAGCACAAGGTGGTGTTTATTTTGTCGCAGCTGCTATTACCTTATTTGCTTTTACATCGGTGGTGGCAAATTACGCCTATGCAGAGAGCAACTTGCACTTATTTAAGCTCGACAACAAAGTAGGGCGCGGCATTTACACTTTGCTTTATTTATCAATGATGTTGTGGGGCGCGTCGGCCACGTTAAAAGAAGTCTGGGATTTAGCCGATATTGCCTTAGGGTTAATGACAGTGGTTAACGTTATCGCTATTATACTGTTAACGCCGACTATTTTGTCTGTTACGAGCGATTACCACGCACAAAGAGACAAAGGTTTAGAGCCCGAATTTAAAGTAAAAGATGTAAAGGTACAGGGCAAATGCGAAGACGGCATTTGGGACTAACTCACGTATTTTAAGCACACTTAACTATAAAAAGCGGTTTTATGTCAACATAAAGCCGCTTTTCATTTTGCATAAGTATTCACTTTCAGTGTTGTAAAAATAACTGAAAAAACCAAAATTAAAGGCATAATTTTTTAAATGATCGAGATTCACGCAGGGAAAACAGCGGCTAAAATTATTAACGAACAGGGCTTTAAACCTGAACTTTTCACCTCTTTTTTAGGTGCAAGTGGCGGTCCTAAATGGTTTACATTATTTGGCTTAGATAAATATATTTTTGGTGAATTTTTTAAAAACCGCACCCAACCACTTAATTTAATTGGCTCATCTGCCGGCGCTTTTCGCTCTGCGTGTTTTGCACAAAACGATCCTGTTGCCGCGATTGAGCGCTTAGCAAAATCGTATTCGCAAACTAGGTACTCAAGTAATAAACCAACACCAAATGAAATAACAATAAAAGCGCGGGCATTACTTGAAGATGTTTTTGGCGATAACGGCGTAACCGAAATTATAACTAACCCAATATTTAAAGCGCACTTTATAGTAGCAAAATCGAATGGCTTTATTGCCAGCGAAAATAAATTAATACAGCTAATGGGTTTATCAAAAAGTTATATGTTAAACCGCGTTAACCGAAAATTATTAGGTTCGCAGTATGAGCGCTTTATATTTGGCCCAGCAACAAGTGACTTATCAATTACCGACAGCTACAATTTTAAAACGCAGAACATAGCGCTTACTCAAAATAATTTAAAAGACGCGTTACTTGCATCGGGTTCAATACCACTTGTTATGCAAGGCATAAAAAATATTGCAGGCTCGCCACCCGGTATTTATCGCGATGGCGGAATAATTGACTACCACTTTGATTTAAAAATTAATAACCCTGGCTTAATTTTATACCCGCATTTTAATAGCGATCCAAAAGCAGGGTGGTTCGATAAAAATTTAAAACGTAAAGTATCACCACTTAATTACGATAACGTGGTGATGATCACCCCATCAAAAGAATTTGTAGCAAACTTACCTTACGGAAAAATTCCAGACAGAAATGACTTTACCGATCTTGATGCCGATACACGTATTAAATATTGGAATACTGTTTTTAGTGAAACTGAAAAGTTGGCTGAAGCGTTTGATGGAAAAATTAGATAATGATAATTTTATTTGAAGCCATATTAATAATTTAATTAATGAAAATACATGAACTACGATATTTTGTAATATGTGAGAAGAAGCAGGAGGTAATAAAATAAAAACTTAAGTCGGGTTTCTAGTTTGACTAATCTGGATAATATATTTATGGGAAGTTAACCATTTGAAATTATGTACTTTTAGAATGTAAGATGTTTTATTTAACGATAATAGATTGAATCTGGTAGGAACTATAAATATAAATAAGGATTGATATGGATAAGCATATATACTTTTTAATAAAAATTTTTGATGAAGATAAACATGCTGAAATGTTTTTAGATGGGATACTTCACTCAAAAAAACTATCTTATTTTAGAAAACTTTATGATGAAGCTGAAGGAAATCGAGGTGATAGGCACGAAGGAGTTATTAGTTGGTACAAAGCAGAAGAGTTAATAATTGAAATAAATGGTGTTACTTTAAAGGATGTAGTAGGTAATGTATCAATGAAAATGAACAGCCATGATAATGTTAACATCTTCTGTTTGTATGCATCATATCAAACAGAAAATTTTGAATTGACTCAAGAAAATATACCAAAATTAATTGAACAATTAAAAATATCAGAAAGCTGTTTGGGGCTGGGTAGAAAAGCTGTAATTGTGACAAATGTACAAGAATTTATGAACAGAGTACTTAATAAGGCTGATCAACAGCAATTGAATTTAAGAGCTGGTTTAATCGAATATTACGACCCAAAAATATTCTCAGGAAAATTCACAGATGATGATGCGATATTTAAAAAAAGAATAGAGTTTTCCCATCAAAAAGAATACAGATTTGCATTTTATCCTAATAATATTTCTGACGATGCAATTAATCTAGACATTGGTAATATAAGAGATATAGCTTTCAAAATGGAAGCTAATGAGATTAATAACGAAATAAAAATAAGTAAAATAGCTCAATGAACTAAACAAAAAATTTTAATTTCTGGTGACTTATATATCGTTAGGAAACAATCTCAGAATAGTTACTAACAACCCATAAATTACGTTATGTTAAATTAGATGGGTTTTAATAAAGCGAGCGTGATTATACAAACCAGCTCGCTTTTAGGAGAGTAATTTGGTGGTTAATTAAGCTCTGAATCAACCCAAAACTTAGTGCCTTTTAATACAGCTTGTAGTGCAAGGCCATTTTCGGTTACAGAATATACAGTTACTTGATCTGCAATCGCTTCGGCAACCAATGCACCGCCTTTATCTTCATATTTAGCTGCTGCATCAGCGTTTCCGCCAAAAGCCCAACCATGTTCAATAAATCTATTTAGTGCAGCTTGATTATGAAAAACCATTACAACGTTAAAATCTTTAACCCCTAAACCAAGTCCTAAACCGGCTTCACCCATATTCATGTAAGTCGATTTACCTGTGAGGTTATTTTTAACTACGCCGTAACCGCCACCAAAACTGGCTAAAACTACATTTACGTTCGCGTTATCAAAAACAGCGTAACCAGCCGAATTAGCAATTTGTTTTTTAACGTCAGGTTTTTCAGCGTATAATTTATCTAATGTATTTGTTTTCATACTTTGTACAAGTGCACGTTTTTCGCTTGGTGATGCACTACCTGTAGTAGCACACCCAGTTAACGCAACAGTTAATGCAAGTACGCTTAGTATAATTAGTTTTTTCATAATGTTTTCCTAAATAAGATATAGCAACCAACAACCATAGAATAATCACGGCATTAAAATAATTAGAGCTTTACTATGTCCAATACTAGACAGTATCGGACTTTAACGTTATTCTGTAAGCCTATTATTTAATTGAATATTAATACATTATGCTTGTTGCTTTGGTTGATACGTTAAAACAATTAAGATATCAAATTGCCCATCTAGATGACGGTACTCTAAATTCAGAATACCCAGAACTTGCATCCTTTATACAGGAAGTTGGCTTGACTGTAACTGAATCAAAAGCCGATCTGACATTCTTATATCAGTTTTTATATGTTTATGGCAGAAAATCAGAAGCGACTTATAGCCGTTTTCGAAATGAGCTTGAACGCTTTTATTTATGGTCGTGGTTAATAGCAGAAAAATCAGTATTCGATTTAAAACGTGAAGATATTGAAGCTTACATTGATTTTATGGTTGAACCTGATAAAGAATGGGCTGCAACTTCAGTGCAATGGCGTTATAAAGATGAGCAAGGAATTCGTAGATTAAATCAAAATTGGCGCCCTTTTATGCTAAAAGAATCAACTGCCAGCCAACAAACTTTATCGGCCATGTTTACTGCCTTAAATGTATTTTATAAGTTTGCCCTACTCGAAGAAAAAACATTCGCGAACTTTGTCCCTGTTGTTAAAAAAAATAGTCCGTACTTAGTTGTTCAATCACAAATTCAAATTCCTGATACATTAAGTGATATTCAATGGGAATACGTTTTTGGTGTAACTCGTGATTTATGCGAACATAACCCTGATTTAGAGCGAAACTTATTTACGCTTGCCTGCTTAAAAGGTCTTTATTTACGAATTTCAGAATTATCTGAGCGCCCACAATGGTCGCCGGTAATGTCTCATTTTTGGCAAGATAATGATGGATTTTGGTTTTTACGTATAATGGGTAAAGGTAATAAATTACGAGATGTAACCTTAAGTGATGATTTTGTTGAATATTTAAAACGATACAGATTATATCGAGGTCTACCTGCCCTTCCTCGGGTTGATGAATCTGAGCCGTTAGTTCATAAAATTCGCGGTCAAGGTGGTATGACCGTAAGGCAAATTAGGCGTTTAGTTCAACAAAGTTTTGATTATGCTCAGCAATCATTACTTGATGATGGTTTTAAAGATGACGCTGAACAACTTGGCGCTGCAACTGCACATTGGCTTCGTCATACTGGTGCTACACATGATGCGCAAACCAGACCGCTCAAACATTTATCAGAAGATTTAGGCCATTCTAAAATTGCGACTACCGATCAAATTTATATTCAAACAAATATTAAAGAGCGAGCAAAATCAGGACTTAAAAGGAAAATTTAATGGAGTATTTAGTAATAGCATTTATAGGCGGACTATTTTTAATTTATTCTTTAACACTTCGCCAGTTAGAAAAAACAGAAGTAACAGGTCCAATGTTTTTTGTTGTCGGCGGAATATGTTTAGCTTTTATGCTACCCAACGAAGGACATAAAATAAAAGAAGGCGTTGATCTTTTATTACCATTTATAGAGCTTACGCTAAGTATATTTTTATTTTCAGATGCAACTAAATCAAAGCTAAGTGTTTTAAGGCATAGTTTTCAGTATCCTAGTTTACTGTTGTTTGTTGCCCTACCCTTAACTTTGTTACTTGGTATTGCTGTTGCTTTATTTTTCTTTGCTGAGCTTTCACTTATTCAAGCAGCGTTGCTCGCTATTATTTTAACACCTACCGATGCAGCTTTAAGTAAAGGGTTACTAGCAAGTACACAAGTGCCTGAAAAAATACGCGAAGGAATAAATACTGAAAGTGGTTTGAACGATGGATTATGTGTGCCCATATTTTTAATATTTATATTACTCGCTAAAAATCCTGATTCAGCTATTACTGCAACACAAACATTAAGTGTGTTTGGCCGAGAGCTTGGCTTGGCTTTATTAATAGCTATTACAAGTATTGTTGTTTTTATACCGAGTTTAAACTTTGCAATGAAACGTCATTACTTTGCACAAAATACCAGTCCGTTTTTATTACTCGGTTTTGCTATGGCTGTGTTTTCTGTGACTCAATATTTTCATGGCAGTGGATTTATTGCGGTGTTTATTGCAGGCTTATTATTTGATAAATTTTCGACCGAAGAAGTTAGAACAGAATTAATTGAAGACTCAGAGCATATCGCAGATTTCACATCGTTAATGATTTGGTGCTTGTTCGGGTTTGTTTGTGCTTACTTAGTTATTCCGAAATTAAATACTGAAATTATAATTTACGCTTTGTTAAGTACAACATTGATTAGAATAATTCCAGTTATGCTGTCTCTGCAGTTTACGGCATTGAGTATTAAAGAGCGTTTTACATTTGCGTGGTTTGGACCAAGAGGTTTAGCATCAATTGTTTTTACATTGATGGTGATAGATACGCAAATAGAAAACAAATATCAAATAGCGACGATAGCAATGACGACTATTTTGTTTAGTGTATTTATACATGGTATTAGCACTAAACCTATTGCAGATAGCTTTGTTAAAAAGTAGTTTTTAAAACAGTTATTTAAATTAGATAATTAAAATAATAGATTTAAAAAAGGCATAACGATTACTTTCATTATTGATGAAGTTAATTGTTACGCCTTTTTTGCTTAAGAACTAATTTAATAAATCTATTTAAGCACTCTTATTTTATAAAGTTATTTAAGAACCTGTGCTAGTAATTCAATTGGGTGTTTTGGTTTAAATTGTTCAAAACGTTTAACTTGGCTACGACAAGAAAATCCCGTAGATAAAAGTTGCTCTGGTTTATTTTTATCTACAATTGGTTTCCAACTCATTTCGTAAAGCGCACGTGAGTTATCTTGATTTTGTGCTTCGTGGCCATAAGTCCCCGCCATTCCACAGCAACCTGTATTTGTTGTTTTTAATGTTAAACCAATATCACTGAAAATTGTTTGCCAAACATTTGCCGCTTTTGGCAGTGCAGTTGTCTCAGTACAGTGACTCAGTAATGTAAATTCAGTATCTGTATTTTGCTTTGCGCTTAGTGATTTAAACGATTGTGTTTCTAGCCATTCATGGGCAAGTTGCACATTAAATTGCCCACGGTTATTTTCTAAAATTGTATTATATTCATCGCGGTAGCACATAACGAGTGACGCATCTAAACCGACTAGGGGTGCATTAATATCATTTAATTTATTTAAAAACTCGGCTGCATTTTTAGCTGTAACTTTAAATTCATGCAAAAAACCTTTTACGTGTTGCGGTTTACCATTTGGTTTAAAAGGTAATAGCATTGGTTTTTTGCCAAGTTGGGTTATTAAAGTAATAAAACTTTCTACTAGTTCGGCTTCGTAAAAGCTCGTAAATGGGTCTTGTACTATTAATACATATTCACTTTGTTGCTCTGCATTTAATTTATTTAATAAATCAAAATCAAATTTTTGTGTTTTAGTAATACGCTTTGAAAGTGCAGGAATACTTAACTGTGGTGTATCAACATAGCCAACTGTTTTTTTAATAACATTGCTTACTAATGATGTTTTAACAATTGGATTTATGACTTTAGCGAACTTTGCCATTAATGGCGCGCTGTTTTCTATGTTACCAACAAGGTAATCTTTTAGCGGACGCGCATAATAACTATGATAATAATTTAAAAAGCGCGAACGAAAAGTAGGAACATCTACTTTAATTGGGCATGCAGTTGTACATGCTTTACATGCTAAACATTCATCCATTGACGCTTTTACTTCGTGAGAAAAGTCGTAAATACCTTTTCGTTTTTCGCGGCTATGAACAAAACGTTCCCACCAGGTGATTACTTCACCTTTGTTAAGTTGCTTTTCTACTTCGAGTAAATCTACATTTTTTGACTCTTGTAAACGAAGCCATTCGCGCATTAAACTTGCGCGTCCTTTTGGTGAATTACGGCGATCGCCAGTTACTTTATACGATGGACACATAGGTGAATTTTCATCGTAATTAAAGCATATGCCATTACCATTACAGGTCATTGCATTGTTAAAACTGGTTTTAACTTCTATTGATATTTGCTTATCGAAGTGCGATCTCTTTTGTCCATCAACACTAACTAGTGAGTCTTCACTATCGATAGGAGTGCATATTTTACCGGGGTTAATGCGGTTGTTAGGATCGAAAGCTGTCTTTATTTTACGAAGTTGAGTATATAAATGCTCACCAAAAAATTCAGGACTATATTCACTTCGGTAACCTTTACCGTGTTCGCCCCACATTAAACCGCCGTACTTAGCGGTTAGTTTTACAACCTGATCTGAAATAGTTCTAAGTAGTTTTTCTTGTTCTGGGTCGCACATATCAAGTGCTGGGCGTACATGTAAAACCCCCGCATCAACATGGCCAAACATACCATACTGTAAATTGTGGCTGTCGAGTAATGCTCTAAATTCGACAATATAATCGGCTAAATTTTCAGGGGGTACTGCGGTGTCTTCTGCAAAGGCGAGCGGTTTTTGGCTGCCTTTTACATTACCTAATAAACCCACTGACTTTTTACGCATTGCGTAAATTTTTAGTATATCGCTTTTATCACTGGTTAACTGATAACCAATAACGCCATTAGTTTGATTTATTACGCATTCATCTAGAAGCTTACAAAGCGTGTCTACTTTGTCTTTTATATCATCGTTTGATACTGCATTAAACTCGACCATGTTAAGGCCTTGCATATCTTTATTTGGTACGTCGGTTATTAAGTCCGATACTAAATTCCAAATGATATCTTCACGCGCTAAGTTTAAAACTTTGCTATCAACGGTTTCTACCGATGTTGCACGTGCATCGACTAAAAATGGTGAATGACGAAGTGCTGAGTCAAAACTATCATACTTAATATTAATAAGCGTTTTGAATTCGGCAATAGGCGTTAGGTTTAATTTTGCTTCAGTTACTATACCTAATGAGCCTTCTGAACCCGTTATTAAGCGGCTCATATCAAAAGTTAGTAAGTCATCACTTAGCACATGCTCTAGGTCGTAGCCGGTTAAAAACCTATTTAACCGTGGAAACTTAGCTAAAATAGCAGCGCGTTCATTAACTGAAATATCTAAAACTGTTTTATATAAACTACCAATTAGAGAGTCTTGCTCGGCTATAATTTTTGCTTTGTCGATGTCCATTGGTGAGGTACACATAGGTGTACCATCGACTAAATAAGTTGTAAGCCCTAAAACATGATCGCTTGTTTTTCCGTAAACTAACGAACCTTGCCCCGATGCGTCAGTACTTATCATGCCACCAATAGTTGCCCTGTTACTGGTAGATAAATCGGGCGAGAAGAAAAAACCATAAGGTTTTAAAAAGTCATTAAGTTGATCTTTTATTACGCCGGTTTGAACGCGTACCCAGCCTTCTTCTACATTTATTTCGAGGATTTCGCGCATATAGCGAGACAAATCTACAACAATGCCTGGTGTTAAAGATTGACCGTTAGTACCTGTTCCGCCACCACGAGGGCCAAAAGTTAAAGATAAAAATGGGTCGCGAGATGCAGTTTGCAGTGCGAGTTGAATATCTTTTTCATTTTTTGGAAAAATAACACCTTGGGGTATTTCCTGATACACACTGTTATCGGTTGAAGCAGTAATACGCGTTGCATAACTTGCATCGGTATCTCCACTAAAACCTTGGCTTGCAATGGTACTTAGGTAATTTGCGACAAGTTCTGTCGCGGCATCTTGCTGTGTAATTGTTGCTATCATGACGGCGATATTTTAGGGCATTTGACTAATTATATCATGGTGATGGCGAATAGAAATTGAAGATTTTACAGTTTGTAACACTCTTTTAGTCGATTTTAATGCAGCTTAAATTATACTCAAGTTAACGAGTAATGAGGTGTGTTATATGAAAAAATTACTATTACAGATCAGTGGCGTGCTATTTATTTTGCTAGGGCTATTTTTTGCGGTTGTACCAGGACCTTCACTTATATTTTTTATGGCCGGTTTATTGTGTTTTTCGTTTTATTATCCTAAAGCGCGACATTACTTATCACTTTGTCAAAAGGCGCTAACTAAATCATGTGCTTATTTAGATAAAAAATTAGCCCGTTAACATACTTTTAATAGGGTATAAAAAAAATGCCAGCAATACATTGCTGGCATTTTTTATAGCTTACCTATTTATTACTTTGCTAATTTTTTAGCTAGGTATAACCATGTTTCTATTACTGTGTCTGGGTTTAGTGAAACAGAGTCAATGCCCTGCTCTACTAACCATGCTGCAAAGTCTTCGTGATCTGAAGGACCTTGACCACAAATACCTACGTACTTGCCTTTTTCTTTAGCTGTTTTAATTGCCATAGAAAGTAGTTTTTTAATTGCTGGGTTACGCTCATCAAATAAATGTGCGATTAAACCTGAATCACGGTCAAGACCAAGCGTTAACTGTGTTAAATCGTTAGAGCCGATAGAAAAACCATCAAACATTTCTAAAAATTCATCAGCAAGTAATGCATTTGAAGGCAGCTCACACATCATGATTACTTTAAGACCATTTTCACCACGTTTAAGACCATGCTCTTCTAGTAATTCAATTACGCGTTTACCTTCTTCAAGGGTACGTACGAATGGGATCATGATTTCAATGTTTGCCATATCCATGTCGTTTCTTACGCGTTTTATAGCTTCACATTCTAGTGCAAAACAATCGCGGAAGTCTTCAGAGATATAACGTGCGGCGCCACGAAAACCAATCATTGGGTTTTCTTCTTCTGGCTCGTATTGCTGGCCACCAACTAGGTTTGCGTATTCGTTTGATTTAAAATCAGACATACGCACAATTACACGCTCCGGTGCAAAAGCACAACCAAGCGTTGAAATACCTTCAACCAGTTTTGTTATGTAAAACTCTACTGGTGATTCGTAACCGGCAATCATGTCAGTAATTTCTGCTTTTAATGCATCGGTTTGCGCATCAAAATTTAATAACGCTTTAGGGTGAACGCCAATCATACGGTTGATAATAAATTCAACTCGCGCAAGGCCAACACCTGCATGCGGTAAGCGTGCAAAGTCAAAGGCGCGATCGGGGTTACCCACGTTCATCATTACTTTCATTGGTAGTTCTGGCATTTTATCAACGCGTGACGTTAGTATTTCAAAATCTAAAATACCTTCGTAAATAAAGCCGGTATCGCCTTCGGCGCACGATACTGTTACTTCTTGGCCCGCTTTAATTAAATCAGTTGCATTACCACAACCAACAACTGCCGGAATACCAAGTTCGCGTGCAATTATTGCCGCGTGACACGTACGGCCACCACGATTTGTAACAATCGCTGCTGCACGTTTCATGATTGGTTCCCAATCAGGGTCGGTCATATCGGTTACTAAAATGTCGCCTACTTGTACCTGGTCCATTTCTTTAATTGAATCAAGAACACGTACAACACCGCTACCAATTTTGTGACCAATTGCACGGCCTTCAACAAGTACATTACTTGTGCCATTTAATTGAAAACGTTCCATTACGTTTGAGTCTTCGTTTGAGCGGACAGTTTCTGGACGTGCTTGAACTATATATAGTTTGCCGTCGTTTCCGTCTTTTGCCCATTCGATGTCCATAGGACGACCGTAATGTTTTTCAATGATTACAGCTTGTTTGGCAAGATCTTGCACTTCTTCATCTGTAATCGAAAATTTATTAGAAAG
This sequence comes from Pseudoalteromonas sp. SG43-1, assembly GCF_014164415.1. Lineage (NCBI taxonomy): Bacteria > Pseudomonadati > Pseudomonadota > Gammaproteobacteria > Alteromonadales > Pseudoalteromonadaceae > Pseudoalteromonas > Pseudoalteromonas sp. SG43-1. The sequence continues at coordinate 25,274 of NZ_JACJFD010000003.1, read as the reverse complement.
CTCAGGGTCAACATCAACGATGTCTACTTGCTTACCATGTGCTTTATCTTCTGAGTAAATCATTTGTATGGCTTTAGAACCAATATTACGACGTACTACTGAAGGTTTGTTTTTAAGGAGTGTTGGTTTATGAACATAAAATTCATCAGGGTTAACCGCGCCCTGTACAACCATTTCACCTAAGCCGTAGCTTGATGTAATAAATACAACGTCTTCAAAACCAGACTCTGTATCAATACTAAACATTACGCCAGATGCTGATTTATCTGAACGTACCATGCGCTGTATACCTGCTGATAACGCTACACCACGGTGATCGTAACCTTGGTGAACACGATATGAGATTGCGCGGTCATTAAATAATGAAGCAAATACGTGTTTAATAGCGACCATGACTGAATCGATACCGACAACGTTAAGGAAAGTTTCTTGTTGGCCTGCGAATGATGCATCTGGCATATCTTCAGCGGTAGCTGATGAACGTACTGCAAATGAAACATCTGCTGCAGTATCGCCATGGAGTTGGCTATATGCGTCGCGAATGGCTTGATCTAGGTTTGGTTGGAATGGTGTGTCGATTATCCATTGGCGGATATCGGCACCGACTTTAGCGAGTGTATTTACATCATCAACATCAAGTGTATCTAGGATGTCATGAATTTTGGCGGTGAGTCCTGATTGATCTAGAAACTCATTAAAAGCATCTGCGGTAGTTGCAAAACCACCCGGTACTTGTACACCTGCGTTTGCGAGGTTTGAAATCATTTCGCCAAGTGACGCGTTTTTACCGCCAACTCGAGGAACATCTTGCATACCAAGCTCTTGATACCAGAGAACGTATTCTTGCACGGATCTTTCTCCAAAAAAAACAAATTGTAGGTCTAACTGTGAGAGTTAAGAAAGAAAACCTTTTATAAAGGCCGTCATCATTCTACACTGGCAACAGTCCTCACGTAAACCGTGGGAAACCCATTTTAGGGATTTAAACGCAATAAAAAGGTTAATTATGAGAACTGCTTTTTATATATCAGATGGAACAGCAATTACTTCAGAGGTATTTGGGCATGCAACTTTGTCGTTGTTTCCTATCGATTTTAATCATAAAACAATTCCATTTGTAGAAACTGAAGAAAAAGCGCACGAAATTAAAGCTTTAATTAATGCAACCGCTGCAAAAACAGGTGAAAAGCCTTTCGTGTTTTTTACTTTTGTGAATCACAATTTAAGTGAAATTATAAAATCGGCTGATGCAGTTACATATGATTTTTTAACTACGTATAGCGAAAAAATAGAAAAAGAACTCAACGTAGCTCCTGTTCCAAAAATGCATCGTACGCATTCTATCCACGAAAAAAGTTATGATTTTAGAATTGATGCGGTTAACTATGCTCTTATGAATGATGATGGCGGAAATATTAAAAACTTTTCCGAGGCAGACATCATTTTAATTGGCGTTAGCAGAAGTGGTAAAACACCGACAAGCTTATACTTAGCACTTCAGTACGGCATTAAAGCAGCTAACTATCCTATTACAGAAGAAGATTTAGATAATGAAGGTTTGCCTAAGTGTTTAGTCCCTTATAAACATAAGTTATTTGGACTGACGATTGACCCTGAGAGGCTTGCGGCTATAAGGCATCGACGTATGGCTCACTCTAAGTATGCTTCAATTAAACAGTGCCGTATTGAGGTGCGCGAAGTGGAAATGTTGTATAAGCGTCACAAAATAGCTTACTTTAATTCTACGCATCATTCTGTTGAAGAAATATCTGCAAAAATACTGATAGAAACAGACTTGGAGCGACGTAAGTACTAACTTACTCATCAAATTTGAAATAAAAAAAACCGCAACTAAGCGGTTTTTTTGTATCAATAAATATTATTTACGTGCGTCTTTTAGTAAATCAGCGACTAAAAAGCCTAACTCTAATACTTGGTCGGCGTTAAGGCGTGGATCACACTGTGTTTTGTAACGCTGTGCTAAGTCATCGTCAGATAAACCGTAAGCACCGCCTGTACACTCTGTAACGTGCTGACCTGTCATTTCTAGGTGAACACCACCTGCGTATGAACCTTCTGCTTTGTGTACAGCGAAGAATTGACTGATCTCGCGCATAATATTATCGAAGTTACGCGTTTTGTAACCTGAAGTCGCTTTTTCAGTATTGCCGTGCATTGGATCAGAACTCCAAATTACTTTGCGGCCTTCTTGTTGAACTCTTCTTACTAGTGCTGGGAGTTTTTCTGGCAGTACGTCTGCACCCATACGCGTAATTAGCGTTAAACGACCAGGAATGTTATCAGGGTTTAATGCGTCAATTAAACGAATTAGGTCGTCTGGGTCCATACCTGGGCCAACTTTAACACCAATTGGGTTTTTAATGCCTTTAAAGAACTCAATATGTGCGTGGTCTAGTTGGCGTGTACGTTCACCAATCCAAACAAAGTGAGCAGAACAATCGTACCAATCACCCGATAAATGGTCGCGACGTGTTAGTGCCTCTTCGTAACCAAGTAGTAAAGCTTCGTGAGAAGTGTATAAATCGGTTTCTTTTAAGCTTGGCGCAATTGTAGAGTTAATTCCGCACACTTCCATAAACTCTAGTGCGTCTTGAATTTTATCTGCAAGTTGTTGGTATTTTTCTTTAAGTGGATTTGCAGCTACAAAGCCCATGTTCCAGCGGTTAACCTGGTGAAGATCGGCTAGGCCACCTTGTGCAAATGCACGTAATAAGTTTAACGTAGCAGCACTATGATGGTATGCAGTCATTAAACGTTGTGGGTCTGGAATGCGCGCTTCTTCTGTAAACTCAATATTATTAATGATGTCGCCACGGTAAGATGGTAAAGACACGCCATTAATTGTTTCTAAGTCTGCTGAACGAGGTTTAGCGTATTGACCAGCCATACGCGCTATTTTAACTACAGGGCATTTACCCCCGTAAGTTAATACAACAGCCATCTGTAAAATTGTTTTGAATGTATCGCGAATATTAGCGGCATTAAAATCGCTAAACGACTCGGCACAGTCACCACCTTGAAGTAAAAATGCACGACCTTCGCACACGTCTTCAAGTTGTTTGAATAGGCTTCGTGTTTCTTCTGCAAAAACTAGAGGCGGAGCCGTTTTTAATTGGCCTTCAACTGATTTAAGTATTTCTTGATCTGGGTACTGTGGCTGCTGCAGTATTGGCAGCTCTCTCCAGCTATTTGGGTTCCACGATGACATAATTTTTCCTCATTCCTACATTACCTGATAAGAAGAAATTAACGTATGCAGACCCCTATGTTCAAGGACTAAATTCACTATTTTACAATTATTTAGTTATGAGTTAAGTATAAAAGTAATTTTACTTAACTCAGGTGGTTATATAACAATCACTTTAGTTTTATTTAAAATAAACTAAAGTGATTTAAAACATACATTTAGAGTTAATTAGTTTCAATTTTAACACATTGAGAATAAATAAAGCACAAGGGTATATTATATGTATTTTACTTAAGAACACATCATACTTAAATTGCATCAAATGTAATCTTAACTTTACGCGCTAAATTAATTATTAACTAACAGGGACTATGTGCAGGCCTAAATATATGATATGGGATTTTGTGTTGCTCATTTATATGTACTTTAAGCCTAGTAGAATAGCGCTGTTGATTATTCTGATGCCAGAATATACTTACAACTGACCCAAGGTAATCTGCTGATTCACCACTCACCTTTCCACCCTGCCGCCAACGTTATGTAGCAAGTTGTGATAACTAAAAACTTAACTGCCAGTGATGCCTTAAATGGCTCTCATGCAACAAAAATCATGTATGACATTCTACGCTTTTGGATGATAAACCCATAGTTAAAACACGTTATAATATTAATCACTAATTAGATAAACAACCAAAACTAACACTATTATTTAGAATACTACCGCACCAAGTTCATTTTACATTTCTCATTTATTACATTACGTGGGCAATTAAGCTCTAAGCGGACTAACTCTTTAATCAATAAAACAGTACTAAATTACAGGAATAAGTAGAACCACCTACCCCAGAAAGAACACATCATACATAATTTGCTTTTAATGCTATCTGAACATTGAGTATTATTTCATTAAATATTTACTCAGTGCAAAGTGCATGCAATAATATGGAGTTAGTAAGATGTGTTCTTTGAGGTGTGTCGTGGTTACTAAAGTGCAAATTAGGAGTCAGTTTGATTTAATGAACGAATTAACTTTAAGGTTAATTGAGGAATTAAACGAATGTGAGTTTTCCAGAGCAGAGTACTATCAGTTACCTGATGTAAGTAATTTAGATGAAAATAAGGTTCCTGAGTCCATAGTTGTCTCTAAAATAACGGGAGCGCCGGCTCAAAAGGCAATTTTAAACTCCTTTTCTGACATTTATAAAAAATCGGGCTTAAGCAGTCGCGTGTTAAAAAGGCACCCTGGTTTACTTGTTATTAAAAATGCAGATAAACAAGCTTTAAATAATCGTATAGCACAAGTTAACAAAGCTAAAGCTAGTTTCAAAGAGTGTATATTGGCAATTGATAATAACGATGCCCGATTTGAGGCTGTTCATAATGCAATACCAAATTTAATAACACTTGCTGCTTATCGTAAGATTCACAGTGAGAGTGAATCACCATTTTCCGTTAGGTTTACTTGGATGCACAAGCACGCAACTAAAACATTGACTAAAAAAATGGCCCTCGAAATGCTCGACAAATCGGCCAGTTATCGAAATCCAAGAATGATAGATCAACAAAAATGGCAATCACTTGTAGCTCAAGAACAATTACGGGTTGCTAGTTTAGGTGAAAAGGAAAAATTAAGAATTCGTCGCCCTACTCGCGTAAGCCCTCAAGTTAATGTGAGATACACAGCACAAAACCGCTATCATGTGAGCGCCGCATTACCATTTATTCTGATTAATCCAGAACCAGACGTTAAACTAGGTATCTTACCTGATTATAAAAAACCCGAAGCTCATCCTCGAAAACGTGAGTATGATTTTTTAGTTGATAGGCTATATTTAGAACAAGTTGACCGATAGCTATTATGTTAAAAAGGCCACAATATGTGGCCTTTTTAGTAAATATGTACAGTATTTAAAATAACATTTATTATTTTTCTACTATCTCTTCTATTTTATCTTCATCAATTAACACTGCATTTTCAACAATACGTTTACCGCCTTGAATCTCAATGCGTTTGTTGTGTTTGTTCAATGTAAGTATTTCATCGCAAAACTGATCAGAGGGGTGCATTTCGTATGTGTAATCAATAATGTTACCAGTTTTGTCATCTTTGACGTTTGTAATGCTGTATTCTGATATAGCACCTTTTTCAATCAAATCTTTCATTGTGGTGGTCATATCACGACGAAGCGCTTTTAATTTATTTTCCGTAATATCATCAGTTGAATAAATAGATCCGTATTTTTCCATAATAGAAAGTAATCTAAAATGATACGTTTTACCTGGAGCTGCATAACGCCAAAGGTGATACAAACGAAGCATCATCCAACGCGACAATCCCCGTTTTAATTCTTGTGCACTATTAAAGTAATACCCTTTGTATTCAAGGTTATCAATCATGTTATGAACAAACGCATTTAAGCAGGCCACACACTTTACATTGCCACCTTGACCTTTTTTGCCACTAAAGTGAAGTGACGATAAAAAGTTCATATTTGACTCGTAAAACGAATCATCTATATCGGAGTTTTTAGTATCGGTTGCTGAATATTTAAATGAAAGTTTAGAACCTTGCAATGCTTCAAGTGACTCTTTAATTGCAGGATATGGCATTGACTGCCCTACCGCTTTGAGCTCTTGCGCTAATTCGTTCATAGAAAAAACAACCGCGTATTGAATACCGGACTTAAAATTAATTTTAACTATTTTGCCTTTAGAAGCTAAACGAATAAGTGCTCGTTCTACTTTTTCTTCTCTGTCCGATGGCCAAACAAGATACTCGATATCTTCACCATCTTTACGAGTACTGACAACAGCAGGGGTAATTTTTATCTCACCATCGTATAAAATACCATCTACTTTCTCTGATATTTTACGCGTAATGATTGTTTTTTTAGGCGCTTCTTCAAGTGGCAATTTTTTATAGCCAGAGCGAACAAAACGGCCCCACAAATCATAATGATTAAACGTGTTTGAATATGCACGTAAACCATGAGCTGCATTTTCAATAGAAATTCGCACGTCTTTGTTGTCTGTAAATAGTGCTAAACTTTCGTTATCAATTGCACTTTCCACCCCGTGGATTTGGCCCCTGAGTGTATCGGGCAAATTATCTACCGAGATGTTGACCTTTCGGCTCATTGTTCTTATTTCCATTTTTATTGCGACATCTAATAACAACACATTAAACAACAAAAGTTAAATGTTTAAGTTAGTATAAAAGTGATCTGACTTTAAATAAAACGTTTAGATCACTATTATACTAAGTAATGTATATAACTTGCGATTTCAGATCATATTTTTACTAACGGGGTCATCACAAATCTGTTTTTTACTAACTCAGCTGTTATTTTGTCCATCACAATGGCTTTATTTTAAAATTTAGCACGACAAATTCATACTAAAATTAATATCCCTGTGGATAAAGGCTTATCGAGTTAGCATAGATCTGATCTGTACCAAGTACAGATCAGATCTATACTAATTAAACGAACCTATTGACGCTAAGGTTAGTGCATAACTTTATAATTTACTTAGTAAAAAATTGATCTCAAGGGCTCTTTTTGTTCATAACCTTATGCGTAACCTGTGTATAACTTGATTTAAAAAATAAGGCTTAGTAAAAAGGTGATCTGCAGGTAGATAAAGATCTGATCTTAACCAAGTATAACGCTGATCTGCTTTTTTTTATATTGTTTATATTAATCATAATGTTATGTGTTAATTTAAGGTCCTTAACCTTTACTACCTTATATATTTAACCACCTTTAAACTTCTTTATTTATACTAAGCAATATTAAAAGTGTAAAAGTATTTTTAAATGTCTTCTTTTTAAAATGCATGTCGTCTTAAATAGTTGTTTACAGCAATTTGAATGGACATTATACTAACTGCCTAACTTTGAGGAAGAAAGTATGTCTATCAATAATAACGCGCTAAGTACCTACCGGCTTTTAAAAGCAACTGCAGAAGTAGCTGAAAAATCTTTAGAAGGTCGTATTCAGCACTATCGTGCTCATCTTAAATCAGAAGAAAAAGAATTAAGAACTTATACGCAAAAAGCAGCTGCCGATTTATTAGGTTGTAATAATCGTACTTTAAAAAGACGTCATGACAACGGTGACTTTGATGATTTAAACATAAAACGCGGCGCCAATGGTCATTATGCTTACACATTAGTAAACATTTTTGCTATGGCTGATATTATGGATATTAAACCAGATCATCGTACTGGTGATGACAAACTGCAAGTTATTGTCATTAATTCTCTCAAAGGTGGCTGTGGCAAAACAACTAGCATGGTTAATATTGCAGCAGCGCTGGCAACTACAAATATTAAGCGCTATCGCATTGGTATAATTGATTTAGATCCTCAAGGTTCTTCTTCAAGCTTTTTTCCTTCAAGCGAGCATGACCCAATTACTGTTGGTGATTTAATGCGTGATTGTATAGATTTAGATGAGGGCGAAACATGGCCTGAATTTGTTTCAAACTCATTTTTATCAACGCACATCCCAAATATTCGTGTACTACCATCAGGTATGGACGATTTTTATTTTGAGCACGAAACTGCAACATTACTCAAAGACACCTCAAATTATGAGCAAACTCGTCATTACCATAAGTTACTTGAAAAAGTAATTAACCCTGTTAAAGACGAGTTTGATATTATATTAATAGATACAGCTCCAACTCTTAACTTTATGTTTTATAATGCATTAATGGCTTCTACTGCGATGCTTATCCCTGTTCATCCAGAAGCTGTAGACTTTGATGCTAATAATAAATATTTAAAACGACTAGGCGAGATTTACCATACCGTTGCGGCACTTGGCCATGAGGGATGGGACTTTATGCAGTTTTTAGTGACCAACTATGTAAAAGGTAATCACTCACAGCGCGATATTGTTAAAGATGTTCGTAGTGCATTCGGTCGCCAAGTTATGAGTTACCCAATCAACCACAGCTCGGCGATTACTGCTAGCTCTTCGTCTTTCAATACTATTTTTGATCAAAAAGCGTCAGACAGCTTAGCAAGCCGTGAATCACTAATGCGCGCTCAAGAAAATATTAAAGATGTTGTCGATGAGTTAGAAATGCTTATTCGTTCAAATTGGCAGTCAACTCAATCAACACTCAATACCCCTAAGTAAGGATGTTAAATAAAAATGGCTAAAAAACGTAAAAATGACACCCGCTTAGATCCTTTTGCAACAGCTGTAGGAAGTAGTAGCCTTGACGCATTACTTGAACAAGCAAATGCTGGTGATGTAATTCGCATGCCAGCACCGAGCGATCCTGAGCGCCAAATTACTCTTATTTGCAAAGTGATCGCACACGCTGACATTGAATCTACAACAGGTGTGTACGGTAAAAACCGCCGTGTACAAGCACTTCTTAATGAAAAGTCAGTATCGGATATTTTACCTGCCATTGCAGAGGATGGCCGTAATCAGCACCCTGCGTTACTTTGGGATCAGGGTGATAAAAGCTTAGTCTTAGCGGGTTCTCGCCGTCGTATGGCCTGTATTTTAGGTAACGCTGATTATTTAGTACTTAGTTCAAGTGACTTTACTGAGCAAGACGCTAAAATTTTAGCTGTATCTTCAGATCAATATATCGCTCCAAGTCTATGGGAGCTAGGACAAGCTTACCAGCAAACTAAAAATGAGCTTATTGAACAAGGTAAAAAAGGATCTTACAGAGAGATTGCTGCAATTGAAGGTGTATCACACACCGCCATTGCAGATGCTGTTAAAGCGTATGAACAAATACCTGCTGAAGTTATTGCACTCTACCCTACTGCGAATCACGTGGGTCGCGAAGTGGCTAAAAAGCTCATGAGCGCAAAGGAGAGAGACCAAGAGGCGTTTAATCAACTTGTTAGTGACCTAGCTAGTGATGAAGAGCTAAACGCCATTACAAGTGACGACAAGCGTGCAATGGCAATCACTAAATGCCTAACTGCTGAGCCTCAAGCTGCTGTTAAGCGTGAAGCTGTACTTGAAAATAAGTTTGTATCGGTACAACGCAATTTAAAAAGTGGTGATGTGTCTATCAAAATCGACAATAAAGTGATGACAGACAAACGCTTAGAACAATTAACTAAGCTATTAAGTGCTTTTAATTAGTTAGTTAAATAATGATCTGTCAGACGTGTCTACTTAGTTAAATACTGATCTGACAGATTGTTTTGTTAGTAAAAATCTGATCTTTACTAGCCTAATACTACCTTAAATAATCATAATTCCTCTTCAAGATCACTTTTTTACTAACTAATCGCCCCCTTTTAGCTATTTGCTCTTGGTTTATAATTATTGTTAGTAAAATTGTGATCTATAACGTGTCGTTTAATCTTTATATTTGTATGTAATGCCTAATATTTTGCGAAATTTTATACTCATTTTTACCTATAAACCGATTTTTTACTAAGCTATCAGCTCCAACCAGTTTATATCTTGTTAATAGTGCTTTAGCTCAGAGCACATAAGGCATATACTGGCAGAATTATTTTTAAAATTTAATGCTTAGAGTGACATGTCTGCTAACTTATCAAAAAATGATTTAATGGCTATTTTTGAAGAAATTAAAAATGAGCAGGCTACCCAGTTTCCTCTTTCTGAACGCTTTATTAAAAAACTTTTCCGCGAAAATGTCTTAGATAAAGGCAAAGAGTACTACAAGAAAGGTCAAATCACCTGGCTAGAGCATACCCCTAATTTTTCTGTTGTAGACTCTACCGTGCAAGTGGATAACGGATCATCATTTAACCAACGTATTGAGATCAGTAAAGTACCAACTGGTTATTCTGTTGATACACACTGTACGTGTAATGCAAAAACCAAATGCCGACATTTAGCTGCTATTTTGTTTAAGCTTAAAATAGAGCACTCTGGTGAATACGGTGAAGATTACTTCATTAATGATTGGTTTAGTGAATTAAGCGCTCTTAAAAGTGGTGATCAACATACACCGTCGCAAGTATTATTATTTGTATTAGATATTGAAAATAACAAAGTATTTTTAACACCTAAAATAGCTAATTTTGAGACTAAAAAGAATTACACGTTAGGCCGAAACCTCACAGAGCAACAGTTAAATAGTTTCGTAACGCCAAATGATTTACTCGAAAGTGATTTTAGATTATTTAGTTGGATACGTTCACAAAATGCAGTAGGAAGTATTGAGCTAAAAGGCCAATGGGGCTTTAGTGCCCTACAACAATTGATAGCTACTGAGCGCTTGTTTTTTCAGCGCTCTCGCGTGCCAATTAAAGCGCAATCTGGCCAAGCATTGAGTTTTAGATGGGAGCAAGATAAAGATCTATCACAATTAGTTATTAAGCTTGAGCAAACCCAAAACTGGGCTTTATTAAAAACAACACCGCCTACTTATCTCGATTTAGATCATTTAAAAGCGGGTCGTCTTCGTACCCCATTGAGTGCAGACGAAATAGCGCATTTACAAACTATGCCTGCTTTGCATGACGCTAATTTTGACAGAATATATAAACAGCTTGCCGATAACTTTGGTGCAGGTGTTATACCGCACCCTACTAACTTGCAGCCAACGTTACCTAAGCTATCTAGTAATGCTGTTTTAAAAGTAACAATGGGCGAGCAAGGTTTATCACTTTCGCTGTTATTTAAGTATAAAAATAAAAACTATTTAGCTGGTTCTGCCCCAGCAAGTACTATAAATAGCGCATTTGAAAACACCGTAACTAACGAGCTAATCAATCTAGGGTTTGAATTTTGTAAAGGGGGTTTACAAAGTGAGCTTGTATTTACAAAGCAATCTCCTATCCATTTGCATTGGCTAATATACGAAGTATTCCCTGGCTTTAAGCAGCGTGGTTGGCAAGTCAGTGTAAGTAAAGTAACAAGCCCTAATCCACAATGTGAAGTGAGTTTACATGTACACCGTGCAGCAGGGCATCAAATGCACTGCAAAGTATTGTTGTGTGACGCAAAAGCATCGCTGTTGTTTACTAATGCTGATTCGCTTTATCAGTCATTGAATCGCCAAAGTGAACTGTTTTATTACTACCCGCTTGGCCGTCAATTTGGGGTTATTAATAAGTCTGCCATTAACTTATTAAACGAATTTAAAGAACGTTTTGAATTTGTAAAAACACGTGACGAATTTAATATTCCGCTTTCGTATTTGCCTGAACTAGTAAAGCACACAGCTATTAACGTAGAGCTTCACGACGATTCACTTGAGCTATATTTACAAGAGTTAAATAATACCGATAAGGCAATGCCTAAGGTTTCATTACATGGCTTAAATGACTCAGTAACACTTCGTGAGTACCAACAGCAAGGCGTTGATTGGCTTAGCTTTTTAAAACGTCATCAATTAGGTGGTATTTTAGCTGACGACATGGGGTTGGGTAAAACACTCCAAGTTATTGCATTTTTAGCGAGTACATTTAATCGCCCACAAGCAGGCCCTACACTTATAGTGTGCCCAACTAGCTTGGTGAGTAATTGGAAAAACGAAATTACTAAGTTTGCTAAAAGTTTGAAAGTAACCACTATTTTTGGATCAAACCGTAACGATCCTTTACAACACTTAGCACAAGCGCAATGCATTCTTACTACATACCCGCTTTTAAAGCGTGATATTGCATATTATTCGCCATTATATTTTGAAAATATTATCCTCGATGAAGCACAATACATTAAAAACGATACCGCACAGGTCTCACGATTAGTTAAACGCTTAAATGCCGACTTTAAACTTTGTTTAAGTGGTACTCCAATCGAGAATAATTTACTTGAGCTTAAATCGTTACTCGATTTTGCTATGCCATCGTTACTTGGGTCTCAAGCCCACTTTAAGCAGCACTTTCAAACACCTATTGAGCGTGAAGCTGATATGCAGAGGGCTGAGCAGTTAAAAGCGTTAATTATGCCCTTTATAATGCGCCGCACTAAAGCACAAGTAGCGCAAGAGTTACCTGAAAAAACAGAGCTTACAAAAGAGTTTGAGTTTGAGCCTAAGCAAAAAGAAATGTATCAAGGCATTACACGTTCATTAGAAGAGAAGCTAATAGACTTATTTGCCGAACAAGGCGCACAAAAAAGTAAGCTTGCATTTTTAGAGGCGCTTTTAAAGTTAAGGCAAATTTGTTGCCACCCTAAATTAATAGATCCAGATACTCAAGCAGGCTCCGCTAAGCTTGAATGGTTAACAACACACTTACCGCTTATGCTAAGCCTGGGTCGTAAGATTATTATATTTAGTCAGTTTACATCGGCACTCGATTTAATAGCCCAACGCCTTGAAGAAATAAACATTAACTTTAGTATGCTTACAGGGCAAACGCGTCAACGAGATAAAGTAATCGACGAGTTTACCAGTGGCAAAACATCCGTGTTTTTAATTAGCTTAAAAGCCGGTGGAACAGGCCTTAACTTAACACAAGCAGATACCGTTATTCATTTTGATCCATGGTGGAATCCCGCAGTAGAAAAGCAAGCGACTGATAGAGCCTACCGTATTGGTCAAACTAATCCTGTATTTGTTTATAAGCTCATAATGAGTAACTCAATAGAGCAAAAAGTATTTAAAATGCAGCAAGACAAGCAAGCCCTTGTTGATGCATTATTTACTGATAAATCAATGAGCTTTACAAAGTTTGATGAGCAGCAAATGTTGTCATTAATTAAAAACTAAAAAAGATCTAAAAAGTTTTGATCTTTTTATGAACTTAATTAAAAAGTGGACGTCTATTATTATGCTTGTTGATTAATTGCAGTTAACACAAGCATCATGTTGATTTCCCATTTAGTTACTAATTTTAGTAATGATTGAGCCAGCCCATTTTGAGTTGGCTTTTTTTATGTCTAAAATTTAGCGTGCAGCACTTATTTTAAAAGTTTTTATTTTTTTATGAACTTAATTCAAAAAGACGCGTCTACTATTATGCTTGTTGATTAATTGCAGTTAATACAAGTTTTCATGTTGATTCCCTATTTAGTTACTAATTTTAGTAATGATTGAGCCAGCCCATTTTGAGTTGGCTTTTTTTATGTCTAAAACTTAGCGTTGAGCACTTATTTTAAAAGTTTTTTATTTTTTTGAACTTAATTAAAAAAGACGCGTCTACTATTATGCTTGTTGATTAATTGCAGTTAATACAAGTTTTCATGTTGATTCCCCCTATTTAGTTACTAATTTTAGTAATGATTGAGCCAGTTCATTTTGAACTGGCTTTTTTTATGCCCATAATTTGATTTGTTTAAATCAACCCGAATAAAAATAATTGATCTTCCGCAAATTAATTTGACTTAATTATTTTGTTATCCGGTCTACTCTAATGCCTGTTGTTATATAGCCTCACCTAATAATATTAGTTATTTTGGTGATTATGTATTTAAGTTGCAGCTTGCTCGGGCACATGTTGATTATCCCTTTGATTACTTAACTTAGTAATATTTGACCAGCTTATTTTAAGCTGGCTTTTTTATGTCTGTAATTTCTTAACTCCCCTACTTCTGTTGTTGGTTATTGGTTATGATGGCATGTCTCTAAATTTTATAAGTTTATTTTATGCTCACTCAAGTACTCACTAATATTGATTGGCTAAGCGCTGGTGCTGGTGTTGCTTTAGGCGCCCTATTTTACGGCGCTGTATCAACACGGCTTCGCAAAAAGCTACATCTACAAATAAGCGAACAGCAGCAACAGCTTTCCCTGTTACAAAACCAATTTGATAATAAAGAGCTGCAATACAGCGCCTTGCTAGAAGATCATGAACTGCTAGAACATACTCACCAAGAGCAGCGCGATGAAGCGCAGCATTTTAAAACGCGTTTTAGCGAACAAGAAAAACAAAGCATTCAATACAATCACTTTTGGCGTAAAGCCGAAGGCGAGCTGGCAGCGCTTCGTGAACAATACAATCAGCGCGATGTTGAATATAATAATATGCGCACTACCCTTGAGCAAAAACAGCAAAACTTTAGCGAGCAACTCGCGCAAATTGAGCAAAGTAAAAATACGCTCAAAAAAGAGTTTGAAAACCTAGCCAATAAAATTCTAGAAGAAAAATCACAAAGCTTTAAAACCTTAAATCAAGAAAGCATTGAGCAATTATTAAAACCAGTTCAAGGCGAGCTAAAAGGCTTTAGAGAAAAAATGGAATCAATGCACGTTGAAGACATAAAACAACGGACTGCACTTAAAACCGAGCTACTGCATTTGCAAGCTAAAAGCCAAGCTATAACAGATCAAGCCGACAAGCTCAGTAACGCCCTACAAGGGCAAAAGAAAACCCAAGGTAATTGGGGCGAGCTTATGCTCGAAAACGTATTAGATAGTGCTGGCTTACGTGCAGGCGTTGATTATAAGCGCGAAGTGTCGTTTAACACTGAAGATGGCCGCTTGCGCCCTGATGTAGTTGTGTACTTACCACAGGGTCGCCACTTAGTTATTGATGCTAAAACTTCATTAAATGCCTATACACGCTACGTGAACGCTGAAAATGATCTAGATGCTAATCAAGCAATTAAAGAGCATGTAAACGCCGTTACAGCGCGTATTAATGAACTTGCGAGTAAATCGTACGACCGCTTACCAGGTATTAACTCGCCAGAAGTGGTGGTTATGTTTGTACCAATAGAATCAGCTTTTGTAGAAGCACTCAAATATCAAAGCGATATTTACCAACAAGCAATCGAAAAAAATATACTGGTAGCTACACCCACGACTTTGCTTACTAGTTTAAATATTGTTAAACAGTTATGGCGTTTTGAAGAGCAAACTAAATACTCAAAAGAGCTGGCAAGTCGAGCGGAGCGTTTTTATAACAAGCTCAATGGTTTTTTATTGAGTATGGAAGGTGTAGGTAAGCAGCTTGATAAAGCGAAAGAAAGTTATGATAAAGCATTTTCGCAGCTATACCGTGGTAAAGGTAATTTAATTAAACAAGCATCAGAGTTTAAAGAGCTTGGTGTATCGGTACAAAAAGAGTTACCTAGTGAGAGCGTAGAACGTGCTCAATTAGAATTAGATTAACCCTGATTTATTTTTATTTAGTTTATGTAAGTTAAACCTTAAGGATATTTATGAATAATAAGATTGTAGGAATTGTTTTAATCGTTATAGGTATCGCTTTAATTATGTGGGGATACGACGTGTATGATGCGGCGGCTTCGCAGCTTAGCCGTGCATTTAGTGGCGACACACCAATAGAAGCATGGGCGGGTATTATTGGCGGTGCCATCTGTGTGTTAATTGGTATTAAAAAGCTCAAGTAACCTGAACTTGAATAATTGATCTATTTAAGCAGCTATTTTCAGCGCTAACTACGTTGAATTTAGTTGCAATTTGCTGCACTGCAGAGTGTTACTTGGCAAGATAAAACTCTTACAGGGCTTGCCAGCAATTGCATTGTGAAAGAGTAAAATACGTCGTGTATTGCAAGGCAAACCTTTAATAATAAACGTTTTTGTAATATTTACCCCAATTATTTCAACTACGCTCGGTTAAATTAGCTAAGTGTTGCCGCAATCGCTTTGATAGTGAGATTATTTGTGCATCTTTAATTTATTGCGGTTTTGTCTACTAATTTGTACACATCTAATAAATGTAACCATTTTATATTGTATAAATGAGTATTAAAGCGTGCACCAATTTGGAAGTATGCTTTTTTATCAAGCTATTAAAATGCACTGTTTTGTACATTTAAAAGGACTATACGAGTAAAGAAAATAATCAGTTATAAATGTTAATTAAAACGTCTATTCAGTGTTTGTTAATTTAACTATCTTATTGATAGTATTGTCATTTATTATATTTTCCTTGCTTGAGTTTGGTTGTTATTTATACTAGCTTAGAGCGTAGATATTTAACCTACTCAAGGAGAATAGTCACATGGTATCTCGCAGAAATTTTATTAAAGCAGGGGCTGCATTAAGTTTAGGCTCTATTTTTAGTGCTTCAGCTTTGGCTGAGCAACTAAAGGTAAAAATGTCTAACGGCAGTGTTATGCAAACTAAAGGCTCAATAGATAAAAGCGCTGCTCTACCCACAAACGATGTTACTAACGCTAAGCATTACCGGCCGGAATCAAGAATGGGCTTGGGCGGCCTTGCCGCCGGGAATGGCTTTAATACTATATCAAGCGATACAGAAATTTTAACAATGCTAAATGCAGCATGGGATTCTGGTATTCGTCATTTTGATACATCACCTTTTTACGGTTTGAGTTTAAGCGAAAGGCGCTTCGGTGATTTACTTCGAAACAAAAAGCGTGAAGATTATGTTTTATCCTCAAAAGTAGGTCGCCTTCTTACCCCTTCAGCAGAGCCTTTAGAAAATAGTTGGCATTGGGCTGATCACTCACCGTTTCATTATAAGTATGATTATTCAGCCTCAGGCACGCGCCGTTCAATAGAAGATACTTTGCATCGTATTGGTGTCGCCTCACTCGATATTGTCTATATTCACGATTTATCACCACAAAACAGCGATATGGGAGATGACTGGCTTAAGTATTTTGATCAAGCGGCTAAAGGTGCTATTCCTGAGCTGACTAAAATGCGTGATGAAGGAATAATTAAAGGCTGGGGTTTTGGAGTAAATACACCTCATGCTGTTTATAAAGCGCTTGATATGTCAGACCCAGATATTTGCTTACTAGCGCTGCAGTATTCAATTTTAGATCACAAGCAGGCACTTGATAAAACCTTCCCTATGCTTGATAAACGAGGTATTTCAGCAGTCATTGGTGCGCCGCTTAATGGTGGTTTTTTAGCCGGTCGTAACCGCTTTAATTACTCGCCTAAAATTCCAGGGCCTATGCAGCAAAAGTTTAATGCAATAAGCGACATTGCATCTAAACATGGGATTGATATTAAAACAGCTGCACTGCAGTTTGCAGAGGCGCCTTCAACGGTATCCTCAATTATTCCTGGGGCACGCACGGAGGAGCAAATTAAAGCTAATGTAGCCTCAATGAAGGTTACTATTCCGGATGCGTTTTGGAGTGAGTTAAAAGCTAAAAACTTGATTGAACAAAACGCGCCAGTGTAAGTTGGCTATTTAGGTGTGCTACTTAAATGCGCCAGTGTAAGCACACCTATTTATAACTAATGTTTAATTAAGCCACACTTGAGAGGGTTGATTGTTGAGTGCTTATATAAGCCCAATTAACGCACTCTTGAGCTAAAATCGCGATGGTATCTAAGCATGTATCGGGTGAATTTAATACTTGTTCATTTAAAACTAGCGGTATTTCGGTGCAACCAAATAGTACTGTATCGGCACCGTGGGCTAGCATTAGCTCATAACTTTGTTTTAAAAGATTATGTCCTGAGGTTAAATCTCCTGACTTAACCGCCGTTATACCTTGCATTATAAATGTTTGCTGCTGCTCGTTAGGCTCAATAAATTTAATATTGTGCTTACTAAATGCCGTCTGATATATCCGCATATTGAGCGTGGCTG
Organism: Pseudoalteromonas sp. SG43-1; assembly: GCF_014164415.1. NCBI lineage: Bacteria > Pseudomonadati > Pseudomonadota > Gammaproteobacteria > Alteromonadales > Pseudoalteromonadaceae > Pseudoalteromonas > Pseudoalteromonas sp. SG43-1. The sequence continues at coordinate 7,609 of NZ_JACJFD010000003.1, read as the reverse complement.
TGGTTGCTAATATCCCTATCTTACGTTTGCCCGTTGCCTTTGCGCGCTTAATAACACTTTGTACAATACTAATGGTATGCACATCAGCATTTTGCGTTAGTGCGTTGTACCAATAATGCGCGGTATTACACGGTATAACAATGCAACTTACACCTATGCTAGTAAGTTGGTTAAAACCCTTTTTAAGCTCAAAAAATGGATTTTCATCTTCAATACCCATTAAAAAATTTGTTCTGTCAGGAATTTGCGGGATATTCCTTATAAACATAGGTATGTGCTCTTGATCATTCTTAGCAGGTGATAACGCAATTACTTGATTCATAAATGAGGCGGTAGCCAAAGGCCCCATTCCTCCCAATATTCCTAGTGTTCTAAGCATTGTTATATTCCGATAAGTTGTTACTGTATGGGTTAAATTTATCGTGTTTTTTTTGTTTTGAATAATGCTATTATTTTACTGGCCATGCTTAAATTGCATATCTTGAGTGAGTATTATGAATATAGAGAGTAAATGGTTAGAAGATTTTTTGGCCTTATCTAATACAAAAAGCTTTTCGCAGGCCGCAAGGCTTAGGCATATAACGCAACCTGCTTTTAGTCGACGAATTAAAGCATTAGAAGAAGCCGTAGGTGCAGAGCTAATAGATAGAGAGAACTTACCAATTACACTTACCTCAAGCGGTAAAATATTTCATATAACAGCGCGTAATCTAATAAACCAAATGAATAACTCAGTGAGTATGTTAGAAGAACTCTCCTCTGAAGAAACTCACTCAGTAAAGGTTGCTGCAGCGCACTCATTAGCTACGTTTTTAGCGCTAAAGCTGTCGAACTTTCATAGTAAAAGTGATCGCAAAGTAGTCCTCAATATAGAAGCCATTGATGTTGATAAAGCCACAGCTACGCTCGAACATGGCGCATGTGACCTACTTATTGCTTTTGATAACGAACGATTAAAGTTACCTCCGTTTAGTCATCAAAAAATAGGCAGTGCAGAGTTATTGCCGGTGAGTGCCTGCAATGCAAACGGTAAGGCAATATACAATTTAGAAAGTGATGGGTTTGTACCTCACTTAGCTTACAGTTTAGATTCTTATATGGGTAGGCAGTTAGAGCCGATAATATCGGGCTCTAAACTTAAAAAAGTATTTGTATCGTCGATGACAGAGCTTTTAAAAATACAGGCTTTAGAGGGTAATGGCATTGCTTGGTTACCAAACTATGTCATTACTAAAGAGCTAAAAGAGAAAAGTTTAGTTGTGGTTGGCCAAAAGCATCATTGCGTACCTATTACATATTATGCGTATCGGTACCATGCAGCGCTTCACCCTGGCGGCGAGAGCGTCTGGAATAAATTAAAAGAGCTAAATGTATAACGCAAAAAATTACTGTAAACCCCCATTACAGTAAAATGGGCATTATTAATTTAACGCGCTCACAGTAATATGAATCTGTATTTTAATTATATTCCTATTTTATTATGGATTTTTACTTCCATAATAATTGGGTGTTTTGTCCCTTTTTTAATTTGCTTAGATAGTGACGAATTATCCATATCATGCAGTGCTGCGGCTTTGGCAAATGAGCCTTGTTGCACTACATCTACAAATAACGTTAATTGATTACTTATCGATATATCACTGTCCTAAATCCCAGTAAGGTGTATCGCCATAATAGCCACTTGCAAAATCAACAAACGCACGTACTTTACTGGGTAAAAACTGTCTGTTTGCATACACCATGTAAAGCCCCATTGGCTCGGGTTCGTAGTCATTTAAAATGCGCACTACTTTACCTTGAGCCAGTGCTTCCTCTGCTATAAATGTTGGCTGCATAGCAATACCACCACCCGCAATGGCTGTATTTAGTAGCAAATCACCATTGTTAGCCACAAAGTTACTTTCAAGCTTTAGCTCGCTTTTTAACTCATTAACCCCAAATAATCGCTTTGTGGGTTCGCTGTGGGAATAGCGTAAATAATTATGTGACTGTAAATCTAAAAGCGTTTGTGGCGTGCCATGGCGTTTTAAATAGTCGGGTGATGCAAACACCGCTAGGTGTATAGGGGCAATTTTTTTAGCTATCAACGTTGAGTTTTTTAATACGCCAATGCGCAGAGCAATATCAATACCCTGCTCTACTATATCTACATATTGGTCGGTGAGCCGTAAATCTAACTTTAAATTTGGATACTGCTTTTGAAAATCAACCAACAAACCTGCTAAATGCTTAGTACCAAACGACATAGGCGCACTAATACTAAGCACACCCGATACATTTTCGCTTAAGTTATTGAGTGAGTTTTCCATGTCTTCAATATCAATAATCACCTGCTGACAACGCTGATAATATTGATTTCCAGCTTCTGTAACACTTACTTTTCGCGTTGTACGGTGTAATAAACGCGTGCGTAGATTATCTTCCAGCGCAGAAATATATTTGCTGACTAACTGCGGCGAAATATCGAGTTTATCGGCCGCTTTTGAAAACGATCCTTCTTGCACAACGGCTAAAAAGGTCTTCATGGTGGTGAGTTTATCCATCTTTAACAATACTTTGTTGATAATGTATAAATAAGTATCATATTTATCGTCAAATTAGAAACTTATATAGTGTTTATAACTCGTTTATTTGTTTAAGGTTTTAGTATGACTCAACTTGCTTTATTTATATCTCACGGCTCGCCAATGATGGCTATTCAGCAATCGGCTACGTCAGATTTTTTTGCATCATTAGGTCAAACGGTGAGTAAACCACGTGCTATTGTGGTGTTTTCTGCCCACTTTGATGAAGCGCACGATATAGTTATTACATCCGGAGATGCGCCGCATACTATTCACGACTTTTATAACTTCCCCAAGCCCCTGTATGAAATTCAATACCCAGCACCAGGGGACCCTAAGCTTGCTAATACTATTAGTGAGTACTTTTACAAAGCGGGTATTAAAGCGGTGCAAAATGCAGATCAAGGGTGGGATCATGGTGTGTGGATCCCGCTGCGCTTAATGTACCCAGCAGCTAATATTCCCATTGTTCAGGTGTCTATTAACACGCGTTTGGGCGCTCAGGCTATGTATAAATACGGGCAGTTACTTGCACCACTGCGCAGCGATAACGTATTAATTATTGGCTCCGGCGGGATTAGTCACAATCTACGTGAAATATTTAAAAACCCTGCTACACCTAATCGTGTTCAAATGGTTAATGAGTTTACCCATTGGGTTGAGCAAAAATTAATAGCGCAAAACACCCAAGCGTTACTTAACTATTTAAATGAAGCACCCCATGCTTTATTTAATCACCCTACCCAGGAGCACTTTTTACCTCTTTTTGCAGCGCTTGGAAGTAGTGACGGTAAAGCCAAAAAAATACATGAAGATATAGAAATGGATATTTTAGCGCTTGATGCATACAAGTTTTATTAAATTGAGCGTTCGTTCAAATTAAGTTAAGCTGTAAGCAAGTACTCTAAAACCAACTTAATTTATTTTATTGCGGAGCAAACATGGCAACTACACTTGCATTTGACGTATACGGTACGCTAATAAACACTCACGGCGTACTGTCCTTACTCAACGACATGATTGGCGATAACGCCCAAGCATTTTCAAATACATGGCGCGAAAAGCAATTAGAGTATTCATTTAGACGTGGATTAATGCAAAATTATATTCCTTTCTCGCTATGTACAAAACACGCACTCGATTACGCCTGCTTAGCGCACAAAACCGAGCTAAGTGAAGAGCAAAAAGGGCAACTGCTAGAGCTTTATAAAACGCTTCCTGCGTTCGATGATGTAAAAGCAGGCCTTGAGCAATTAAAAGCGAAGGATTACCGTTTGTTTGCATTTTCAAACGGCGCTGCCGACGCAGTTCATACCTTATTAGAAACCGCTGGCATTAGTGAGCTTTTTGAAGGGGTAGTAAGTGCCGACGACGTTAAAACCTTTAAACCAAACCCAGGGGTTTATAGCCACTTTTTACGCGAAACCAATTCAACAGGCGCAAACACGTGGCTTGTATCAAGTAATCCGTTTGATGTAACCGGTGCTATATCGCACGGTATGCGCGCGGCGTGGATTCAACGATCTAAAGACTCAATCTTCGATCCGTGGGAAATACAGCCAAATACAATTGCAACCGACTTACTTGATTTAAAAGCAAAATTAGAAAGCGTTAATTAATTTTCTATTCCCCCTTTTGCTTATGGTATTAAGTGCCGTGGGTGTAAAGGGGGTTTACGTTTTAACTATTTACTCCCGCCTTTATTAGCTCAATTACTGTATTCATACGCTTTGCCATTGGCCTATTTCGGTGATGGCATACATAAATATTTTCGCTGATAGGATTAGCTAAATGGTGCGTTTTAATAAGCGCAGGTTTATTAAATGCGCTAACGGCATGCGCAGGTAAAACCGTAAAACCCAGTCCTAAACTTACTGGTTCGAGTATTAAACTTATTTGGTTAGAAAACCCCGTGCGCTTAAATTGATCAACATGCTCAAACTCGCTGTAGTTTTCGCTCAGTAATAGCTGCGCGTGGTGTTTTGCATCGGGGTGGCCAATAAAGCCAAGCTCACATAAAACCTCCCATGTTGGGTTTTTAATATGTGCGGGGGTTACTAATAATAAAGCTTCTTGACCAATTTTGTGGCTGGTAACTTCGCTAAGCGTGGGGGCTTGGGTTAAAAAGCCTATGTCGGCACTGTGGTTTGCTACAGCTTGCTCTACACTGGTATTAGGTGCAAAGCGATAATCAATATTAAGCTCGGTATGCTCAGCCTGTAATGCTAATAACTGGTTGTAAAATTGTAGCCCACAACTACCAGGCGATTGTATTTTTACCAAGCCGCTGTAAGGCGAATCATCTTTTAATTGTTGTTCTAAAAATTGCCATTCTTTTAATAACAAACTGCCTTGCTGATACAAATTTTGCCCATGTACGGTAAGGGTAAATTGTTTGCCGTGACGCTCTAATAGCGCGCAGTTTACTTGTTGCTCAAGCTTTTTAATATGCTGGCTTACGCCAGATTGGGTCATAAAAAGGCGTTCGGCGGTTTGGGTAAAGTGATTTACCTCAACCAACGTACAAAACGTGTTTAACCATGCAGGGTTTATCATTACAAAACATACTCAAAATGATGATTAATGATAATTTTACTTAATATTGTTCAATTCGTAAACTAACTCCATCAACTAGCCACAAGATAAAGAGGAAGCATTATGAGTCATACATATCCACGTAGTTTTTCGCACATTGGTATTTCGGTTCCCGACGTTGAAAAAGCAGTCGAGTTTTACACTAAGGTTATGGGTTGGTACACAATAATGGAACCGACTTTAATTACCGAAGACAAAAGCCCAATTGGCGAAATGTGTACAGAAGTATTTGGCGAAAAGTGGGAAAAATTCAAAATAGCGCACCTATCTACAGGGGATCGTATTGGTGTCGAAATTTTCGAATTTAAAAACCAAGAAAACCCAAAAGACAATTTTGAATACTGGAAAACAGGCATCTTTCATTTTTGTGTTCAAGACCCTGATGTAGAAGGTTTAGCCGAGCGTATTGTAGAAGCTGGCGGTAAAAAACGTATGGAAGCCCCTCGTTATTACTACCCGGGTGAAAAGCCGTACCGCATGATCTACATGGAAGACCCGTTTGGTAACATCCTTGAGATTTACAGCCACAGCTACGAGCTTATATATAGCGCAGGCGCTTACTAAACGTACCTAGTTTAAAGCACTTAGCTAAAATCAAAGGCCGCAGTATTTATTACTGCGGCCTTTTTGTTTTAGATAGGCGTGTAGATCATTATTTAAGCTAATTTAAGGGGGTATAAAAATCAATCTCTTCATTTGTTTGATTATAGGTACATACACTGATAGCTTACTAATTACACAAAGTTGTACTGAAGGAAAAATATGAAGCTGTCATTGGAAGATATCACCGCCGATAACTACGAAGCCATATGCGATTTAGAGGTTGCTAAAACACAAGAAGAATACCTAGCGTGTAATATGTGGTCGTTAGTTGAGGCGCACTACAATAGCGGGTATACCTGTAAAGCTATTTACCTAAATGGTGTACCAGTAGGCTTTTTTATGTGGGTACAAGAAACCCCTACAAAGGTTTCTATTTGGCGCTTTATGGTGGATCAAACTCATCAAAATAAAGGCATTGGGCGCAAAGCCCTCAATATGGCTATTGAAGAGATTAAAACAACTTCTAAGCTTGAACAAATCGAGATTTGTTACAACCCGCTAAACCCTGTTGCTAAAGATTTTTATTCAAGTTTTGGGTTTGAAGAAGTTGGCCTCGATGAGGATGACGACGATATGTTAGCGGTTATTAAAATTAGTAGTTAACTCATCATAAGTAGGTCGCTGATTTTAACGAATAATAGTTGTAAAATTAAATCTGACAGCCGTGTATGTGCCAGTGCAGGTCAGATAAGCGAAGCGCCACCCGACACAGTAAAGTACCTTGCCAATTATTATCAGTATTTTATGTTGTCGAGTGGCTGGAGAGTGCCAAGAGCAGACATTGGTAACTGCCGCGTAGTTTTGATGTCCTAGGGAGCCTGCGAGCGCCTTGATGCGTTTGTTATATGCCAAACTCTCTCAATTTTCTATCTAGAACCAGTCCAATATCAGCTAAAATGCCATCATGCTCGTAGTCAAGAAAAATTCTCACATCGTCGCGATCACCATTGGCATCAACTCTTGGTATGCAAAAGCCACGTGAGCACTCATTAGGGTTTACTACATCTCTCTCTTCACTACCATAGTATGAGTGAACATAGTGAATATTTGGCATTGATATATCCATCATGACTAAATGATCGTTTCCCCTTGGAGCATCAACACTCCTATGAGCAGAGTATTTCATTCTCAAAGGAATAATTTTAAGAATATTAGGCATTTCTGAGTCAACCACTTTTATGAAATCAGATTTAAAAAAGTAATAGATTTGACCTAATCTGTTCAGATACGCAACTACCTCATGAAACCAAAAAGGTTGCTCCCTCACTTTTGTCTGCGCCATATAGTTATCAAAGTGGTATTCCAGTCCCTGAACCATAGTTTTAACACCAGAAACCTGCTTGTAGTGCACTTCATAATCTTTTAATTGATCGAGTTTGTGAAGAATGCTGTTGATCATGAACCACTCCCTGAGTTTCCCTTGGCATATAACACTTTATAAGAGAACATCTTACCTATTTTAGCGCGAAAACGTCCTTATTTTATGAACTTATATTAATAGCAAATAATGAAAACTATTTGTAGCTATAAATATTATTCTTTCTGTGGCATATATAAACATGTAAAAAAGAGGAACGTTTCCTCTTATTCTGACTAAGTTAATGACGACTCACCTGACTGACCGCTTATCGCTCATACCCGAATTCTTTTGTAGCGGGCTAAGCTTAAAACTCCATAAACACCGGAGTACAACTAATGCACCAGTTAACAATATATCAGCCCAAAGAGCCTTGGAATAAAAATAAGCTTGTAGGACAAAAGTTACCTCTGAAATTACAGCAAATATGGGCTATCCGAATACGACTAGAACTTTTTCATAAAATAAGAGATCTAGCACTATTTAACCT
>NZ_JACJFD010000039.1:2814-29304 GCF_014164415.1 Pseudoalteromonas sp. SG43-1 | reverse complement strand
GAAAATTACGCTAGAACTAGGCAAAAATTTTTGTATCTAGTTGTTCTAAATAAAAAATTTTTAACGACGTTATAGTGCAATTTAATTCGTTAAATTGATCAAAGATTTATGCAGGTTGGTATAATTACTGGTGGCAGTGTCGCAAGACATTGCCGCTGTAACGGTATTTATAAGTAAAATACAAAGTGGAATAAATCATTTTTGTAAATGTTAACTAATTATAGTTAAAAAAAAGCAAGCCAGGTGGCTTGCTTTTAGCGTCTTTAAATACACACACTTATAGACTCGATTTAACTATAACCTTTAAAATCTATAGCTTGCGCCAAATGTAATACGGCGGTCTGTAATACCTTGGAAACAAAGTAAAGCACCTTCGTTTACACAAGACTGGCTAACTTCTGACTCAGTTAAGTTAACGGCTTCAATACCGATATTTAGCTGATCGTTCACATCATAACTTATGCTGGCATTAAGCTGCCCTCTGTCTTCTTGTACAACAGGGAAACCCCATGGGAAGCTTGAAGTGCTACCAAAGTCAGTTGAACGGTACCCTTCGCGCCACGTGTAACGCGCTCGAGCAGATAGACCGTATTTCTCATAGTAAAATGTGATGTTATATGCGTTTTCTGACAGATCAATGAGTGATTGCTTAGCACTGATGTCTGCATCCGGGTTACCGGTTGTTAATGCAAAAACAGCATTTGCACGACTCGTTGCGGTGTCAAATGATTCACCACCAGAAAATTCTTGATAGGTGTAGTTAGCAACAACACCAAAACCTGATGCCCAGCCTAGCTCTTTTTCAAAATTTGATAAGTCGTATTGAGCTGCAAGCTCGATGCCTTGCTGTGTTGTTTCGCCAGAATCATTAATAGTAGTTTGTGTTGGTACACATAACCCTACACCAGCATCTGGGCCAAATACGTTTATGTCAGCAATTGGGTTAAATATGCCGCCGCCTTCACATTCAGGACCATTTGTATCGCGAAAGCCTGTGCTTGGGTCTTCAAATGGGTCAACTTGCTGTGTAACGTGCAAATCGCTACGTGTTTTATGAAAGTACCCCACACTTAATAAAGCAGCGGGTGCAAAATACCAATCAGTGGATATATCGAAAGAGGTTACTTCTTCTGGCTCTAAGCCTGAGTTACCTATTGAAACTGCACTATTAGGGCTGGTGCCAAACGTAACGGATGTAGATAGGTCATCAAAATCTGGGCGTCTGATATCTTTTGACCAACCTAGACGAACAATCACATCTTCACTTACATTCGCGGCTAAATTAAATCGTGGTAAAAAGAAATCGTAATCACCTTTTGACGTTACTTGAGTCACCAGTTCGTTGCCACTTCCATCTTGAGTAACAGAGTTACCTAGCGATGTAACTTCAGTCTCTAAATAACGTAAGCCAAAGTTACCGCGAAACATGCCATACTCAAAATTAGCTTGTGCATATAAGGCATGTGTTTCTTCTTCAATATCAAAAAACGCATTTACTTGAGACGTTGGTGAACTTATTGGACCACGATCAGAACCTGTTATTGCATTATTAGCTTCAATCGCTTGGTTAAGTGCTGCTAATACAGCTTGTGGATCAGAGGATGCAAGCTCTTGGTTTATAAGTAAGAAATCACGAATATAAAGTGCTCGCCCATCACCATCATTAAAGTTATCTGGGCCCGCTGTTAATAATTGTGCAAATAAATCACCCGTTGGGCTATCAGCCATATTTCTTAAACCAACGTTAGAGCGAACTTGATCCGACATACTGCTCGTTTTACTGTAGCGGTAACCAAAATCGACTGACGTTATTACATCATCTAAGTAATATGTAAAATCTGTACGAAACGCATCTTCTGTATTTTCTGACTCATCTTGCCCTTGGTTTACGTCACGTAGAACAACATTTGCAGGGTCGAGTAATTGAGCCATTGTTGGCGCGTTTGCCTCCCCCATTGCAATACCAAATGTAAGTGCATCACCTGTAAGATCATACTCAAAAGGAGTCCCGTTTTCATTTGACGAATTAGTAGCGACATTTGGATTTATAAAATTAAGCGTTGTATTAAAGCTTGGTGTAGTTGAATCAGAACGAGAGGTTGAGGCTTCAACACTTGCAAATAATCTATCGCCTTGCCATTCGCCCCCTATTCTAAATATTTTGCTTTTTGTTATGCGTGAATTAGTATCACTAGAAAAACGTAAATTAGGATCGCCACCACCGTCTTCAACCGGAATAACGCCTCTTACGGCCGCTTGTATGCTGCCTAGGTTTTGTCCGTCAAGTGAACCAAAATTAACTGTTTCAAATTCACTCGGTATTGATACATTTCTAAGATCACTTAGGCCAGATGCTTGTACTCTTGAGCTTTCTTGGCGGCGCTCTTGATCGTTAACAACTGCATCAAAAAAGAATTTTATATTATCGTTTGGTGCATATTCAAATGTACCTGCGAAGTTTTTTGTCTCGTATTCGTAATTATCGTAATCTTGAATTAAAAATTGTACTGGTAGAAAATCAAACGATTGTGCACTTGCAGCACCACTATCAGCGGCTACCGAATTATCTCTATCAGCACGAGGACGAAATGCGGTTACGTCTTGCTCACTGTAACTGCCACTAAATACAACACCAAACTTACCGCCAGAATCAAGCTCCCAGTTATCACCCCAAGCACCCGATACCCTAGGAGTAACACCATCTGTTGATAAGCTACTATCTTCACCTTGAACTCTAATTGAGCCTAGAGTTTCATTTAACTGTAACGGGCGAATTGTTTTAAGGTTTATTGTTGCGCCCACAGAGCCTTCGATTGTTTTTGCTTCAGGTGATTTAATTACTTCTACACCGGAGATGATTGCAGCTGATACATCTTCAAAACTAATGCCACTTCGTCCAGACCCTGAGCCAACTGTTGATACGCCGTTCACTTCTGTACGATTGGCATTGGTACCACGAATTTGAACACCTGTACCTACCCCTGCTTCACGGGTAATTTGAATCCCTGTTACATTTTCAAGTACTTCTGCGAGGTTTTGATCTGGTAGCTTACCAATATCGACAGCCTCAATAATCTCAACAAGGCTATCTGCTGAACGCTTTTGTGCAAGCGCATTTGTAAGCGATTGTCGAATGCCTGAAACCTCAATAACCTCAAGATCGTCTGCAGCTTTTTTTGGAGCTTCTTGCGCCTGTGTAGACAAAGACATACCAAGTGCGGTTGCCGATATAACTGCCAGTGTAATTTTAGATAACTTGTGACTCATAGTTTTTTTCCTGTGTGTGTGAAATGCTATGTTTAACCAGCTACTTTATTGTTTTTATTAAAAGCCCTTAATTATTACAAACCCTTAACTTTATATTTACACCCAACTATAAAAAGGTCAACCTTTTGGTAATAAATTTAGATCAAATATTATGCAATATGTTATTACCAAAATAGAAAAACTTAACTAACCTATAATTTAAAATCATAAAGTAGATTTTAAGTTCTTGTTATTTATTGATTTTAAATTTAATTAGAAATTGAGCTATCAATTACAAGGGTTAAAAGAGTTAGTGTTTTAAAAATGAAATAATTTAGGCAAGAGAAACCGATGATGTTGTACGCACTTAATAAATGGCATTATTGGTTAACCAATTTTTTTTCAGTCAAGAAGCGTTATTAGAAAGCGAACTGTGTTGAGTACTATTTATTAGCGTTATTGAAAATATAAAATTGAAGAATTTAGGGATCAAAAAAAGGCGGTAAAACCGCCTTTTTAATGAGATTTAATGTTTAACTATTATTACAGCTTGTAGCTTAAACCTAAGAATAAGCGTGGGCCGTAGTCATTCACTTCACCTAAGTTTCCTTCAACAAAGAAATCTTGTGATTTAGGTGCGCTGAACAAGTTAATTGCTTCTGCTTTAACTCTAAAGTGCTCATCAATTTTGTATGATGCGCGCATTTCCCATACGCCTACAGAATCAACATAACGAAGTCGAGTACCATTTGTAGTATATGGTTGGAAATACTCACTACGATATTTGTAAATAACGGCAGTATCAAACCCACCAATTTGGTAGTACAGCTGGCTGCTAAATACATGCTTTGAGAAGCCAGGTACTGAAGCTGACTCAACAATACCGTCAGTTAATTGTGTAGTATTACCGTCTACATCAGTAACAAACGTATCGCCGTATAAGCTATCTTGGAACTCAAAGTCAGTGTCTGCATAGTTGTAACCAAATTTCATACCGATGCCATTATCCCAGTGGTAAGAAAATGAAGCTTCAAGACCTAATATTTCACTGTCCTCGTCTGACGTAACAGAGTTGGTGATTGGTAGTGAAACTGTTTCACCGGCAACAGTAAAATCTTCAATTACGGTTTGTTGTTGAAAACCGCCATTGAACTGTTTGTAGTATAAGCTTAACGCTAAGATTGAATCTTCGTTAGGGTACCATTCAAACGCAGCGTCGTAGTTCCAAGACATAAGTGGTTGAGTGTCTGGATTACCAGAACCATTTACACCCACTAATAAATCGCTGATTGATGTTGCTGTACCTTCTGTATCTTCTTGGAATGTACGGCTATAACCTAAATTAGATGGATTTGCGCGTGACATACCACGGTATATACCTGCTCGGAATAAAATATCTTCGCTGTAATCAATAACTAGGTTAAAGCTTGGTAAATACTTAGTGTAATCGCCACCACTTTTTATTTTATCCAGTGAACCGTTATCAGACTCAACTAGAGACAGTACACCGGTATCACTTGTTACAACATCAAAGCTATTTCTAAAACCAATCGAAGTTACATCTGTGTCTACAATACGAAGACCAAAGTTACCGCGAATGAATTTGCCAAACATTTCAGTATCGTAGTTAGCCATTAAGTACACTGATGTTGTTTTTTCTGTTACATCAATTGTACCTGCATTTTCATATTCCACTTCTGGGTAAGCAAACACACCATCAGCGTTAGAACCAGCTACAGCTTGTGAGAAACATACGTTGTCGTATGTAGCCCATGATGAACCTGTACCGCTAGCTACAACGTTACCGTCGCTATCAATATTTGTTACGATATCACCATCAGATACACTCGATAAAAAGCCTGATTCAGGGAAATCGATTTGACAACCTTGTAATACGTCAAGCGCTTCAGTACCAGAGTCTAGTGTAAATTCGTTTCTTGAACCGTTACCTTGGCTACCACCATACTGTAGGAAGGTCATTTCAGATGTTCTAATACCACCTTGAATACTTGTAAAAACGTTGCCATCTAGCGCATAGTCAAAATCTAGTCGCGCTGATATAACTTCGTTTTCACGAACATTTTCACGGTCAAGTCGTGTTCTTAGGCTATCTGTAAAGTTTGAAATATCTGTTACGTCAAAATCTGTCAGTGTGAAATGAGGAATTTCATCGCCCATATCCCAAGAAAAGAAATTGCGACCTGATGTTCTACCACGGTTAGATATTTGAAGTTCTTCACGTTCAGTTTTTGAATACGCTAAATCTAAGTCAACAGTTAATCTATCGGTAACTGTATGTTCTATATTTATGCCGTAACCTTGGTAGTTTTCTTCACGAGAAAATTGCTCACCCGCTGATTCAATACGCTCTTCACCTTCCCAATGTAAAATACCGCCTACATCGTTAGTTACAAGTGTTGGACCGGTTACACCTGGTGTTGCACGTTTTTGTAAAAAGATTAAATCGTGGCGTGCTTCTTGTTGTGTTCTATCTGAAATTTGTGCATCAAAGTTAATATCCCAATCAGCTGACGGTTGGTATTGCAGTGCAAAAAATACTGCATCACGTTCATCAGATGTCTCGTTTTGACGAAAGCTTCGGCTACTGCCAGTCCAAGCATAAGGAGTCCCATCACTTACTGCTTTACCTGTTTCTGGATCGATTTCTGTATCGTAACCTTGGTTGCTACTGCCATTAACTTGGTCTTCACAGTCGCCTGCGCTGCTACGGTAAAAACCTTCATTGGTATTAGTCGGATCGTTTAAACACGCCCACAATGAAGAACCTGATGGGCTAGAACTTCTGTATTCAGCCTCTGGTTGACTAATTTCTTGGCGCTGCACACCAAAAGACACACCAACGGCTTGGCCGTTATCAAATTCAAACTGATCAACATAACTAAACGTGCCACGGTAACCCGCGTCACTTTGCAGCGAGTTATCTACATTACCTTCGTCTGGGTTGTAATTTAATTTAACCTCAGCTGATACACGTTGTTTGCCAAAATCAAGTGGAGTTATAGTTTCAAGTGCAATAACACCTGCAACACCACCTTCAATCATTGAGGCATCTTGCGTTTTATATATCGCTACTTTTTTTACAAGTTCAGAAGGGAACTGCGAAAAGTTAACTGAGCGGTCACCACTACCATTAGTCGCTTCACGACCATTAATGTGTGTTGCACTTAAAAATGGACCAAGACCACGGATAGTGATTTCTGTAGCACCACCGTTTTCACGGTGAGATGCAGCACCTGTAATTGATTCTAGTGCTTCGCCGATTGACAGTGCTGGTAAATCACCAATATCTTCAGATGACAGGCCATCAACTACTGTTGTTGCTTCACGTTTAATTGCTATTTGATCTTGTATCGTTCTACGTGTACCTGTAACACTAATTATTTCAACGTCTTCTTCAACTTCTGTCGCTTTTCCCTGATCTTCCTGTGCGCTTGCTGTAAATACGCAAGAACTTGCCATACCTGCGATGACCGCTGTTCTTACCCATTTTGCAACTGGGCGCATTGCAAACTGCCCTGTTGTAGAATTATTGTTATCTCGTGACTTCAACGACATTTGAATTCTCCGCTGGTTGTTGTTGTGTGATTTTAGTGTGTTAGCTTGTTATGCTGATGTATATTTTATGTGACCTTTGATATTAATATACTTAAACCCAGCACGATGATCAACCAATTTGACGCTTTAATATTACCATAAGGTATACCAATTTTAACTTAACGGCATTACCAGTAGGTCAGGCAGGTTTTTTGCTAGAATATAAACAGCTCTAAACTAGTCGATAAATGGGTAATGTAGGTTGAGAAAAGTGTGGTGATTATTAATAAATAATAAAAAAGCCCCAAATTTGGGGCTTTTAAAAGTTAACTGATTAATTGGTTACTTAATCGTTTTGTATTTTCCATGTAGATCCAACACCGACTTCAGATGATTGAATATAATGAAGACCTTTAGCACCTGCCTCTGCCTGAAGGCCTGCAGGGTCAGTTTCTAATAACGTACTTGCTGCTGTAACGTACTCAAGCACTTCTTTACCGTTATTTGCTGGGTCTTGGTCAATTGCACCATCAGTATCGAATGCGCCATTACCATTTAGTTTTCTAATTTCAACCCAGTCACCGCTTGCATCGCCTGATACTCGACTATCCATATAACCAAAGTTGTTACTTAGCACCGAACTATCATGATTAATTAAGTCACAGTCATATTCAAAAGCATGGTCACTATCAAGTGTATTTGGGTAAAATAGGCCTTGAGTTGTAGCACTGCTGCTTATTGTATCTGCGTCTGTTTGATCACCTAAACCGTTTGCAATTAAATTTCCATTAAAGTTTATAACAAACGCATTTTTGGTCAGCCCATAGAGAACCGGCGCATTCTCTGCGGTTAACTCATCACAATCACTTGTTGGTGCTTTAGAGCCTATTTCCGTACTAAATACAATAGGTTGCTGTGAGTTCAAAACCGTATTGTTTGTTACATTTAGTGTAAAGTCGCCAGCGCTATCAAGTACAGCTTGGTTACCCGAGTTTGGCACACCGCCGTCAGCTTGCGAAAATGGATTTGCCGTAAATACAATACCGCCCGCTTCTTTATTGCCAGAACGAATACCTGCAATGTAGTTGTTACTCACAGTGTGACCAAGTGGTGTAATTAATATACCCGCTGGGCGATCATCAGAGCTTGCAATATCGGTAGTTCGAATAATAACGTTATCTGTAACACTGTTGAAGCCACCATCTTCTAATGAAATACCACCATTAGGATTTATGATTGTATTGCCTTTGATGGTTGCGCCAGAAGTTTGTACACGCATTAAACGACGACCCGTTACAAAGTTTTCTACGCGGTTATACTGAATAGTAAAGTTTGCGTTATCAGCTGCACCACTACCCGTTGTACTACCTGCATTAATTAAGTATAAACTTGATTGATCAAAGTTTGGATTATCACTGTCACTAAATAAATTATATTGAATAACGTGATCAGAGCTTGATGATGATATTTTTATCACAGACCCTTTTTCTGCTACATTTCGATTAGAGAATGTATTTCGCTCAACCATCGCACTTTGACCTTTTATCATCAGCCAATGGTATTCAGAGTTATTGAGTGTCGCTTCTTCTCCATCCATCGTGTTTTGCGAAAAAGTAAAGTTATCCCCTTCTGAGTAAATAACAGCACCTTCTTCGGTTTCACAAAATGCACCCGCTTTAGTATCTATATTCTTAAAGGTAAGCCCTGTTAACCCAGCGCCATCTACTCCAGCAGCTACATGCACACATACTTCACCACTAAGTACAGGAGTTTGACCTTCTACAGCGCGAAGCGTTACTGCACTGGTTAATAAAATTGCGTCCATATCAGCATAAACACCCGTGTTTAAACCAATAACATCACCGTCAGCTAAACCGCCACTTATAGCACCAAGGAGTGCTTCAGGGTTACTAACTAATTGTGTGTAAACCAATGTATCAAGTGAGTTTGTAACCTCACTCGCAAAGCCATCATTATCTGTATACGTGGCTTTTACTGACATTATTGAGCCAGCGTAATCAGAAGGCGTAAATGTTTTACTATTGCTCCCAGCTATTTCAACGCCATCAGCAGACCAAGTATAAGTAACGTTAGCCTCTTCAACGCCGTTGTTATCAGTTATCTCAGCGGTTAACTCGCCATTTGTTAAATAAGGCACTACACCCATAATGGCTATGCTACCGGCTTCGTCAACCGCAACAGCAGAAACAGCAATTGTTTCCTCTGATGTATTATCCTCGATAAACCCATTATCATCTGTATAAGCAACCTTAACACTTACCTTTTGACCTAAAAGTGATGCATCAACTGTAAAGGTGCTCTCTATTGCGCCATCTATCTCTTGTGCGTCAGCAAGCCATTGATAAGTGATATCTCCTGTCGCCCCATCGGTATCATTAATTTCTGCTGTTAAAGTATTTCCAACAGTTGGCGTGCCGCTAATTGTAACTTCGCCTTCTGAGTTTGTTCGTGCGACAACCTCTGTACCGGCTGAAGTTACAGACTCGTTAAACCCACGGCTATCTTCAAAAGATGCACTAACTGTAATAACTGTACCAAACTGTGCGTCTGTTAACGTGAGCGTTGAAAGTGCTTCATCAGCAATTTCTACGTCATCTGTAAACCATTTATAAGTTACTGTATCGCCATCAAAGCCATTGTCGTCAGCTACATTAGCAGTTAGTTGCGAACCAACTAGTGCGTCACCTGTAATAGTTAAACTTGCAGGAAATGCGATTGCGGCAACATCTGCGGTTGGTTCTGTAATATGCGATTCATTAATACCGCCATCATCGGTATAAAGCCCTTGAACTGTAATTGGTAACCCTATCTGATCGTCAGTCAATGTAAATGAAGCGCTATTTGCACCAGCAATTGCCTCACCATCTGCATACCAGTAGTAAGTCACGTCACCTGAGATACCATCAGGGTCACTAACTTCAGCTGTTAATGTTTGTCCGCTTGTAACAGTTCCACTAAGAGCAATAGAGCCCAAGTTGTTGTCATTGTTGTTTGAGTTTGTGTCACAACCAACGATTGCTGCTGCAATAGCGCATAGCGCAAAATGTTTGAATTTCATGGTGGCTCTATTCTCCAAATTTATAGTTTTAATATTTGGCTATCTATTGTGTGTGTTACCAAATAAATCATGTATTTATTACCAAATTCATTTAAATTGCAAATGAATTGTTAACCAACTTGGTAATATAACCACAATAAAATAAGTTTTTCCACTATCCCCACCTAATTAAATAACAATAAATAAACACCAAGTTAACCTTGGGCTTTTATTGTTGGTTAAAAATTGAATTCAATTGTGAAAAATAACGTTGAAGATACATAGCGTTATAGTAAAAACTTAGTTTTATATAGGGTTTAGTAAGTAATATTATTTAATATATGTGAAGTATTCTTATTTGAAGACAATAAGAAAAGAAGTGAGTTTATCTAAAGAGGATGATTTACAAAGAGAATAAAATTAAAGGTAAAAAGGGGCAATTTTCTTACCCCTTTTTTTGGGTGCTGTTTATAACATGGCGTTATTATAAAACTCTACAGGCTCATTTGAACCCAAAGCAACAGGCACACGCTGGTGCAAGCTAGTTGGCGCAATATCTAAAATTCGCGTTCCTCTAGAGGTTGCTTTACCACCTGCGTTTTCAACTAAAAGTGCTAACGGGTTTGCTTCATAAAGCAGTCTTATTTTTCCGTTATCGTTACCACTGCGTTTATCTTGTGGATACAAGAATAACCCGCCTCGGCATAAAATACGATGAACGTCACCTACCATCGCTGCATTCCAACGCATTGAGCTTTTTTCAAAGCTTTCACAGGTGTATAGCAATTTATCAAAATACACTTGAGTTGGTTCGTCCCAGTAACGGTAGTTAGCCATATTTACGGCAAATTCGCGACTTTGTTCTGGCACACTTAACTGCTTGTTTGTCAGTAAGTAACCGCCATGTGTTGAGTCTAACGTATAACAACGCGTTGGACCGCCAGTACTCATTACAAGTAATGATGAAGGGCCGTATAACACATAGCCTGCACATACTTGATTCACACCGGGCTGACTAAATTGCTCGTCGCTATCAAAAGGAACATCATCACGGGCTAAGTAAATAGTAAATATAGTGCCTATTTGCCCATTAACATCAATATTAGAAGAGCCATCTAACGGGTCAAAAGCAACAATAAACTTACCTTCAGGGTGGCCACCTACCGCATGATCTTCTTCCTCTGATGCAACAGATCGTACACTGCTATCATCAAGTAGGATGTCTTTAAGTAGTTGGTTTGCGATTACATCAAGCTTTTTTTGAACTTCACCTTGAACGTTTTCATTCAAAGTTGAGCCTAAAACACCGGCTAATTCACCTTGGCTTACTCGAAAAGCAATTTCTTTACTAGTCGCTAAAATTGTGCGAATAAGTAAAATAAGATCGGTATCTACACCGTCTTCTTTCAATACTGTATTTAATCTTTTCATGCGCTATACCTGTTTACACAATTTAGATCGTCAAAGCATTGCTCTAGCCTTGCAACCATACTTTGCTCTGAATGACGCAACCATACACGAGGGTCATAGTATTTCTTGTTTGGCTTATCATCCCCGTCAGGGTTACCAATTTGCCCTTGTAGGTATGCTTGCTTGTCTTTGTAGTAATCTAAAATACCTGTCCAACACGCCCACTGCGTATCGGTATCAATATTCATCTTCACTACGCCATACGTTAAAGACTCTGCAATTTTACTGTACTCAGAACCACTACCACCATGAAAAACAAAGTTAATTGAGTTACTTGGTAGATTAAATTTTTCTGATACGTAAGCTTGTGAATCTTTTAAAATAGTTGGCGTAAGAACAACGTTACCCGGTTTATATACACCATGAACATTGCCAAAAGAGGCTGCAATTATAAAGTTAGGGCTAATACGACTTAAGCGTTCGTAAGCAAATGCAACATCTTCAGGTTGAGTATATAAAGCAGAACTATCTAGGTGTGAGTTATCAACACCGTCTTCTTCGCCACCCGTGCAACCAAGCTCAATTTCAAGCGTCATACCTATTTTTGCCATACGCGTTAAGTAACGTTCACAAATTTCGATATTCTCTTCTAAAGGCTCTTCTGACAGATCAATCATATGTGAGCTAAACAATGGTTTGCCAGTCAGTTCAAAGTGTCTTTCACCTTCATCAAGCAAACCATCAATCCAAGGTAGTAGCTTTTTAGCTGCGTGATCAGTGTGAAGCATCACTGCTACTTCATAATGTGCTGCCACTGAATGTACATATCTTGCAGCACTTACCGCCCCAAGCACAGCTGATTGTTGCTCTGGTAAAGATAAGCTTTTACCACAAAAAAATTGTGCTCCACCATTAGAAAGCTGAATAATAACGGGCGAGTTTTTCTTTTTAGCAGCTTCTAGCGTCGCATTAATAGATGTTGTGCTAACAACATTTACCGCTGGCAACGCATATTGATTAGTACGTGCATGCTCGTACACAGCACTTACTTCGTCGCCAACGATTACGCCTGGTAGTATTGTTGGGGCTAAATAATTCATTTATGAAATCCTTTCTATTTTAAAGCCTGGATACAAGAATCAGTAATTGCTTGCCAATTTTCTTGTTCAACCCATTCTTTCTTCGCTATCCAAGTACCGCCAACGGCGAATACATTATTTAAAGAAAGATAGTCCATTTTGTTACTTTCGCTAACGCCACCTGTAGGACAAAAGCTGACTGCTCTAAATACTGACGACACAGCTGACACAAAAGGAGCGCCACCGGCAAGCGATGCTGGGAATAATTTTTGCTCTTCAAAGCCATATTCAAGCGCCATTAAAATATCACCGGTGTTTGATACACCAGGAAGTACCGGCACATTACATTTAGCAAGTGCTTCAAGTAACGTAGGAGACACCGCTGGGGTTACAATAAAATCAGAACCCGCTTCAAGTGCTTGCTCCAAAATATCAGTATTGATGACTGTTCCCGCACCTACTTTTAGCTCAGGCACCTGTGCTTTAATAGCTTTTAATGCCTCTATAGATGCCTCTGTTCTTAGCACTACTTCAACTAAAGTAAGCCCAGCATTGGCCATAGCTTTCGCTATTTGAACACCTTGCTCTGGAGTATCTGCTTGAATTATAGGTAGCAGTGTTTGTCCTGCCATAAGTTCAGAAAAGCGAGTCATAACGTTGTTCCTTTATAAAAAGTAATGCGGCCGAGGTATGGCGGCCTTTAATGTTTAATTATTTTGTTATACCAATTGCATTAAATTAATGAGCTATTATAGCGACAAGAAAATAGCTCAATAACAAGGCTAAAATTATGATACATAGTTGCTCTATATAAATAATTTTTATCGTAGTTAGTGAATTATTTAATACGCTAAGGTGATCATGTTTTTAATAAAATTGGTATCAGATCCCAGCTTCAGCCATTGCTAGCTGAAATATATCTTTTGGAGCAATAGCACCTGGTTGCTGTATAACAGTCCCTGCCGCTTTTGCAGCAAGTTGTACAGCACTTGAAATTGATTTGTCAGATAAACGTGCACCTAAGTAAACACCGTTAAAGGCATCGCCTGCGGATGTCGTATCTACAACATTTGTTACCGGTATTATGGTGTGGCTTTGAAGCGTATCGCCCTCTTTTGTCACTACCGATTCAGGGCCATTTTTAACAACAATTTCTTCAATTTGGTAAGGCTTTAAATATTCAACTACTGCTTCTACGCTATGAACGTCATAAAGTGTTGTTAAATCTTCAACGCCTGGTAGGGTAATATCTGCAAACGTAAAGGCTAAATGATACTGCTCTTTTGTTTCCTCTACACTATTCCACAAACGTGCTCTGTAATTAGGATCAAAAACGATTTTAACCCCAGCATCTTTAAGCTGCTTTACCACTTTCCAAAAGTCTTCACGTGCACTTTCTTCAATTATTGCTAATGAAATTCCTGAAAAGAAAAACATATCACCTTGGCTAAGCTGATCGAGTGCATCAGCATCTAAAAAATCAACAACCTTTTTAGCTGCAGAATCATTGCGCCAATAAATAAAGCTACGCTCACCATGCTCATCAGTTTCTATGTAGTACATACCAGGTACTTTGGTATCGTGAGCAAATACAAGTTGCGTATTTATTTGTTCACTCTCAAAGCGTTCTAGCATTTTTTTACTTAAATTATCTTGACCTAAAGCCGTAACAACCGAAGTAGTAACCTGCGGGAAGCAACGTTTTAAATACACTGCAGAATTATAAACATCGCCTGCAAATGATTGGTGCAGTGTTGCCGCGCTCATAGCTCTAAGCTCGACCATGCATTCACCGATAAAGTAAATATTTTTCATCTTGGAAGTTACCCTATGTAGTTAACTGCTATGCACTTATACAAAATATGTTGGCATAGCAGTTATTATCTAGATTATTGAGGCTTTTTAAGAGGTTCTATTTTTGGAATTAAAATCCAAACAGCTGCCATTGCTATGATGGCTAAAGAAGCACCAATTACAAATGCTGGTGTGTAGTTACCATCAGCAGTAAGAAAAGGTACTAACGATGTAAGACCTACAGCACCAAGTTTTGCCGCCATACCAGAAAAACCTGATAATGTACCCACTGCTTTTTTACCTAACAAATCACTTGGTAGTGTTTGCACGTTACCAATTGCAGTTTGAAAACCAAATAAGATAACAGCCATAATTAGTACTGCTGTTGTTGGTCCGCCTGGATTTGCCATTGCAAGTAGCGCTGGTAACATAATTAAACAACCCAGCGTAATAGTAAGCTTACGTGTTTTATCTGTATTCCAACCTGCTTTAAGCCTGTTTTGTGCCAATAAGCCACCAAACCAAGCACCAAACATAGCGCCAACATAAGGTACCCAACCGTATATACCAATAGATTTAACATCCATGCCGTATACTTCGTTTAGGTAAATAGGGATCCAAAATACAAATAACCACCAAATTGGGTCAATTGCGGCAGAGGCAATGATTACACCCCAGCTTTGCTTACGAGAAAGTAACTCAGCAGTTGTAGGGTTATATTCCTCTTCGTCTTCACCAGTTACATCACCGTTGTCATCAACACGTCTTTGACCCGTTAAGATATATTCACGTTCTTCGGCAGTCAGCCAAGGATGTGAGCTAGGCGGTGCTTTAACTAAAATTAACCATGGAACTAACCAAAGGAAACCTAATGCACCAACAAAAACAAACACCATTTGCCAGCTAAAGTAGATAGTTAAATAAGCAATTAAAGGAATAGCAATAATGCCACCAATTGCGGCGCCAGAGTTAAAAATACCCTGTGCTAAAGCACGTTCTTTAGTAGGGAACCATTCTGCGTTACCTTTAGCTGCACCAGGCCAGTTACCGGCTTCTGCTACACCTAAGATTGCGCGAAAAATACTAAGACTAAGTACACCTTGTGCAAATGCATGCGCAACGGTTGCAATAGACCAAACACCTATTGATAGTACAAAACCGAAGCGTGTGCCCACCCAGTCAAATATTTTACCAAAGATTGCCTGACCAAATGCATAAGCAAATACAAACACAATAGAAATATTAGCGTATATTTGTTTGCGTTCTAGCGCTGATTCATCAGGAAATAAATCTTCAACAATGTCCGGCCAAAGCACACTAAGTGCTTGGCGGTCGATATAGTTAATAATGGTAGCTAGCGCTATTAGCGCTATAACCCACCAACGTAAGCCTTTAAGTTGCATAATTAATCCTCAAGAAAGTCTTCACGCGCTGGGCTAAAAGTATCAATCAGGATTCCGCCTGTTGGGCAGGTAGCTCCATGATCAGCAAATGGTGGGATTAAGCAGCTATCACCCGGTTTTAGGATTTTAGTTACGCCATCAATGTTAAAGTGAAACTCACCTTCAACAACATACGTTACTTGAGAATGTCTGTGAGCATGGTTATAACCAATAGCCCCTTTCTCAAACCAAATTTTAACAGCCATTAGCTCTTCGTTATAACCTAGCATTTGACGCTTTAGACCATTTCCTAAGTCTTCTATTTCGGTCTCGTTACCAAATGAAAAGTTTGCGCTTTGCTTTTGCATCCTATTTACTCCTGATTATTGTTCATCATATAAACGCCTAATCGGCCATTTAAAGTGAACTCTTTATTTTGATAATTGAATGTGTTTTTAGCTGATGTTTGTGCTTTATTAATTGCCACTAAATATGAGTTGCCTTTAATATCAAGTTCAACAAGTGTTAAATCGCCCTGCTGACTATATTCAAGCTTTGTAACTCGACTAACAGCTTCTAGGGTATATTCTTTACTTGGGTTGTACTCACCATGTGGCTCTAATACAGATATAAACTTATGTTGCTTTTGCCCCTCAACACGACGAATAAAACCATTTTCGTTGCGTAAATTAAAGTGAGGGTCATTTGCGCCTATTTGAGTAAACAAGAAAGACTCATCACCTTTTACCAAGCTCGTTTGCGTATAAAAACGACCATTTTCGTTTAGCCACGTTACTTTAGCTAAACCACTTTGAGGTTGCGCTTGAGCTTTAAGCCATAAATGTTGGTAGCCATTTTTAGTACCTAGCGCAGACAGCTGTGCTGCATTTGCTTTTAACTCAAAGCTGGTATCGATAAGCTGACCTTTATAATGCAAAGGCAGGTCAAGCTGATGCGCTTTATTTGCAGCAACATCAAATATATCAAGTGCAACTGTGCTTTGTAGTTCAGGTAAGTTAATAAGTGCAAGCGTACGCTCAAGATCTACGCCTTTATAAGCTGTGCTTATTTCGCCGCTTGAAACCGTGCCGTATTCATTTGTTTCGAAAAAGTTAAGTGTAGGGTAATTACTATTTCCTACTTCAACATTTGCATTAAAATGCGTTGTTTCGTCAACCACTACCGTATTGTGCGCAACAGTGTGTTTTGCGTAAGTTTCGTTTTCAGGTAAATAACGACCGCCGTATTTAGCTTCTACATTTAAAAAACGTGCTGCGCCATAATCAGATACAATTTCATTTCCGTGGTCGTAAAACTGCCATGTTAATTTATCAAAATGACCATGGCCCAAACCTTGTGCAGCAGGTTTAAACAGTAGCGCTTGATCGCCACCTACCTGCGTTCTCATTACAACTAAAGCACCTTGTTTACCGTCATTACCATCACCGAAGGCAACAGATTTAAACGAATAAGGTTTTGCCATGTTGTTATCAAGTGCTTGAGCTACTTTTAGCCCATCACCAGAGAGAATTATTTGGTCTTGTTGCTTAGCAATATCTAAATAACCTGCATCGTTGGTTAAGCCATACGCTGCCGTTACCCCATTTACTAACTCAATGGTATCGATGCCTTTACTTTTTATTGCATCGTTAATTGGGAAGAACAAACCGTTGTAGCTAAGTTGAATCGTCGTATCAATCGCTTTTAATAATATGCCATCGCGATATTCAAAGATTTTTCGTTGTGGTTCGTTGTTTTCAATCGCTTTAGCAAACGTTACAAATGGTAATAGTGCAAAGCGTTGATAGTAAGGACCTTCGTTATAGTAACCTTGTGGTGAAAACAGCATCTCTAGCTGCTTAATAAAGCCACCCTTACCCGACTTTTCTAAATCGTATAATGATTTTTCTACCCACTCAGGTTCGCCTAATACATACCCTGCCATGCCAACACCCGCTGTTGCCCATGTTCCATGGTTATGTACTTTATTAAATGTAGACGGTTGGCCTACAGATGTGAACAACGAAACAGGACGGAGTAAGTCATTCTCGATTGTTTTAATATTATCGGCATTTAACGAGTCATGAATTAGATCATAAGCTTGTATTGTGTACACAAGCCACATTGCTTCATTTAGGCTTTGCCAAAAAAACTTACCTGGATTTTGCGAATCCATTTTACGTTTTGGATGCAGACCAAGCGTTGGGTATAATTTTGCGTACTCAAGCAACATATCACGTACATAGTTTGCGTATTTATCATCTTGGCTTAATTGATAAATAATGCCCGCGTTGTACATAAGTTGGTAATTCTTCTTATGGCGCTCATGTGTATAACCACCACCGCCATCTTTTGGAACGGGTACAGTGATAGGCTGTGCAATTTGTTCATCTACTTGCGCTTTTAGCGATTCAAACGCAGTAGCAAACTTTGTGCTACCGTTGCTACTAATTGCTTGGCGCATTTGCTTAACATCATCAGTAGTAATCACTAAGTTTGGGTGCGCTGCATGCGCCCCCAATGATGTAAGTAATGTAATTGCAACTACAGCAGCTATTTTAAAACGTGTTTGGCATTTTAATAAGTACATAGTATTTACCCTGCCTTATTTAAAATGTTGTTATTTTTTAATACTGCCGTGTGTGGGCCTTTAACTCTTAACTCTTTAACGCTTGGTGCTTTAGTTGCATCAAATGTATTGCCTGAGATTTCAGTTTTAGGCTCGCCTACTGTGTGCTCTACAACAATAGGAGCAGATTTAACAAATTTATTATCTTTAATATTAGTAACCTGAACACCGTGAACATAAATGCTCGCTTGCTCTTTGTTACGCTTACCAAGGCCAACGTTATTAAGTGTGTTATTTGTCATTTCAAAATGAGGACCAAATGTACTTTCATCAGTGCCACCACGGTAAAGCTTAAGTACACCGCCTTCTACATTATTAAATGTATTATTATTTACAATGACGTATTCCGCGTTATAAACACCTAAGTCTTCAATTTCAGTATTTAGGCGTAAAATGTCACCTGTTACTGTATTAAAGGTATTACCTGTAACAATAATTTCGTCAGCCATTGCACCTTTACCAGTGATAAAGAAATGGAATGAATGATTAATATCTAAAGCATTTAACTCTGAGTTGGTCATTACAAAGCGGTAATTATCAACCATACCCCATTTTTGCGTACGAACAATGCTGTTACCTATTGCATCTGGCGCGTTTTCACCTGAAATTGATAAACCATCTAGTTTTAAGCTGCCGCCATCATGTATTTCAAACAAGGTAGAGCGTTGAAAAGTAAGTTTAGACTTTGTGTTCTGCTTTGCTTTAATTGTCAACGTTTTATCAATTTTAACCAGTTTAGACACATCATACTGGCCAGGCGCTAGTTCTAGAACATCGCCCGACTCTGCATTATCAATAGCATCTAGTAATGCACTTACATCAGCTTTAACAGAATGTGTCTTACCAGAATCAAAATCAACTAAAGCAGGTACTTTT
Organism: Pseudoalteromonas sp. SG43-1; assembly: GCF_014164415.1. Lineage (NCBI taxonomy): Bacteria > Pseudomonadati > Pseudomonadota > Gammaproteobacteria > Alteromonadales > Pseudoalteromonadaceae > Pseudoalteromonas > Pseudoalteromonas sp. SG43-1. The sequence continues at coordinate 10,275 of NZ_JACJFD010000039.1, read as the reverse complement.
GCATACCAACTAACACCGGTATCTTCTTTTTTAAGTACTTTTAAATCGCGCTTTGCACCTACATTTAAACTTTTAGAGGTTGGGTAAAGTAGACCATTACTTGCTTTTTCAAGCGTGATTTTTTCTTTTTTTACACCGTACGTTAGCTCAGAAAGCACTTTTGTATCTGCAATGTTGTTACTTAATACTAACCCACTTACATCGTCGAATGTTGTAAATGGCTGTTCACCATCTTGGTTTATGATTAAGTTGTTTTTCATTACGCTATTTTTTGGGGCTGCGCTACGCTCAGCATCGCTACCTGCAGCAAGTTGAATATGACGCACATTTATAAATGTGTTGTTTTCAATCGTCGCATTTTCTACTTGGTGATAACGATTAATAGATGAATTTGGTACGCCGTTCATTACAGTAAAACCACTGCCAAAACGATAGCCTGTTAGGCCTTGTAGGTAGTTATTTCTTACAATTTGATCTTTATTGATAACGCGGATACCACCTGTGTGATCAACACCATTACCAATGAAGATATTTTCTTCTATAAGATTGCCGTTACCATGGCGCAGCGTTAATGTACCGCGCGCTTCATAAAATACGTTATTACGAAGGATGTTTTTACCTGATTTAACCGACACAATTTCTACTTCACCATTGGTACGTTCAAAGTAATTATTTTCAACCAATGTATGCGAATCAGTTAGTGAGTAATGGCTTGTGCCAATACGCAGGGTTTCACCACCGTTAGAACCAAAAGTTGGACGGTAGCCAAAATAGTTGTTATCTATACGATGATAGTTTTCCTGGCTTGCTTTGGTGTTTAAACGAACAGCAACTGTCACACCTTTATTTCGTTTGCCAACTAAATGACTATGATCAAAGCGGTTATGTTGTCCATATAAGGCAACCCAATAATCAGACTCTCGCTTGTCTGGATTACTGTAATTATCGATTACTGTTTGAGTAACTCGTGAATTGTAGGCTAATTCATTTTTATTTTTACGAAATTCTATTACAGCTGAGCTCGGTGTGTAGCCGTCTTTAAATACTAAACCAGAAGCTTCAAGGTATTTACCTGCAAGTCTTAGATTAGATTGACCTGATAGAATTACTTTTCCGTTAGTTTCAGCGGTTAATATAATAGGAGAGTTTTTTGTACCTTGGCCTTCAAGTAAAATTTCGAAGTCAGACCAAGTACCATTTTTAAGTACTACTTTGTCGCCAGCAACTAGATTAGCTGCGATATCATTAAAAGCTTGTTTATTTTCTATAAAATAATCTTTGGCCGCTACTTGTGTGGATATGCAACCGATGAGAACTAGACTAAGCTTTATTGTATTAATCAAACGCATAGTTAACTCTTTTTCGTTGTGACTGAAAGTAGTGCTTCATCAGAATTAAAAAAAGCTGACATTGCACAAAGACTCTAGTCAATTGGTGTCATGTGTGTTAAAGCGCTTTAAGTTAAAGCTCAAAGCGCTCAATAAGGTCGAGAAGTATTACTTTTCTAACTTTTTGAAGTAATCAAAAATTTCAGGAACGTTACCTTGACCCATACCAGCGTCAAACGCTGCTTGTAGGTTAGCTGATGAACCTTCAGCGATTTTTGATTCAGTACCTAGGTCTTCTACCATTTGTAGGAAGTAGCCTAAATCTTTGTTTGCATTAGCAATCGAGAAACCAAGGTCGCTAACATTATCAACTGCATAGTTTTTACAAAATTGCATAAATGGTGAGTTAGATGGGCCAGTCGACATAATGTCGAAAAGTTGTTGACGGTCAACACCAGCAAGCTCTGCCACTGCAAATGCTTGTGACATAGCACATACTGTCGTCATGCCCATGAAGTTGTTGATAAGCTTAGTTGTATGACCTGCACCTAGCTCGCCAAGATGGAAAACGTTTTCACCTTGATCTTCCAGTACTGGTTTAACTTTATTGAATGTATCAATATCGCCTGCAGCCATAATGTTTAAAAGGCCGTCTTTAGCATGTGCTGGTGTACGACCTAGTGGCGCGTCGATCATGCCTGCGCCTTTAGCTGCTAAATCAGCACCAATTTTTTTAGTAGATGATGGGATAGAAGTACCAAAATCAACTAATACTGCACCTTCTTTAATACCCGCTAGGATACCGTCTTCTGCGTAAACAATTTTTTCTACAACGGCAGACGTTGTAAGACAAAACATAACAATATCTGAACCTTCAGCTAGCTCTTTTGCAGTGCTTGCTGTTTTTGCGCCTCTAGCAACACATGCTGCAACCGCATCTTTGCTAAGGTCCATAACAATTAGCTCATAGCCTTTGTTTTGTAAATTTTCGGCCATGTTGCCGCCCATTAAGCCTAAGCCGATGAAACCGATGACTGGTTTTGACATGAATAACTCCTAAATATGTGGCGCATACTTTTATAAGAACAAGTAAAATTTACTCTATAAATACGCTGTGTCTTTTGTTTCAATTTGTAGAGTAACTTTAAGCTTGAGTTATTTATAAATTAACCTGTGCAAAACGTAACTCTGATTAATTACCAATACATTGTACTCACTCAAACCAAGCAACTTACCAATTGGTATGCAAAAACTGTATTACCATACGACTTTTTTGTCAACCAATAAGTTAACCAAGCAAACGCCACATTTTTAAAAATTACACAAAAATTAATTTAATAACCCTATTAAAACAAATAGTTATATATCAACAGCACAATTAAGCAAAGGTTAACTTTTGTTGAACAATCAGTAACTTTTTTTATACTAATAGGTTGACCAATAATTGAGTAATGGTTATTTAAACATCCAAAATTTAATAAAATGATTCATTAATTGGTAATTTATAAAGGTCGCACTCAAACTGTTTTAAGCCCACTCTCATATTAAGGTTGTGATTTATATGTAATGCCTACATATATGGCTAATACATATAACCCCCCTAAAACGCGCTTAATAATAGCGCTTAGTTAAAAATACCCTTAACTTTGAATAAATAACTAAAGGAACTAAAAATGCGTTTATTACATACTATGCTTCGTGTAGCCGATTTGGATAAATCAATTGCTTTTTATACTGAAATATTAGGTATGAAAGAATTACGCAGAGCTGATAACAGTGAATACAAATACACTCTTGCCTTTGTTGGATATGGCGACGAAGCAGATAACACAGTATTAGAGCTAACTTATAACTGGGACGAGGATAGCTACGACCTAGGTAATGGATATGGTCATATTGCTATTGAGTTTGATGATATTTACAAAGCATGTGCAGATATTAAAGCTGCTGGTGGCAATGTAAGCCGTGAACCAGGGCCTGTAAAAGGCGGTACTACTGAAATTGCTTTTGTAAAAGACCCAGATGGCTATGCAATTGAGTTAATTCAGAAAAAAGAAGACATGAGTAAATTTTAAATTACTTAACAACTAATTCAAGTTATAACAATTTGCTTAATGCCAATCTGCTTATATATGGGGTCTATTTAACGTTAAAAAAATTACGCTAGAACTAGGCAAAATTTTTGTATCTAGTTGTTCTAAATAAAAAATTTTTATCGACGTAATAGTGCAATTTAATTCGTTAAATTGATCAAAGATTTATGCTGGTTGGTATAACTATGGAGAGGTTTAATTTTATATATAGTTCAAATGGTTATGCAGATTGGTATTAAATAAAAGGTGCTTTGCAGCACCTTTTTTTAACGCAACTGACTATCTTTACTACCACGCCTATTAAACGATTTAGCGCTGGCACCATTGCCTTCTATTTCAGCTTGGCATGCAACACAGTAGCGAACTCCTGGTAGCGCGAGCCTTCGTGCTTGTGGGATTTTTTCATCGCACTCGTCACATAGCTCAGCACTTGCACCAGATATTAAATTGCTTCTTGCATACTGTACGGCGTCGTTAACACTTGCATCAATTTGATCTTGAATTGCACCGTCTCGTGCCCATCCACTTGCCATAAATCCTCCTAATAAAGTTGGATGTTTAAATTTATGCTACCAAATTGAATCTTTATAAGTACTGAATAATAAAGCTAGGAATGGGGTGTTATTTGAAGGCTTCAACTATAAAACTATATTTTATATCTAAAGAAAGACGCTGTAGTTGCTCCCTGTAATCTACTTTCAAAAAGATCAACACTCTAAAATCAGGCAAAAAAAAGCAGCTAAAAAAGCTGCTTTGTAATTCCAATTATTTAAATATTAAAGGCTGTAATCAACAACCTTCATGCCTAATTTTTCAAGCTCTGGGCGAAGTGTTTTAGCATCACCCACTACTAAATAAATCATATCTTTAGTGTTTAAGTGTTTTTTAGCTAAGGCGTTAACTTCTTCTTTGCTAATATTGCTAACAATCTCATTTCTTTCTTTTACAAAGCTAGGTTTTAAATCGAACTCTAATATTTGTGCTAAAAAGCCAAGTTTTGCATTAGGCGTTTCGTATTTAAGCGCATCTTTTTGATTGATAGCTTTACGCATAAACATAAGCTCTTCATCCGTGACACCGTTTTGAGCATAGTTATTAAGCTCATTAGTAAACTCTGTAATAGACGCTGCAGTAGAGTCGGCTCTCACCGCTGCAGAAGCTGTAAAGCCGCCTGATGTTTTATCACCCCAAAAACGAGAGCGAGCACCGTAAGTGTAGCCTTTATCTTCTCGTAAATTTAGATTGATACGGCTGTTAAACGTGCCACCAAATGCAAAGTTCATTAAGTTAGCTTTAAAAAACTCACCAGTAATGTCTTCAACCATATCGCGTTTACCAATACGAATTTCTGATTGAGGGGCATCTGGTTTATCTACAAGATAAATGACATTAGTTTCGACTTTAGGTTCGCTGAAATCAACAGTAACTGGGCTCGATTTACCTTGCCAGTTTGCAAGTGTAGCTTTAACCTTTGGCTCAATTGTTGACTCTTTTAAATCAGAAACAATAATGACTTGCGCGCCTTGTGGTTTAAAGTTTGCGTTATAAAAAGCTTTAACGTCATCTAATGTAATAGCCTCAATACTATTAAGCGTTCCAGTACTTGGAAGTGCAGCTATATTGTCGCCATATAGTAATTTGCTGTATGTATTAGATGCTAAATACCCTGCATCCTTCATTGAATGTTGAATATTTTGAATGATTTGCTTTTTATTACGCTCAAAGTCATCGGCATTAAATGCTGGTTTAAATAATTTCTCTTCAACAAGCTTTAGCGTTGCATCTACATTTTTAGTTAAGCTAGAAACATACACATTTGTATGTGTTTTGTCTGAGTAGATACTTACCTGGCTACCCAGTTTTTCAAGCGCGTTACTCATTTGCTCTGTAGTGTAGTTTTGCGTTGACTCGCTCATTAACGATGCAGTCATTGACGATAAACCCACTTTACTAGCTTGCTCATTATACAAGCCACCCGGAACTTTAATGAAAATAGCGGTGGTTGGCGTTTCTGTACTTTGCGTACCTAATATTTTAATACCGTTTTCGGTCTTAGTTTGCCAAAGAGAAGGAACATCAACAGCAGGATTTGCGCCGGCTACAGGGTGAATACTTCGATCAAATGTATCAACAGCTCTTCGTGCTACTAAATCATCAGCTGAAGTTGTAGATGGACCTCCAAAATCATGCGCTTTAGGCGTAAAGTTATCTGGGGCAGCTATAAGTTGAGTTTGACCTTCTGGCACAACACTCATAATAACGGCAGATTTACCTTTGATATATTGATTAAAAACACGCATAACATCAGCTTTTGTAACTTTGTTATAACGTGCAATCTCATCTTTAGCTGAGTTTGGGTTACCTGTAAACGTTTCAGATGCGGCTAGTTGAGAGACTTTTCCTGATACGCTTTGCAGACCAAAAATTGCACCCGACTCTATTTTAGCTTTTACTTTATCTAAATCATCTTGTGTAACGCCACGCTCTTCAAATTCAACAAATGAATCACGAATGATTTTTTCCATATCAGCTAACGTTTTCCCTGCTGTAGGATTTGGTAAAGCATAAAGACTAATTGAACACGCTAACTCTTGGCATGGATGATTTGCACTTGCTTGAACAGCAAGTTGAGTTTTAACTAGGTTTTTGTATAGTAGTGAATTATTACCTCCACCTAATATTTCAGCAAGTATATCAAGAGGTGCTTCATCTTCAGAGCGAGCATAAGTCGTTGGGAAACTCATACTTAATAAAGGTAAGTGAACCTTATCTTCCATTGAAATATATCTATCGGCATCTAGTATTACAGCTGTTTTTTCAACTTTAGGTATTTCAGGACCTTTTGGGATTGGTGCAAAATATTTAGTAACTAATGGCAGTATTTCATTAGCGCTGATGTCACCACCAATGGTAAGCGTTGCATTATTTGGTCCGTACCATTTTAAAAAGAATGCTTTTAAATCATTTACATTTACGCGATTTAAATCGTCCATAAAACCAATTACAGGCCATGAATATGGATGGCCGTCTGGATACATCGCTTGAGCAACACGTTCACCTAAGCGACCATAGGGGCGATTATCAACACGTTGGCCGCGCTCGTTTTTTACTGTTTCGCGTTGTACCTCAAATTTTTCTTGGGTTACAGCATCGAGTAAAAAGCCCATTCGATCAGCTTCTAGCCACAACATTTTTTCTAATTGATTTACAGGTACTGTTTCAAAATAATTTGTTCTATCTGAGTTAGTTGTACCATTTAAAGTACCGCCTGCTTCAGATATTATTTTAAAATGTTCCTCATCAGCAACATTCTCTGAACCTTGAAACATCATATGCTCAAAAAAGTGAGCAAAGCCTGACTTACCCAACTCTTCGCGAGCAGAACCAACGTGGTATGTTACATCAACGTGTACTAAGGGATCTGAATGATCCTCATGCACAATTACAGTTAAACCGTTATCTAGTTTATATTTTTTATACGGTATGTTGATTTCACCTGCATTAGATTTCACTGATTCAATAAGTGTAACGCCAGGAATTGATGTTTCTGTAACAATATTTTTATCAACAGCTTGAGTTGAGCTATTACATGCAGCCAACCCTGATGCTAGTAAAACAGCAAGTGCAATTTTTGTGAGTTTCATTTTTTAGTCCATATTTAAATTAACTCAATGAGTTTAAAGACTAATTAAAAGTACAACAAGGAATATGGAGCGATTATGGGTTTGGTTTTGTAACAAAGTGTAAATAGATTGATATAAAAATGAAGTATAAAATGAGGGTATTAATTTGTGGTTTTATTCTAATAACACTGCACTTTCCTATCTAAGTAGTAAATGACATATCTAAGAGATTGGTACTCTTGATAACGTCGTGCATAGAGAGTGCGGTGTCACACTACTTTACACAATACTTAAAATAAGTAAGTGGCGTCCCCAAGGGGATTCGAACCCCTGTTACCGCCGTGAAAGGGCGGTGTCCTAGGCCTCTAGACGATGGGGACACATAAATGTGTCACTAGGACAACTGAATTTTTAGAC
>NZ_JACJFD010000039.1:0-2714 GCF_014164415.1 Pseudoalteromonas sp. SG43-1 | reverse complement strand
AAGTGGCGTCCCCAAGGGGATTCGAACCCCTGTTACCGCCGTGAAAGGGCGGTGTCCTAGGCCTCTAGACGATGGGGACACATAAATGTGTCACTAGGACAACTGAATTTTTAGACTCGTTTCAGACGAGCTTTCTTAATAACACTACACTTCCCTATTAAAAATAAGTAAGTGGCGTCCCCAAGGGGATTCGAACCCCTGTTACCGCCGTGAAAGGGCGGTGTCCTAGGCCTCTAGACGATGGGGACACATAAATGTGTCACTAGGACAGTTGATAAGTTTAACTCACATCATGAGCTTTAAGGTAATTGCGTTTAATACAAGTAAAGACTCGAGCTTTAATTGTGACGCTATTTTCTCGGTAAAACCGCCTTTAACTAATAAAAGTTAAGTGGCGTCCCCAAGGGGATTCGAACCCCTGTTACCGCCGTGAAAGGGCGGTGTCCTAGGCCTCTAGACGATGGGGACACAGAAAACTGCTACCCTAGGACAAAACACTAATTTTTGGTGGAGCCATGCGGGATCGAACCGCAGACCTCTTCACTGCCAGCGAAGCGCTCTCCCAGCTGAGCTATGGCCCCAACTTAATCAATACCCACCGTGATAAACACATCGTGTATCGCTTAGTGCGGGGCGCATTCTATGCACCACCCAAAATAAAGTCAACAGTTTTTTACCTAGCTTTATTTAAATGGTTTAATTTTCAACAAACTGGCTATCAAGCGTGCTAAAAAATACAATTTGAATAAGATTCAAGCCCTACTGCTTATAATAACATCACTATATTGCAGCGAATAGTCAATAGCCCCCACTCCCCCATTTAATGAAACAAAATTGCATCAAAGCAAAGGTATACATTTATATGCAAATTAAACTTATCTATAAACTACCAATTAAGGCCCCGCCAATCGCCTTAATCTTTTAAAAGTTACAATTGCTTATAATAACCAAAACTTAAATGTGGGTTTGAGAGTACCCGCAGCCTTTACTTGCTTAATAACCAGCGTAACTCGTACTAAAAAATTCGATTATTGTTTGAAGAGCATTTTTAAAAGAGCACTGTTGCTTCGTAATTCTATGTATAAAACTTCAAGGCGCGTTGATCTTTGGTGGGTGAAGCGGAAGCTTTGCTCGGCTTTTACTTGGCCCACTAGGTTACAAACCTCGCGCCGCGATTTAATCGTCCCTAGATTGAACAAATTTGAATCCACAAAGGTCAACACGCCCTAGTTATATGTGATCTATTTAGTCTTAACCCGAAGCTAGTAGCGAGGAATACGTATTTACGAGATGGCTAGGTTGGCTTATAAAAATAAAGTAAGTACAAAAATAGAGTTTAGAATGCTGAAATAGCATTTATTTTGGGAAGTTTAGATTAAATTCATTTTTAAAGGACCACTCTATTCACTAAATAACTCGCCCTAATATTAATCGATCTTGCTCATAATCATAAAAACGACTCCAGTAAAAAAACAATGAGTATCGTAAAACTAAATTTAAGGTTAATAAAATACAATTCCCTACTCACTTTTAGGTGCTTAATTGAACTGCAATATCAAATTTGACGATAAAATAGACTTCAACCATATCCTATTGTTTATAAAACCTTCATTCAGCACATTTTTATCATTCAAGTGTTGACACATTTCCAACTCTATCTATAATAGCGCCCCACAACAACGCAGCAATGCAATGTTGTTTAGATGTGGGTGATTAGCTCAGTTGGGAGAGCATCGCCCTTACAAGGCGAGGGTCACTGGTTCAAGTCCAGTATCACCCACCACTTTTTAGTTAAAGTGTTCACATCTAAATTCTATATGGGTCATAAGCTCAGTTAGAAAATAGAGAGCATTACCGCTACTAACAAGTAACGGCAAAGTTCACTGGTTAAAGTCCAGTACTATTTATTTAATAGTAGCGTTTTAAATTATATGTGGGTGATTAGCTCAGTTGGGAGAGCATCGCCCTTACAAGGCGAGGGTCACTGGTTCAAGTCCAGTATCACCCACCACATATAAAACCTATTACTATATTAATAGTCGTGTTTTAAAATTGTAATATGGGTCGTTAGCTCAGTTGGGAGAGCATCGCCCTTACAAGGCGAGGGTCACTGGTTCAAGTCCAGTACGACCCACCATTTTTTAAATGGTGCATATTACAAGAAAATCTAAATGGGTCGTTGGCTCAGTTAGAAAAAAGAGAGCATCACCGCTATTTACAAGTAACGGCGAGGTTCACTGGTTAAAGTCCAGTACTATTTATTTTAATAGTAGCGTTTTAATTTATATGTGGGTGATTAGCTCAGTTGGGAGAGCATCGCCCTTACAAGGCGAGGGTCACTGGTTCAAGTCCAGTATCACCCACCACATATAAACCTATTATTATATCAATAGTCGCGTTTTAAAATTTAATATGGGTCGTTAGCTCAGTTGGGAGAGCATCGCCCTTACAAGGCGAGGGTCACTGGTTCAAGTCCAGTACGACCCACCATTCCTAGAATGGTGCATATTAAAATGTAATTTGGGTGATTAGCTCAGTTGGGAGAGCATCGCCCTTACAAGGCGAGGGTCACTGGTTCAAGTCCAGTATCACCCACCAAATAACATCAAGCGGTTAATTGATAATAAAGAATTAAATAACAGACATACCTATTATATGTGGGTGATTAGCTCAGTTGGGAGAGCATCGCCCTTACAAGGCGAGGGTCACTGGTT
>NZ_JACJFD010000038.1:0-29328 GCF_014164415.1 Pseudoalteromonas sp. SG43-1 | reverse complement strand
TTAAAGCGATATTTAGTGACGTGGTTGATGATGCGCGACAGTTACAGTTTAGCTGTGGCTCAGGTATTACAGCGTGTGCTTTAGCGTTATTTGCTACCGAATGTGGTTACAGTAATTTAAGCGTTTATGATGGCTCGTGGAGTGAGTGGGGTGCAAGTGATTCATTACCCATCGCCACAGGAGAAAAGTAGATGTGTTGTGGGTTTAGAGCTTGCTCACGTTAAAGCCGCAGCGCCTCTAAACCTCTTTGTGAATAACAGTATTTAAAAATATTACTCACAAGGAGAAGTGAAAGAGAAGAAAATGAGAAGGTAAAAACCAGTGCTTGCTCGTATTTGTATTAAATAGCTTTTACTTTTTAAAATCATAAGGGCAGTTTTTACAACCATTTTTGCAGCACGAACCACGCTTTAAAAAAAACCACTTACTAAATATCATGTAACCACTTTGCATGGTGTAGTCGAGCCCTTCAATTAAATTGTCGTTACCTCTAAATTGCTTTGCAAAGTCTATTTGGGTTTTAATAGGTTGTGTATAAACACCCTCTAAAAAAGTATTTATTTTATTAAGCGTGCACTTGCGGCATAAACAACTTGTTGCTGTGATATCAAGCGGTAAAATAGCCGGCAGCTCATTGCACCAACACGCTGATATATCGTCTACATTACACGTTAGAGTGCTGTGACACTGAGTGCAGTTAAGTTGAGTCATTATAATTCTTTTTAGTAACAGTGAGCCAATAATAACAAATATTATGAATACACAAAAAGCATTAGCTGAATTTATTACATTTGGAGAGCAAAGGGACGAAGCTATATCGGTTATCGTTTCAAGCCCTGCTGATAGTAATAAAATTCATTATACTCTCTCAGCTGAGGTTTTAATTGATGTACTTAAGCGCTGTTTAAGTAACGAAATAGACTTGGATGATTTAGAGCTTTGGGCAAACGTAATTGAATCGCGAGATGACATTGATTGTGCAGAGCATGAAGGTTTTATTTATGCACTCAGTAATAGTGAGCAAATGGGAGAGCTTAATCATCAAAAGCTTGCCCAAATAGTTGCGTTAGTAAAAATTTGATTTGTTTAAAAAGCGAGATGTAAAACCTCACCTACAAAAAAACCGCACTTCAATTGAATGCGGTTTTTTAAATTGAAGACAATCGTTTTAAGCGATTATTTATGATATCCCAAGCACGTTTCTACTTCGTTTTTAGAACCTAAAATAACGGCTACTCGCTGGTGGATTGCATCAGGCTGAATATCCATAATGCGCTCGGTACCGGTTGAAGCGATACCGCCAGCTTGTTCTACTAGCATGGCCATTGGGTTTGCTTCGTAAAGTAGGCGTAATTTATTTGGCTTTTTAGGATCTTTAGTATCGGTAGGATAAGTAAATAAACCACCACGGCTAAGTACGCGATGCACATCGCCAACCATTGCTGCAATCCAGCGCATATTAAAGTTTTTAGCGCGCGGGCCCATATCGCCAGCTAGCAAATCATTGATGTAGTCTTGCATAGCTGGTTGCCAATGACGTTGGTTAGACGTATTAATTGCAAATTCGTTTGTGTCAGTAGGGATTTCGGCAAAGTCTTGTGTAAGTAAAAAGCTGCCTTGTGTTTTATCAAGGGTAAACATACGGGTGCCTTTACCTGTAGTCAGCGCAAGCATTGTTGACGGACCATAAAGTACATAACCTGCGGCAACTTGCTTATGGCCTGGCTGCATAAATATGCTTTCATCAGCAGCGTCTGAGCCATCAGGCGCTTCCATAATCGAAAATATAGTACCAACCAGCGAGTTTATGTCGGTGTTTGATGAGCCATCAAGTGGGTCAAATGCCACTATAAATTTAGCGTCTGGGTTACCGGCTACTGTGTAGTCTTCTTCCTCAGAAGCGATTGCTTTAACCGTACCTGATTCCAGTAAAATATCTTTTAACAGCTGATTAGATAATACATCGAGCTTTTTTTGAGTTTCACCTTGAATGTTTTCATCAAGGGTTGAGCCTAATACGCCAGAAAGCGCGCCTTGACCAACGCGAAACGAAATTTCTTTACATGCCGCTAAAACTGTTCGAATTAATGATAAAAGTTCTCTTGAACAACCATCTTCAAGTAATACTGGAGGGAGTCTACGCATTCTATTTTCCTGATAACGTGTTAAAACCAATCATAATGTGAGAGAGATTAGCTTAGAGCGCTGAAATTCGTCTTAAATAACTGTATTGTTTAAATAGCACCCTATAATGGTGTCACCTAATCGTACTTAAAACACAAACAACAAAGATAAGATTATGAAAAAAATACCACTACTAAGTTACATATTCTTTACTGTGCTGTGCACTATCATAACTCAAGCGCACGCAGCAATTAAGTCAATTGATGAATTTACTACGCAAATGAATCATTTTCCGGGCTACTATTCGTTTTTTTACGATACCCAAAACGGCAAAGTTTATTTAAAAGTAGATAAGTTTGAACAGCAATTTTTACTGCAACAAAGTTTACCTTACGGTATTGGCTCTAACGATATAGGCCTTGATAGAGGTCAGCTTGGTAATACTCACCTTGTGCAGTTTGAGCGTTTTGGCGACAAAGTAATGCTGCGGGCTGTAAATACTTACTATCGTGCTAATACAAGTAACAAGGCTGAACAGCAAAGTATTAAAGAAGCGTTTGCATCAAGTATACTTGCTGGTTTTAAAGTGGTTGCAGAGGATAAAGCCACAGCACTTATTGATTATACGCCTTATTTATTAAGTGATGTACATGGCGTAAGCCGCACACTTGCTGCACGTAAGCAAGGCAACTTTAGCCTTGATGAATCACGTAGCGCCGTTTATATGAATCGCTCAAAAGCATTTGTAAAAAACACTGAGCTTGAAGCCGTACTTACATTTAAGGGCACAAAACCAGGTGAATTTGTTCGCCAAGTAAGTGCCGACCCTTATGCGCTTACTGTTCATATGCATCATTCACTTATTCAATTACCAGATGATAACTACACGCCTCGTAAGTTTAATCCGCAATCAGGTTTTTGGAGTATAGAACATAAAGATTACGCAGCGCCGCTTGGTGAGTCTATGTATGTGCGTTATATACCGCGTCATCGTCTAACTAAAAAAGATCCAAGCCTACCTATTAGTGAACCCGTAGAGCCTATTGTTTACTACCTTGATCCTGGCGTTCCAGAGCCCGTTAAAAGCGCTTTGCTTGAAGGTGGAAAATGGTGGAACGACGCATTTACTGCTGCAGGGTACAAAAACGCATTTGTAGTAAAAGTGCTGCCAAGTAGTGCCGATCCTATGGATATTCGGTACAACGTAATTCAATGGGTACACCGTGCAACGCGTGGTTGGTCATACGGAAGCTCTGTAATTGACCCTCGCACAGGTGAAATACTTAAAGGGCATGTAACACTCGGCTCATTGCGTGTTCGCCAAGATATTTTAATAGCTGAAGCACTCGCTGCACCTTATTTAAAAGGTAATGAAGTTGCTAAAAACTTACAAGCTATGGCGCTTGATCGTATTCGCCAATTAAGCGCGCATGAAATTGGCCACACGTTAGGTATTTCTCATAACTTTGCTGCATCGGTAGGGGATAGAGCCTCTGTAATGGATTACCCACATCCGCTACTTAGTTTTAATGAACAAGGTAAGCTTGATGTAACGCGCGGCTATGCAACAGGCATGGGCGTGTGGGATACCCAAGTAATTAAATATGGCTATAGCGATTTTACTAACCAAGATGAAAGCGCAGAACTCGCCGCTATTTTAAAGGAGAACAAAGCCAAAGGCCTTGAGTTTATATCAGATAGCGACGCTCGTGCTAAAGGTGGCGCGCACCCAACTGCTCATTTATGGGATAACGGCACTAATCCCTCTCAGGAGCTTTTACGCGTACTCGACGTACGTAAAAAAGCGCTTTCGCAGTTTGGTATTAATAATATTAAAACGGGCGATTCACTATCGCAATTAGAGGAAAAACTAGTTCCACTTTATCTGTTCCACCGTTTTCAGGTTGAGGCTGCAGTGAAACTCATAGCCGGTGTTGATTACGAATACGAAACACGTGGTGACTCACCCGTAAAAGGCGCACAAGTCGTTAATAAAAAAATGCAGCAAGAAGCGGTAAGTGCTATTTTTGCAACGCTTAAGCCAAATAACTTATTACTTCCTGAATCTGTATTATCGCTAATTCCGCCAAAAGCCTATGGCGAGTCTAAATCGCGCGAGAGCATAGTTGGGCGCACAGGGTTAACGCTCGATGCAATGGCATTACCCGAAGTTGCAGTGCAGCATAGTTTATCGCTTTTATTAAATGCACAGCGTTTAAATCGCCTAGCGCAGCAGCAAGCACGCAGTAATGACTTTTATAGTCTAGATGAACTACTTGAGGCGCTATATAACCAAGTGTTTAACGTGTCGTCGCCTAATACAATGACAGGTAAAATTACTCAGCGCGTGCAATTTTTAGCAGCAAAAACTATGGCTGATTTAGTAGCAAGCGATAGTGTAAGCCCTGAAGTGCAGGCGCAGTTGCGTTACTACTTAGTTAAGTTGAGTGAAGACTTTAACCAAAACTCAATGTTGAGCCATACAAGTATTGGCGAGAGTGCATTTAAGCAATATTTAGCAGAGCAAGTAAATCAGTTTTTAATTAAAGGGCAATGGCCAAATAACTTTAAAGTACTTCCAATTCCTCCGGGCTCACCAATTTAGAATAAAAATTGAAGCGCTTAGTTTTAGCACTCAATATTAGTAAGTTAAAAAGCAAAACCCCGAGTATATTTATACTCGGGGTTATTTGATTCTAAAAGTGGATGAGTACTTTAAGACTTTATTTGCACTAAATCATAATCGGCCATACCAGGTACTATTGCTTGTAAGCGAGATTCGGTTACATCGAGTGCATTTAAACATTCGCAATATTCAGAAGCTTTAAGCTCTAATTGATGCGCCTTTTTTTGTAGCGACTTATCAATTTCTCTTGAGATAATATCCATGCGTTGTCCCATGTCGTTAATACGATCTTCTATATTGCCTTCACGCGATTTAAACGCATCTCCGAGTGATACCAAAATAGCACCTAACGATCCATGCACTGCAGAGTGAATTTGCTGGCTGATCTCTTTAGTAAAAAAATCATCTATTTGCGAAAGTGATTGAGGGGCTATAAAAAAGAAGTCATCGCCGCGCTTAAACTTATCCATTAGCGCACGCTCTACATACTGCAGTTGTGTTTTAAGTACTTCAGGTTCTTTGTCTGACATACCTTCAACTACGTGTTCAATAGCGCTTAAACCTAAGTTAACACCATCTGTAGCAAGATTTACTAATTCGGGGACTGTGTGGCGAATACCATTACTAAACTGTTCGAGTACCTTGCTTTCGTCATCGCTTAAATCAACCCAATAACCGCGAATAAACAGTTGGTTATTGTTATTAATTTGTACACGAGTCTGGCCTTTATCTAATATGCGAATCGCATCGTCAGTAATAATTAAACCATGACGTAATTCAACATCGCATTGGGCTTGTGCAAAGACATTACTGCTTGAGAGCGCTATGGACAACGCCAATATCGAACGAGATAGAAACGCCATAAACACCTCAAAAAGACTAAAATGGAAGGCGAGTAGGTTAACAAAAAAACAACTTTATGCAAGGGAAAATAAACCTATCAACTATCTCACAGAATAGTTGTATAGAGTGCAGCTTGAGTTTTTAGATATGGTTATGTTGGGCAAAATCAACAGTTCAACAAAGGGCTTAATATATAGCTAGAGAGGGTAGAAGTGGCTCATAGTAAAATAAGAACACGTGGTTTTTAAATGAAGTTTAAAAAGGTACAGCTATTTATATCAATTAAGCTTAATAGCCGACTCTAAATTTACTCTGGAGTCGGCTCAAAAGACTAAAAACTAAATATTTAGTGTGAAACCACTATTAAGCGAATTGCATCAAGTTGTAACTGCGTTTTTTCAATATACGTAGTTAGGTCGTTACGTTGCTTATCGTAGAAGGTAATTTCTTCTTGGCGAATATTCGGATTAATTTGCTTCAGGGCAACAAGTCGCTCTTGCTCTTCACTGAGTGATGTTTGCATTTTAGCAAGTGACGCTGCGCGAATAACTTCAAGTTTTTCTTGTGCCATATCTTTAGCGGTAGTGATCATTGGGTGAACAGCGCTTTGCAATGCACCGGCAAGCTTACTTGCTGTTTGGCGGCCTACGGCTGATAACTGCTGATTAAAGCCTTCAAATGCCACGTTTTCACCTAGGTTATTACCTGCTTTATCGAGCAATATACGAATTGGTGTAGGCGGTAAAAAGCGACCAACTTGTAATACTTTTGGTGCCATTGCTTCTGCAACAAAAATAAGCTCAACAAAAAAGGTACCAGGCGGTAACTTTTTATTTTTAAGTAAAGCCACCGATGCGCTACCAAAGTCGTCGTCACAAATCATATCCATGGTGCCTTGCACCATAGGGTGATCCCAGCTGATAAAGTGTACATCTTCTTGCGAAAGTGCCGTGTCGCGATCAAAGGTAACCGTCATACCGTCTTCTTTAAGCGATGGGAACGATGCATTTAACATATGCTCCGTTGGCTTTAAGATAATGGTGTTTTCGCCTTTATCTTCTTGGCTTACGCCAAATGTGTCAAACACGTTGATCATGTAGCTTGGCAATTCAAACTGGTTATCGAGTTTTTCGATATCAGTCACAAGCGAGTCAGCAGCACCTTGACCCGATGAATGTAGCTCTAGTAAACGATCTCGTCCGCTTTCCATTTTTTTACGCAGTACCGCATTTTGTTGTGCTACTTGCTCAAGTAATGGATCGAGTTCGTCTTCATCGCAGTTATGCGCAGAAATATATTCAAGTAAGTCATCACGGAACTCTTTATAAAGCATTTGCCCCGTTGTTGATGTAGATTCGAATGCATCTAGACCTTCGTTATACCAACGTAGCAGTACTTCTTGAGCGGTGTTTTCAAAATATGGCACATGAATGTTCACATCTTGTGTTTGGCCTATACGGTCTAATCGACCAATACGTTGCTCGAGCAAATCTGGGTTCAGTGGTAAATCAAACAACACTAAGTGATGCGAGAACTGGAAGTTACGACCTTCTGAGCCAATTTCTGAACACAGTAATATTTGTGCATTATCGTACTCGTCTGCAAAAAATGCAGCAGCGCGGTCACGCTCAATAATCGACATGCCTTCGTGAAATACCGACGCTTTAATTGCTTCACGTTCACGCAGTATTTGCTCAAGGCTGATAGCTGTTTCAGCTTTGGCACATATAAGCAGTACTTTTTCGCGCTTAAGTGTTTTAAGGGTGTCGATTAACCAATCTACACGTGGATCGAATAAACCCCAGCTTGCGCTTTCGCCTTCAAATTCTTGGAATATTTTTTCAGGAAACAGAGCACGGTGTGCACTTAGTTCAGGGTTTTGAATACCGCCCATATTACCAAGAACCGACATAGCCGTTTTATACTGCTTTGGTAATGCCATTGGGTAGGCGTGTAATTTACGGCTTGGGTAGCCGTCAATGCCGCTGCGGCTATTTCTGAATAATATACGACCTGTGCCGTGGCGATCGAGTAGCATGTTAAGTATTTCTTTACGCGCTGGTAAATCACCTTGCTGTGCTTTTTCAAGAATATCAGTAATGTCGGTTTCTTTTAATAGCTCAATTAGCGTGGCTTTGGCTGCGTCGTCCAGAGCTTGCTCTTGCAGTAATTGATTTGCCGCTTGCGCTACGTCTTTATAATTTGCTTCTTCTTCTTTAAACACGTCGTAGTCGTAAAAACGATCCGGATCGAGTAACTGTAAACGTGCAAAGTGACTGCTGTGACCAAGTTGATCAGGCGTTGCTGTAAGCAAAATAAGACCCGGAATATCTTGGCTAAGCTCTGCCATACGTTGGTATTCTGAGCTTGGCTTGCCGTTATTGATACTTAGGTGGTGGGCTTCATCTATTACTAAAAGGTCCCAATCAGTAAGCGTTGCTTGTTCAAACCAACGTTTTTTCTTGGTTAAAAACTCAAGGCTGGTAAGTACTAGTTGCTCTGTATCAAATACGTTTGGAGAATCTGCAAACGCTTCATCGCAGCGCTCTTCATCAAAAATAGAAAAACGTAAGTTAAAGCGGCGTAGCATTTCTACTAACCATTGGTGTTGTAGATTTTCAGGCACCACAATAAGTACGCGGCTTGCACGGCCACTAATAATTTGTTGATGTAGTATCATGCCCGCTTCAATTGTTTTACCAAGGCCTACTTCATCTGATAAAAGTACGCGTGGGGCAAAACGTTTACCCACTTCTTGTGCAATATAAAGCTGGTGCGGAATAAGATTAGCACGCTGACCAATTAAACCTTTAATAGGCGATTGTTCACGTTCAAATTTATGTAACCACGTTTGGTAGCGAAGTGTGTAGCGATCAAAACGATCTACTTGGCCTGCAAATAAACGATCTTGTGGTTTATTAAATTTAATAAAATGATCTAAAAAGGTTTCTTTAAGTTTAGCCGTTTCGCCATTATCAACACGGGTGCCGTGATAGCAAAGTAACTCGCCTTGTACTTCAATAGACTCTACTTCTAATTCCCATTCTTCAACGCTTTTGATCACATCGCCAGGATTAAATGCCACACGGGTAACAGGTGCTTCTGCACTAGAATAAACACGGTTTTCACCACTGGCAGGAAATAATATGCTGACCTGACGGCCTTCAATGGCAACAACGGTGCCTAATCCTAAATCTGACTCTGTATCACTGATCCAACGCTGACCTAAGGAAAAATTCATGTATGTCTCGTCTATGATGAAAAAGGCGGCTATGTTACCTGTAAGCTAACACCACTGCAAGGCGCTATTTGGCTCACTTTTAATTAATTTTGTAAGTGTTAATTATTACTATTAAAACAGCTTGTTTATGACTCTTTTTTAGGTAAATCAAAACTAATTACAGTTTGTAATAAAACGGACTTTTATGACAAATAGACTAAACTTACATTATGCCTTAGCAATTAAGTATTGCAGGTTTAAGTTTTGCCCGTTTTACTTAGTTATTTTGGTATAGCATAAAAATCATAAAACGTAAGGAAAGTGCTATGGAAAAAGCTTCGAACCTTGAAAGTAAAATGTATGTGCTAGATACCAACGTACTACTTCACGAACCACTCGCTTATTTTTCTTTTCAAGAGCATGACGTTGTAATTCCGATGACGGTGCTTGAAGAACTTGACCATATAAAAGACAGAAAACACGACGTAAGCCGTGATGCGCGCGTCGCTATTCGTGGATTAGATGAAGTTCTTAAAAATGCAACGCCTGAACAAATGCTACAAGGCGTGGCGCTGCCGAGTAACAAAAAGGCAAAAGCGAGCTCTGCCGGTACCCTAATTATTGTAAACGACCATTTATTTGCCGACTCTATTTCTGGTCTGCCGGGTAACGAAAACGACCATCGTATTATTAATTGCGCCGTGTATTTACAAAAGCAGCACAGTGATTCAAAAGTTATATTAGTAACAAAAGACATAAACATGCGTTTAAAGGCCAAAGGCGCAGGGCTTAAATATGTTGAGGATTACCGCACCGACCAACTTATTGATGACATAAGCCTGCTCACTAGTGGTTATAAAAAAATTGAAGGTGATTTTTGGGATCATGTTGGGGAGTGTAATACGCAGCAACACGGACGTGATACGTTTCATCATGTGCCTAAAAACTTAATCCCTGATGTATTTTGTAATGAATATTTACTTGATGGAGGGGATCAGTTTGCGGCGCGCGTTAAATGCTACGATGACGAGCACATAACGCTCAAAGATATTGGTGTTGAGCGTTTAATGCATCAACAAGCATGGGGCGTTAAGCCCAAAAATATTTATCAAGGGATGGCATTAGATGCACTACTGGATACAAGTATTGAGCTTGTTATTTTAACAGGACCAGCAGGGTGTGGTAAAACCTTGTTAGCACTTGCCAGTGCCCTTGAAATGGTCATCGAAAAAGGTATTTACGATAAAGTAATAGTTACCCGTAATACGCCAGAAATAGCAGAGTCTATTGGCTTTTTGCCAGGCACGGAGGAGGAAAAAATGGCGCCATGGCTTGCAGCTATCACTGATACGCTGGAGGTATTGCACAAAGGCGACGAAAATCCAATATCGAGTCGAAATTACATAATGGAGAAGGCTAATGTACAGTTTAAATCGGTTAACTTTATGCGCGGGCGTAGCATTCAAAATGCAGTGGTAATTTTAGATGAGAGCCAAAATTTAACGGCATCTCAACTTAAAACGATTATTACTCGCTGCGGCGAAGGTACTAAATTAATTTGTACAGGTAACTTGGCGCAAATAGATAGTAACTATTTAACGCCAGTAACATCGGGCTTAACGTACATAGTAGAGCGCTTTAAAAACTTTGAAGGCAGCGCAACGATAAACCTCAACGGTGTTGTGCGTAGTCGCTTAGCGTCATTTGCAGAAGAAAATTTATAACTTGCGCTTAACAAATTGGCTCGATAGTCTATCGATTGATTTTCGAGCCAAATGGCAGGCAGTACATTGAATTTTTTACCTCTGAAGCATTATTATCGTTCATTATTTATTGCGCTGTTAGTGCCATTGATTGTCGCTTTTTTACTGTGCTTGCACTTATATAATATAAAGCTTGAGCGGACGGTTGAAAAACGCCAAGCTGACTTTACAAATGTTTCAGCGCAAGTTACCCACGGGATGGACTCGGTGAGTAATCTACTTACCACCATGTTTAACTTATACGAGCAAGCGACTTATCCCAAAATAAACCAAGATTTGCTCGAAGGTATAAATCAATATGATGGTTACTATTATCGTCATTTTATTGATCAAAGTACGGAAATTGTAGGTAAAGGCGAGTTTGCGTTATCTGCTAAGGCATTAATGCAGTGGCAGCAGGCTATTACATTAGGGCCTTCGTTTAATACAACGCTTGCATTAATGCAGTCGTTATCTGCTGTAGCGTATGTTGATGATAATGGTTTTGCTTATGTAAGCAGGCACAACAAAAGCCAAAGTTTTATGCTTACTGAAATTTTAAATGGAAAATTTAAGCCAAAATTTGCGCAAAACAAACTTACTTCAAGTCCTATTGTTAAAGTGAATGACAATTCGTATTTTGCTATTGGTCGACAACGAAGCACAGGCTCAGCCGATTACATTATTTTAATTTATGATGTTCAAGCAATTTCTGGATGGTTAAAAAAGGTGTCACCGAACAGTGGTGAATACGTTTTTATGAACCAATCGCATCAAATTATCGCCAGCTCTAAACAGATAATAGAGCAAGCGACTGCGTTAAAAAATTATTGGCCAGACTTGGCCGATCATCAGAGTCAAAAAACAGTATTAACTAGTGATAGTAATTACTTTATGCAGCCTATGGGTGAGTTACCTATTCACGCAGCATTTTACGAGCACAAACCCCAATTAATAAACTCAATTAAGTATGAGATATTACTAGAGTTTACTTTTTTAACGCTATTTTTAAGTATTATGTTTGGCGTGTTTTTTTGGTTAAGTCAGCGCATTTTTATAAAGCCGATGACTCACTTAATGTCATACCTTGAGAGTAACGGGACACAACAAGAAGAGCAGCTAAATTACAAAGTACCACTGAGCTGGCAACCTTGGTTTTCTAAAGTGAAGCGTGTATTTACTAAAAACAAACAGTTAGTTGATTCATTACAAAGTGCAAATAAAGCTCTGGACGACCAAGTTCAGCTGCAATCAGAAAAACTAAGCCGCAGTTACGAAGCGAAAGAGCGCCACTTAGCTTTACTCAACACTATGCTAAACAGTGTGCCAGACCTTATTTACTTTAAAAATATTGATGGTTCATTCTTAGGATGCAATAAAGCATTTGAGGCATATATCGGTAAAGATCAAACTGCATTAGTTGGTAAATATGTAGATGATTTAGGTGACAATGATCAGCAAATAAATGCGCTTGAAAAACAAGTATTACAAAACAGAAATAGTGTTGAACAGCGAATAGAAACCGATACAAAATCGTATCAACTTACTATTGCACCTTTTTATAACGAGCACCAACACCTGTTAGGAACCATGGGCATTGGTCGCGATATTACCGAGCAGCAACAAACATTATTGGCCTTAAAATCATCTGAATCTAAATTTAGAAGTGCAATTGAATTTGCGGCTAACTGCGTGGTTTTACTCTCGCTTGAACACACCATATTGCAAGTAAATAAAGCAGCAAGAAAGCAGTTTTCTGATCAGCCAGTACTCGTTGGGGAGCAGTTGAAAGCATTATTTGATGACTCCCAATGGAAGCAGATAAAAAGCACTTTAGCGCAATTGCTAGATGACAAAAAACGCGTATACCATTTAACGCTTGCTCAAGGGGGCTTAACAAGCTGGTTGCAACTAAGTGTATCGCTTGTCTGGGATGAAAACCGCGATCCAGCTTATTATGTTATACACATTCAGGATGTGAGTGCATTAACTAAATCAAAACTAGATGCCGAACGAGCAACCCTAGCTAAAAGCCGCTTCATAGCCAATTTAAGCCATGAAATACGCACCCCTTTGAACGCTGTTTTAGGATTGCTTGATATGTTAATTGAGCAAGGCTTAACGCAAAAGCAATTACAACAAACAGATCAAGCTAAGCATGCAGCACAAAGCTTGTTATTAATGCTTAATAGAATGCTTGATTTTGCACGTATTGAAGGTTCGCAAACCGATTTAAAACAAGCGTCTTTTAGCATGGTTGAGCTGGTGGATATTTGTGAAAGCTTAACGGCTCCATTGTGCGAAGGAAAAGGTATTGAATTTGTTATTGATATTGACCCGCTAATAGCACCTGATTTGATATGCGACAGTATACGTTTGCAGCAAATATTAGGTAACTTATTAACTAATGCCGTTAAGTTTACAAAAACAGGTTCCATTACTTTAAAAATGGAACTTATTGAAAGCGATAGCCTAGAGCAACAGCATATTTGCTTTAAAGTAATCGATACTGGCATGGGTATAGATGAAACTGATCAAAGTCGCTTATTCGATGCTTTTACTCAAGGTGATGAATCTTCAACCCGCATACACCAAGGGGTTGGGCTAGGTTTAGCTATTGTTAAACATGCAGTATCGTTAATGGGTGGGGAGATTGCTTTAAAGAGTAAAAAAGGCCACGGCAGCGAATTTTATTTCAGTATTAGCTTTTTAGTTGATACCACTAAAAACACAGTGTTACCGACTAATACATTGGCTATTTTATCCGATCAAAGTAAAGAGCTTAAGCAGGTGACAAATGCATATAACGAACTTGCTAATATTAATTTAGATGAGGTACTAAAATACCCAATTAAGCTCTCTAATACTCAAAAAATAATAATTGATGCAGCTGACTTACCTGCACTTTTAAATGTTGAAGCGATTAATGATTCGTTATCAGCTAAAGAAACATCGGTAATTATTATTAATCATCAGCACACACTTAATTTACCGACAAGCGAGCACTTAGCTGCGCATCACGTTAAAGCATCGGCATTAGGGCAAAGGCTATTTAGTTTGAACTCTCAGCAAAAGCCTATAGTTAATACAAGTGCCGCAGTACACAGTGCAACTGAAAGTAAAGCTGATATATCGGGTCTACTTGTATTAGCCATTGATGATAATCAGCTTAACTTAGAAATAATTAGCAGTGTTCTGCGCCAAGCAAACGTAAATGTTGTTACGGCTTTAAGCGCATCAATTGGTATGGAATTATTGCAAGTTTTGAAGCCTGACTTAATATTGATGGATGTGCAAATGCCGAAAATAGATGGCTGTCAAGCAACCGCTTTGATTCGTCAACAGTTTGACGCAAAGCAACTGCCTATTTTTGCTTTAACGGCTCATTGTGAACCTGCTGATGTAGAACGTTCTTTAAAGTGCGGCATGAATAAACATTTAACTAAACCGGTTGTTGCTAAAGTACTTATTGATGCAATTGCTGATTTAAACTTAGTTAAACCAAGCTTTTTTGAAAAATCATTTGCTTTAACGCAGTTTAGTATGGATGAAAAACTGCTTAATACGATGATTGATAAGTTTGCTAGCTTGTGCGAAACCCAGTTATCGCAACTAGAAGAAACAACCAATAAGGATGATTTGGTACGTTTAGTGCATAGTATCAAGGGTGTTGCAGGTAATTTAGGTTTTAGACGATTATCACATTGTGCTTTATTGTGTGAAAGAATGCTTAAAACTACTAATAAGCCTATTGAGGTTACACTACAAGAGCTTATCATACAGCTAGAACAGGTAATTGTTTTTATAAAAGGGCTAGGGGTTAGGGATGTCGAAAAGAGCTAAAGTACTTATTGTGGATGATGATCCAATCAACAGATTAGTACTTGAAAAAACACTTAAAGCAGAGCACGACGTGTTCTTAGTTGAAAGTGGTGAAAAAGCACTGACCTTTGTAAAAACAGCGCAAGTTGATTTAATAATCCTTGATGTAATTATGCCTGGAATTGACGGCTATCAAGTACTTGTGGAGCTTAAAGAAAACCCAATAACTCAGTCTATTCCTATTATATTTATATCAGCCAATCGTAGCCATGATGATGAAGCAAAGGGTTTAGAGCTCGGTGCAATGGACTACATAACCAAGCCATTTAGTCCTTCTATTGTTCGCGTTAGAGTGCGCAACCAACTCCTCATAAAGCAAAAAAATGATTTGCTAGAAATGCTAGCTTCGATAGATGGCTTAACTGAGATACCAAATAGACGCTACCTTGATGAAAACTTATCTCGAGAATGGCGCCGCAGCAAACGAAGTGGCACACCGCTATCGGTGTTACTTATGGATATAGACCACTTTAAACGTTACAACGATTGCTACGGACACCGTGCTGGCGATGAGTGTTTAAAGAATGTTGCGCAAGCACTTGCAGCTCAATGTGAACGTGGCAGTGACTTTATTGCTCGTTATGGCGGAGAAGAATTTGCTGCTGTGCTACCAGGAATTGATAAACATGAAGCTATGGAGTTTGCTAATAAATTACGCAATGCTGTAAATGCTTTGAATATAGAACATAAAGCTTCATTAAATGCAGACCACATCACTATAAGTATAGGTATTGCCACTACACAAAGTGGTAAAGTGTATGCTGAGCAAGCATTATTAGAAGAGGCCGATTTAGGCTTATATGCCGCTAAAGATGCAGGGCGAGATAGAATAGTCGCACGCTAAAAACTTAATATACAAAAACGCCAATATTCATATATTGGCGTTTTTGTATCAAACATTTTTTATTGGTTACTGCGTGATCATACCTAAAGCGGTGTCACCAATGCCCACCAACTTATCATTTTTAAATACAAGTGGCGTACATTCATCTTTTGTTGTTTTTGAATCTGAATGCTTGCTATGCGTTACATAAAAAAGTACTTGGTATACATCGTCATCTTTTTTTAATAGCTCAGTGAAATTAGGCGTTTTTAATTGCGTTAAAACAGACTGGTAGCTGCTATCCATTTTTAGCTCCGATATAACTTCACGATTATTTTTATGCTGTGCTTGCCAGCTTGATGAGTTTTTCCCTGCCCAATGAGTCTCAGCTTCGCCATCTGACACGGCAATAATACAGCCTGTTAAAAATGGAGCGATTAAAGCGGCTGCTAAAAGTGATTTTTTCATTTTTATTTACCTTAATAAGATTTTTAATTGGTTATTAACTGTATTAAAGCAAAGAGTAGACCATATTGATAAGTTGTTATGAATCAGATTGTTAAGTCAGTTAAGCTGTTTTTATCTAATAAAATATTAAATATATTAGTAAAAACAGCCATTTTTTAGCTTATTTGATTACTACAATAAAATGATTAAACCAAGCGGTTGCGTGATTCACCTTTAGTAAATGCCGCAATATTCAAACTTACTTCATTAATTAAACGCACAATAGATTCAGTACTTGCCCATGCAATATGTGGAGTAAGTAATAAGTTATTGCCTGTGTAATTAGCAAGTGGATTTGAAGCTTCAGCAGGTTCTTTAGTTAGTACATCAACACCCGCTCCAGCAATTAGGTTTTGCTTAAGCGCTGTTGCTAAGTCGGCTTCGTTAATAATACCACCACGTGCTGTATTAATAATTATAGCGCTTGGCTTCATCATTTTAAGCTCATTAAGTGCGATTAAATTACGTGTTTCATCTGTAAGCGGGCAGTGTACGCTGATTATATCGGCTGTTTTAATGACGTCTTCAAAAGGCGTACGACCATCGCGACATTTAACCCCTTTACGCTCTGCAACAATAACATTAGCGCCAAATGCCTCAGCCACTTTAGCAACGCCTTTGCCTAGCGTACCGCCGCCTATAATGGCAAATGTTTTACCTTGCAAGTCGTTAAAGCTGTAATCGAGTATGCAAAACATTTCACTTTTTTGCCATGCGCCTTGCTGGCAATCCGCCTGATAGCGGTGGGTGTTACCCAGTAAGTTAGTAATTAAAGAAAATGTATGTTGAACAACTGAAGGGGTTGAGTAGCCAGCTACATTAGTTACGGCAATACCAAATTCTTTAGCGGCTTCTAAATCAACATTATTAGTACCGGTTGCACTTACGCAAATTAATTTCAGTTGTGTTAGCTGACTAATTGTATCGCGATTCAAAACTGCTTTATTAGTGATTAATACATCAGCGCCTTGGCAATGCTCAATAACTTGCTCTGGGCTGGTAAGTTCATAAGTCGTTAATTTACCAAGTTGTTCTATACACGAAAGAGATGTTTTAGCTAACGTTGCGTTATCAAGAATAGTAATGTTCATTATGAGCCCTAAAATAAGTGGATCTGAAAGAGTTAAAATCGTAAAAAAGAGGCTTACGATCCATCAAAAATCTAAAATATGGGCTTAAGGTACTACGAAATAAAGGCTTTGTTAATGCTATTACTACCAAATGATTAGAGGGCTATGTAGTAGTGGTCTGCCCACTAGCAGATTGAGAACATGGTATTTTGCTAGACTGATCAGTTTTTTTGCACTTATAAGCAAGCCTGTGGTCATAGAAGGTAATTAAACTCGGCTTTAAAGCAAGTTGCTAAAATAAAAAATCGTTTTTTTGGTTATTTCGCATTTTAGATTGGCTGAGTTATAATCGGATATAGACATAAACGGTGCGCTTTAGCGTGCCGTTTTTTAACATTGTAGATGTAGTAATGAGTGAATTAGAAGATAAATACGCAGATATACGCCCATACAACGACGACGAAGTTGCGGCGTCGCTTACACGTTTGATTAACGATGATGCGTTTATTGATGTAATAGCAAAGTATAATTTACCGCGCTTTTTATCGGCAGTGCCTTTTATTGCACGTCCAATGGTAAGAAGTCAGTTACGCAAAAAATGGGGCAAAGTAAGCACCGTTGAAGATGTGCAAAATGAAGTGGCGCAATACTTAGATAAACTAGTGAAGCGCACCACATCAAAAGTTACCTTTTCTGGGCTAGATCAGTTAGACGCTAATCAGGCCTATTTATTTATTTCAAACCACAGAGACATAGTGCTTGATCCTGCATTAGTTAATTGGGGTTTATATCAGCATAAAATGAAAACAGTGCGTATTGCTATTGGCGATAATTTATTGCAAATACCTTACATTACTGAGCTTATGCGTTTAAATAAAAGTTTCATTGTTAAGCGCTCTGCTAAAGCACCAAAAGAAATGTTAAAAGCATTAACCCAGTTATCGTCATATATCTATGACTCTTTAATCGGTGGAAATTCTATTTGGATTGCACAAAAAGAAGGGCGTGCAAAAGACGGTTTTGATCAAACAGATCCTGCCCTTTTAAAAATGTTGCAATTAAATGGACGTAAACAAAAGAAAGAATTTGGCGATTATATTAAAGAGTTAAAAATAGTGCCTGTTTCTATTTCTTATCAATATGAACCGTGTGCAATTGCTAAGGCTAAAGAGCTTTATCATAAACAGCATCATGGTGAATATATTAAGTCAGCGGGTGAAGATATTGCCAGTATTGTTGAAGGTTTTAGTTCAGCTAAAGGGCATGTGCATTTAGCATTTGGACAGCCAATCGAATCTAAATGTGATAGTGCTGAAGAGCTTGCTAAAACAATTGATAGGCAAATTGTAGATTCGTTTTATTTGCACCCAGGTAATTACATTGCTGGTGGCTGTAAAGAGGCGGTAATAGACTCTCCAGATACAGCGACGTTTGAACAGCGTTTAGCCTGTGTACCAGAAGAGTTAAAACCGTTAGTGCTGGCCATGTACGCTAAGCCATTTCACCGTAAAACAGAGATAAATACCAATAGCTGTGAGTATTAATAATCCCAGCTCAACAAAACTAAGCAGCAATTAAATTGCTGCTTTTTTTTTGCTCAAAAATAACGCTATACTAATACCTCCTTTTCAGCTGGGCGGTACTTATGCATGCAACAAATTGAAATATTTGATATTCCAAGTCCTTGCAAAAGTATTTGCTTAGTTAACAACAGAGGGTATTGCAAAGGGTGTTATCGTAGTCGGGATGAGCGCTTTTCGTGGAATACCTTATCGAACGACCAAAAAAAGAAGGTGCTTAGTTTGTGCCAGCAGCGCTACAAGCGCTACCTTCAAAAAAAGCAGCAAAATGCAGTGCCAAGCACGCAGGCGCAGCAGCAAGGGTTCGACTTTTAAAAGCTTAATCCATATTTGGCTCTTAGTGCGTACGCAGTGCCATTGTTAGTTAGGTTAATTAATGACATTTTAAGCTTTTCTACTAAGTTTTCATTACGTTTATTTAAATAATGATAAAGCGGATAAGTACTCAATACTTCTTTTACAAAACAGCCTTGAGGTGACGGGAGCTCATTATTTTGCATTATAAAGTTAATCATCAAAGCTCCCTGTACTTTTTTCTGAGCAAGCAAATTAAGTTGGGTATTCATGCTTTTAACTTTAATAATATTCCCTGCAAACTGTGTGCTTGCTAAATAATGTTCTTGCACAGGGTAGCCATCAACAATTGCGACGCTATCGAGCTGTTCTAAACTGTTAGGTAAACAGTTTTTATATAATACTAAGTCAAACTTAAATAGCTCATAATCGACTCTAATTAAGTTTTCGTAATTTTCTTCAACGCTTGCATCTCTTCCTAACTGCCCATCAAGTACGCCATTATTTGCAGCGAGCAAAGCATTTTGGTGACTAAAATCGATTATATGTATTTTAAAACCGATATCTGCGTATGCTAACTTTAATAGCTCGAGGGCATAATCAGCTTGAGGTGTACTTTGCGGACGATTAAAAGTGAGGTTGTATTGATGACTAAAACAAGAGGCACTAAAAAATAAATTTACCAATAATAACAAGATACTAAAATGTCTATTCATTATCAGTTCCAATTACTACAGAAATAAATAAAATAAGACGCGTATAATAACAAGGAGATTACCTCTTGCCCAGTTTAGAGGGGGAATCAAATAATCTTAAAAGCGAATGAGGAAGTATTGTGAGTTTTAATTTATGCCTATTACCACGTGAAGAAAAATATCAAATTCAGTTAGATTATGAAGCGTCTTTTTGGGCGTATCAAATTAAGCGTAATAAAAAAACGAGAGAGCAAGTTTACAACACAATCCACAGCCGCCCAGTGGCAGAGCAAATGGTTTTGAAACAAAAATTTGAACAGTATTTAGCGCTAATGCTTAGCTAAATATCGATATAAAAATGTATAAAGTTGAAGTGTTAAATGAACTAAAAACCCCACTTGTGAATAAATTCTACAAAAAGCACAGCGTAAGAGGGCGTGCTAATAAACAAGATAAGGTATGGGTTACTTACTATAATAATGAAATAGTGGCAGCATGTAGGTTACAAGATAAAACAGAGTTTTTATTTTTATCTACCATGTTTGTTGCGCTGGAACATCGCGGTAAAGGGATTGCAAAACAATTGCTTTCAACACTCTTAAAGTCGCAAAATAGAGAGATAAAGACCTTCGCATATGAAAACGTAGCTGATTTATATTGTGCTATTGGTTTTAACCAGGTGTTAACATATACTCTTGCTTTACAAGTACTTTTTGATACTTACAAACATCGAAATATAGTCGCTCTAGAGTACCCATAATAATAAATAATAATATGGAATAAGCATGAGTAAATACGTTAATGGGATCATTAGTTGCTTTGTAGTTTTAATAACTATTCTAAGTTGCCAAGTAGGGGCACAAGTAAAACGTTTATCTCCTAGCGAAGGCTTATCACAAAGCTACGTTAATACAATGCTTATAGACACTAACGGTTACCTTTGGCTTTCGACAGAGGCCGGGCTTAATCGTTATGATGGCTATCAAGTTATTCCAATAAACGGCCCTAATGGTGAGTTAGAAGAGGCGATCATCGATCGTATTTACCAAGACCCTCAAGGGCACATTTGGATAGCCTCTTTACTTGCAGGCCTGTTTAGATACGACCCCGTAACAGATTCATATCAGCAATTTCTAGAAAAACCGACCAGTGAAGAAGAAATTATCAATCAGTCTGTTTTTAGTATGGTGGCCGTTGATAAAAAAACACTTTGGATTGGGCGAGGCCGCGATT
Organism: Pseudoalteromonas sp. SG43-1; assembly: GCF_014164415.1. Lineage (NCBI taxonomy): Bacteria > Pseudomonadati > Pseudomonadota > Gammaproteobacteria > Alteromonadales > Pseudoalteromonadaceae > Pseudoalteromonas > Pseudoalteromonas sp. SG43-1. The sequence continues at coordinate 8,689 of NZ_JACJFD010000038.1, read as the reverse complement.
TTGCAAAGCTTGATATCGCAACCGGAAAAATAACAACTATTTTTGAGCTTCCGGCTAAATATAAAAATACCCTTGTGAGAAAGCTGTTTGCCTACAATGGTTATATATTTATAGGTACAAGCCATGGTGCATACGTATTTGATATTGCCACCGAGCAAGTTAGACCTCTACAGCATTTAAAAGGTGAAGCTGAACATATTTACCAAAATAATGTGAAGTCTTTCGCATTAGGTGAAAATAAACAGTTGTTAGTAGGGGCGGTACAAGGCTTATACGAAGTTGATATTAGTAACTTATCAAAAATGTTTGAACGCCCAGATTTACCTTTTAAAAGTAAGGTATTACTAAGTGACTTAAATGTTTGGAGCATAGTAAACGAACACGGAACAATAGATTTAGCTACCGACAAAGGCTTGTTTAAATTTGATTTAAACACAAAAGAGCTGATTAAAAATACTCGAATAGCCAAAAGTAAGTACACACTTGCCGATACCAGTATTATTGATATGGCTAAAGATAAATCGGGTGGTACATGGGTTGCGACTAAGACTGATGGAGCATTTTACTTATCTCACGACAGCTATCATTTTAATAATGTCGATGGCACTTTGCTCGGGGGGGATGGTTTATCACATCACTCTATCTGGGGGATTACCGAATATAAAGACAAGCTTTGGCTTGCAACGCATAACGGTATTACCGAGGTTGATTTAAAAACAAATATTGGTAAAGCTTATTTAAAAGACTACAAAGTCGACTTACTCACCACTGAGTTTACCGTATATGAAATAACGCCCTATAAAGATAATTTATGGCTTTATACAAACCGTGGTTTATTTATTTTTGACCCTGTAACGCATCAAGTTAGCGAACCTAAAGTGCATAACCCTGCTGATCAAGAGCTGATTACTGGTAGAGTGCATGGCGTTACACTCATGCCAAATGGCGATCTATACTTTGTGCACTCAGATCATGGGGTATTTATATACAATATAGATTCTCAAGTAATAACGCGTCTGGGTGGCCAGTTTGACCAGTTTGAACCCTTTTTAGCTCATGGCTTTTTACCCGCGTTGAGCAATAAGCCAGACTCGCCACTATTTTTTAATGCTGGAATTTTATATCAAGTAAACCCAAGTGATTTAGCACTTAAAATGATTTACAAAGTGCCAAAGCAGCACGAAAACGTAGCCATTAGCGTGCTTTCTTATTTAATTGATAACAACAATATATTGTGGATATCACTTTCTAATTTTGGCTTGATAGGCCTTGACGCATCTACTTATCAATTAGTACATACAATCGATTTAGAGAAGAATAAATTAGGCACATTGCTTTACGATATGGTGCTAGATGATGATGGCATGATCTGGATGAGTAGCCATAAAGGCATTTGGCGATTAAACCCAGAAACACTTCATTTTCAACAATTTTCTACGTCAGAAGGGTTACTCTCTGCTGAGTTTAATAGTAACGCCATGGCACAGCTTAAAGATGGCCATATTGCGTATGGTAGCTTAAAAGGTTTTACTTATTTTCACCCAATGGAAAACCAAAATTACCAGTCACTTATTGATCACGTAAATATTACGCGAGTTGATTTAATGTCACGAGATCTATCGCTTGATTTAAAACAGCCTCTTAACGAGGTTGTGTTAAACCATGATGATATTGGGCTTGAAGTGGCATTTTCGGCTATGGCATTTAGTAATCAAGAACGCATTATTTATGAGTATCAACTCGATAACGGACAAAAAAGTTATACTCGAAATAACAACCGCGTATTGTTTCCAAAATTGAATCCAGGTAATTACCAATTAAAAGTTTGGGCTAAAGACCCCCTGACTGGCGAATATACCTCGCCTGCTATTTTAAAAATAAAAGTAAAGTATCCGCTTTGGCGTGCACCTTATTTTATGGTGCTTTACGCCATGCTGTTTATTGGTTTTGTTGCTATGTGGGTTATGCGCCGTAATAAAGTTCAGCGTATTTTATTGGCAGCAAATAAAGAAAGTAAAGAAAGCGAAGCGCGTTTAAAATTAGCACTTGAAGGCAGCGAATCGGGTGTCTGGGATTGGGAGTCGAGCAACCCAAGCATTTACCAACCCCGCTTAGCGAGTGAGTTAAGCTACGAAAGTGAAACCGTAAGCCTTGATGAATATTTATCTAAAATTCATCCGCAGGACAAACAGCTATTTCGCTTAGAGTGGCTTGAATTTTTATCTACCGATAAAGGCTACTTTAATTGTACCTACCGCCTGCGCCATGCAAAAGGCTATTGGCGCTGGTATAAGGACTTTGGAAAAGTAGTTGAGTGGGATGATAAAACTCCACAAAAAGTAGCGGGTACTTATACAAATATGACCCGTGAGATGGTGTTTGAAGAACACGCTTTACTATTTACGGCAGCATTTGAGCAAACACGTGATTGGGTGTTTATACTCGATAAAAACTTAAATATTCGGGCTTCTAATAAATCACTGCAAACCGCCTTTAACTTCACCGCTGAGTCGTTATCTAGCCGGACTTTAAATTTAGGTATATCGCGCAGCAATCGTTTTGATTATTTACGCATTATGCAAAAGCTATCTGTTGGGGAGCATTTTTCGTGCGAAGACAGTGTGGTTTTAGCTAATGGTGAATCGCGTCATGTACTTGTGAAAATAAGTGCAGTGGCCGATAACGATCAGCGCCTTAATAGTTATGTCATTATTTTAACCGATATAAACGCACAAAAATCAGCTGAAAACGAGCTGCACCTATTGGCCAACTACGATGCCTTAACTGGGCTGCCAAATCGTACATTATTTAATGACCGCGTTGAACACGCCCTTGAACAAGCAAAACTGCATGGATGCAAAGTGGCTTTGTTACATATCAATATTAAACGTTTTAAATACTTTAATGACTCATTAGGGCACGAAGCGGCTGATGAGCTAATTAAAGAAGTTGCTGAGCGCTTAAAGTGCTCTTTGCGACCATCGGATAGTGTTGCGCGATTTGGTGGCGATGAGTTTGTCGTGTTAGTAGAAGATATTCATCAGATAGAGCAAGTACTTATAATATGTACTAAGTTGATGGATTGCGTGAATCAAAATATTGCGATTAATGGTCAAGTTGTAAACGTTAATTTAAGTATTGGTGTGTCGATATCGCCAGATGACGCAGAGCAAGGCCCCGCACTTTTAAAAGCTGCGAGCATAGCGTTATATCATGCAAAAGACTCTTTAGAAGGGCGCTACCAGTTTTATAAGCAAGAGATGAACCAGCATGTTCAAAGAGCGCTGCATCTTGAATCTCAGCTTACTAGAGCGTATCGAGAAGAAGAGTTTTGTAATTACTATCAGCCTATTATTAATGCTAAGAGCCAAAAAACAGAAGGCTTTGAAGTGCTGCTGCGTTGGCCCGAAAATAAACTAGTACAAACTCAAGAGTTTTCGCTGGCTGCAGAGGGGATAGGCTTAATTACAAAAATTATGCTGCAGACCTTTGCGCGCGCTTTATTGGAGTTAAAAGAGTGGCGAAAAGCCTCACCTAACCTGTATTTATCTATTAACTTATCAGCACTAGATTTTGAGTTTAAAGAACTCGTACCTGAAATTAAAAAAGCGTTAAATAATTCAGGTGTATCATCTGAGGCAATTGTTTTTGAAATAACCGAATCAATATTAATGCGTGATTCAAAAGAAGCGCTGCACAGCATGGAACAACTTAAAAAGTTGGGTTGTAGATTGTACATGGATGATTTTGGTACAGGTTACGCATCACTTACTTATTTAAAGCGTTTCCCTATTGATGTACTTAAAATAGATAGAAGCTTTGTACAAGACATAGGCATAGACTCTGATGATGAGGCCATTATCCAATCAACACTCGCGCTTGCAGATAGTTTAGGCAAAGAGTGTGTCGCTGAGGGCGTAGAAAGCTCGCACCAACTTGCTTTTTTAAAGGCGAGAGGGTGCAAGCATTTCCAAGGGTATTTATTTAGTAAACCGGTACCTAATACCGAAGTACTCGCGCTTATTAATCGCGATTGGAGTGATATATTCAATTGAGAATAGTCGCACGGATTTAGGGCCTTTTACCGCAGTGTCTGCAAAACAAATGGCTGTTATGCTCATTTAACTGCGTTTTAATGGCCTTATTAGCTTCAAGTTTACTCAAGCCTAGCTTATGGCGTAGTTCTTCTAGGTGTACTTGTTGGGTGTCATTAAGTGTGCCATCTTGAATTGACTCGTGCACAGCGTCTTCAAAAAACTGACGGCGTTTGCGTATCTGTTCTGAAAAACTAGATGCCAGTAATCCGGTAGGAATAGCGACCATACCCATGCTCAGTAGTGTGATAACGCCACCGAAAAACTTACCCAATGGCGTTATAGGTACTACATCGCCATAACCAACGGTCGTTAGTGTTGCCATTGCCCACCACATAGCCGCAGGAATAGAGCCAAATTTATCGGGTTGTATATCGTGCTCAATTAAATAAATTCCGCATGAAGCTAAAATAAGCACAACGGCCATTATAAAAAAAGCAGCCATTAATGAACTACCTTCATCGTTAAAGGCTTTTAAAAGTAGTTGCATGGCGCGTGAGTAGCGAGTGAGTTTAAATACTCTTAATAATCTGAGTATGCGTAAAAAACGTAAATCGAGAGGAAATAAAAACATCATTAAGCTTGGCAAAATCGCTATTAAGTCGATTAACGCAAGTGGTGATAAAAAATACTTTAATCTGCGTTTACTGTTTGAGCCTTCCATTGCTTCATATTGTGTTTTATCTACACAGGCCCAAAGCCTGGCTAAGTATTCAATAGCAAAAATAGCGACCGATACAATTTCTAAAACTAAGAATTCGTAGTAATACTGCTCTGCCACACTTGGGATTGACTCAATAACAATGGCTACAACGTTAATCATTATTAAGCTAATGAGTGCAATATCAAGAATATGCCCTGAACGTTGATATTGACCTGTACCTTCAAACAGGCAAGCCATTTTTTGGCGTAAAGTTTGCGGTTCATTCATTATTTAAGTTTAAGTACCATGTTAATACTGCCTTCTTCAAAGTCGCGACTAATTTTAAAACCTAGCTTACGGGCAAGTTCAATCATCCCTGTATTCTCTGGTAAGGTTATGCCTTCAATCGACTCTACACCTTGGCGTTTGCTGTGATTAATTGCAGCGCTCATTAGTATACGACCAAGCCCTAAGCCTTGGCAGTCTGAGCGTACTACAATAGCAAACTCAGCATGTAGGTTATCGGGGTCCATAATGACGCGAGACACACCTAGTGTGCGGGTTTTACCTTCAAAGCGTTGGCACACAATAAACGCCATTTCACGGTCGTAATCAATTTGCGTCATTTTAGCGAGTTGATCGTGGTTAAACTGTGGAAGCTCGCCAAAAAAGCGTTTATATCTGTCTTCTTTGTTAAGTGACTCGTCAAATACTTTATGAGCTTGTTCATCTTCCGGTTTTATCGGTCTGAGCGTAGCTTGAGTGTTATTTTTAAGTGTTACCACTTCAACAAGTTCAATAGGGTAGGGACGAATAGATAAGCGCTTACGATTGCTCTGAGCTTGATAGCGGTTAAGTGTCATAGTGGCATCGAGCACTAAAAACTGCCCATTGCTGGCAAGTATAGGATTTAGTTCCATTGAGCTTATATCGGGTTGATCAATAACTAACTGAGAAATACGCGTTAGCAGTGCACATAAACGATACTTATCAACTTTCTCGGGGAGTATGCGCTCCTTTAATACGCCTTTGTCGTGCGCTGCGGCAATTAAATACTTTGCCAAGTTCATATTCAGTGGAGGCAGAGCAACGGCGGCTTGTGCATATTCAAGGCCGGTGCCTGCTTCACCTAATAATATAACTGGGCCAAAATTAGGCTCGGTTTTAATTGCAATTCGCAGCTCATTTGCGCCTGCTCGCGGCGCCATTTTTTGTAATGAAAACCCTTCAATAACAGCATCCGGATAAGTGTTTTTAATACGGATAAGCATCGCAAAAGCAGTTTGTTCAACCTCGTTGGCGTCGTTTAAATTAAGCACCACCCCACCTACTTCAGACTTTGAGGCAATACTTGGACTAATCAGTTTTAATGCGACTGGAAAACCAAGCTCTATGGCTTGCTCTTTGGCTTCTGTTGGGGTGTAAGCCACCTCAGTTTGAATGCATTTAATACCATAGTGGTTCAATACTTGGCTTGCCTGATGAGTAGGTAAGTAGCTTTGTCCATCATCTAAAAACTCATTAATAAGGGTTCTAGCTGCCACCTTATTTATTTTAGCGTCATCAGTGTTCGACTCAGGTGTTTGCGTTAAATGCTTTTGGTTACGACGATACGTTACCAAGTGCATAAATGCGCCTACAGCCCCTTCGGGCGTACGATAAGTGGGTATTGCGTTGTTTGAGCACACTTTTCTGGCGGCGTAAGATGCGTCTTCACCCATAAAGTTAGTTATAACGTAAGGGCGCGCCATTTTGGGTAATGTTTGTAAGGTTTCTACAATAATGTTGGCGTAGTCTTCGCTGGGCGCAAGCGCTGAGGGAGTATGGATAATCAGTAAGTTTTTAACTTCTTTTGCGTGCAGTAAAATTTCTAATGCTTGCTTATAACGCGCAGGTGCTGAGTCGCCAAAAATATCCACAGGGTTTGAGGTGGTTTCTGATTGTGGAATGACTTTATTTAGCGCATTTCGGGTTTCAATGCTTAGTTCTGCTAATTTACCGGAGCTTTGAATTAGCTCATCAACAGCCATAACACCCGGGCCGCCACCATTAGTTAAAATTGTCAGTTGTTCTACTTTTAATAATTTTGGATGCATGGCGAGTGTTTGTGTCGCTGCAAATAGCTCTCGTAAATCATTTACACGCAGCATACCCGCTCGTTGAAATAACGCATCGTAAACAGCGTCAGAGCTTTGCTTTCCACCGGTGTGAATTTCGGCTGCAAGTGCGCCCGCAGTTGTTTTACCTGTTTTAATCGCAATTACAGGCTTACTAAAGGCCGCGGCTCTTGCTGCTGATATAAAGCCACGAATATCTTCAATGTTATCTATGTAGAGTAAAATAGCTTTGGTTTTAGCATCACGACCTAAAAAGTCGAGTAGTTCATTAAAGTTTATATCAAGGCAATCGCCTACTGATACAAAATATGAAAAGCCAATTTCTTTGTTTTTAGCCCAATCTAAAATGGTTGAGCATACTGCTGCTGATTGCGATACAAATGCTATTTTACCTGGGCTTGCCACGGTATGTGAAAAGCTCGCATTTAAACCAATATGAGGGATCAGCAAGCCTAAACAGTTGGGTCCAAGCAAAGTAACTTGCTTGGCTTGAGCACATGCTTTAAGCGCGCTTTTTTGCTCCCCAGACAGCCCATCGGCAATAACAATAGCGGTTTTACAGCCAAGCTCTCCAAGCTGCTCAATAATATCAATTAAGGTGTTTTTGTTAGTACAAATAACAGCAAGGTCGGGTACTTTTGGTAAGTCAGCAATAGAAGGGTAAGCAAGTACGCCATGTACTGCGCTATGGCTTGGAGTAACAGGCATTATTGGCCCTTTAAAGCCACCTTGAAGTAAGTTGCGCATAACCACAAAACCAGCCCGAGTTGATATGTTAGAGGCGCCAATAACGGCCACTGAGCTTGGGTTAAAAAATTGGGTTATACGCTTAAGGCTCATGGTTTTTCCTAGGCTGATTAAATTTTGCGTTATTTATAGTCTCAATGTACCCTGTTTACTGTGTTATTTCGAGCGTCTCGATGCTTATTATTGATATCAATCAAGGAGATTATTGTGAATAAAACCCCCGGTTTTTACATTGTTATAGCGGCTATTTGTTTAAGTATAGGCTTAATTAGCTTAGGGTTTATTTTAAAAAGTACCGCTTTGAGTGTGAAAGGGATGGAACGTACTGTGCAGGTTAAGGGATTGGCCGAGCGAGAAGTAATAGCCGATACGGTAATTTGGCCTCTGCAATTTAGTGATGCCGACAATAAACTTGAAAAATTAGTAAGCCGAGTTGAGAAAAAAAATGATGCGGTAACTGCTTTTTTAAAACTCCATGGTTTTGACGACGATGAAATAACAATAGGTAGCCAGTCAGTTATTGATAAGCAAGCACGTGAATACAGTAATGAAAATCAACAATTTAGATACATAGTGCGCTCAAATATTATTGTTTATTCTGCTGCGCCAGATAAAGTGCAAAACGCGCTGAGTAAAGTAAGCCAACTTGCTAAACAAGATATCGCAATAGTGCAAGATAGCTACGAAACAAAAGTTGAATACATCTTTACTGGCCTCAATGATGTAAAGCCTGCGATGGTGCAAGAAGCAACTGAAAAAGCGCGTGAAGTCGCTAATAAATTTGCTAAAGACTCTAATTCAAAATTAGGCAAAATAAAAACAGCTCGCCAAGGGCAATTTAGTATCAGTAATCGAGATTCAAACACACCGCAAATAAAAAATATAAGAGTGGTAACCAGTGTTGAATATTATTTAAATGACTAGGGCCTGTTGACCTTTCAGGATTAAAATTTGTTCAATCTTGGGGCGATTTAATCGCGGCGTGAGGTTTGTAACCTAGCGGGCTAAGTAAAAACCGAGCAAAGCTTCCGCGTCCTGCTCACGCCCCTTACCTACATCCATGTAGGCAACAAAGAGTAAATTGCCCC
>NZ_JACJFD010000037.1:0-34650 GCF_014164415.1 Pseudoalteromonas sp. SG43-1 | reverse complement strand
TACAAATTAATGGTTATTGAAACTGCAACAGCGCCACAGCCACTTGAGCAATCATTTAATAGCTGCGCACTGAATGTTAAGTCAAAAAATTACGCTGAGGCTGAAGCAATTTGTACTAAAGCAATCGCACTTTTAAAAGACGCAGATGGCCCTAAATTTAAAGTACGCCAACTTACGTCATTCGCATTAAGCAACCGTGGTGTTGCACGCTTAAAAGCGCATAACGATACAGCTGCACTTGCTGATTTATACGAAGCATCAAAATTGTCTAACAGCTCAATGGTATCGCACAACTTAACTCGCGCTAAAGAAGAATTATCGTTATAAAAAACCTTTATAACGTGTTTTATAAAGTGCTTACTAAAGCATAATATAAAATAGCGAGAGTAAAAAAGCCGATGTTGGGTTAAACCTCAACATCGGCTTTTTCGTGCTTATTAACTTTGTATTGTGTTATACCAATCCGCAATAATACTTAATCATTTTGCGGGGCTAAACGTGTCGCTACCTGCGTTAAAAAATTCTCATTGAGAACAACCAAATAGCGAATTTTTTGCCTAGCTATCAACACGTTTTTTCATCCTCAAAATAGATCACTTAATTAAGCGAATTGGTATTATTAAAAAATAATAAAACTGTATTCTTTTATTTATGATTTAGTGATTTTTATAGTTTTAACTGATTGTAATTAATGAGTATTTTTATAGGCGTTAGACTAAAGTCTATAGGTTAGATTTATTCACTTATTAGGTTTGTTTTTATCGTTTGTGGTAATTGAGCTAACACTCTAAAGTTAAGTTGTCGGCAACAAGTACGACTTAACTAATTAGGAATATAATCATGAAATTTACACTTTTAAAAACCATCGCTCTTGGCTCATTATTAACTTGCTCAGCTGCTGCAATGGCTAATCAAGGTGATTATAAATTAATGGTTATTGAAGACTCTGTAACTGCAGCACCCGCATTTGAAAAGTCATTTAATAGCTGTGCTTTAAATGTTGAAGCAAGAAACTACGAAGAAGCAGAAGCTATTTGTACACAAGCAATTGCATTGCTTAAGCAAAGCCATGGTCCGCGTTTAAAAGTACGTGAACTTACATCGTTTGCATTAAGTAACCGTGGTGTAGCACGTATTAAGGCTCAAAAAGACACTGCTGGTATTTCTGATTTATATGAAGCGGTTCAAATTTCTAAAAACTCACTTGTAACACATAACTTAACTCGCGCTAAAAAAGAGTTATCTTTATAAGAATGCTTGTATCAAGCGCTTATAATTTAGCGAGAGTATAAAAGCCCATATTAGGTAGCACCTAATATGGGCTTTTTTGTATGTTTGAATAACCGTAGTTACCTATAAACACACTTCTTTTAATAAAACAGTTTTACTGAATAATAGTGTTTTTAAAGGTGATTTTTAGAGTCTTACGTTACTAATTTATATTGGTAAGTACTTGTTACCTAAAACATAGATCTATAAATATAGAAACATAGGTAAAAATATAGTTTTTTAGCATGATTCAACTGTGCAGTAAAACAGGATTGTTTTATTTAAGCTGTTGTTTTTAATTGATAATAAAACCTAATGTCTTTGACTTTAGTCTGTTTTTATTTAAAAATCGAAGTAATATATATTTTATAGCATTGACGCCACGTGGATGCTAATCACTGTTTTGTGATGAATAGCTAGATATGACTTTTGTTTTATTTTTAGTCCCACCTCAATCTTACTAAAAATTAAACAGGGAATAGAGTAGTTATTAACTTGCGCAATAAAAATAAAAAGCGCAAATAAAGGGATTTAAAAATGCAATTTAAACTAAAAAAAATAGCTGCCTTGTTATTCGGGGTGGGTATTAGCCTTTCTGTATTTGCCGAAGATATAGAGCTATACGTAAACCATAATGTTGAAACCGACGAAAAACCACGTGTAATCATTGTTTTTGATACATCTGGAAGTATGAAAAACTTTTTACCCAACGGTATTAGAAAAGTAGATGCCGGCATCAGTGCAATGAGTCAGTTGGTTACTGATAATAGCTCTATCGATTTTGGTTTGATGCGTTTTAAAAATGATAATGGCGGCTATATTATGGCAGGTCTTGGATCTCCCCATTCTACAATTTTAAGCCAAATTCACAGTTTACCAGCGGCTGGTAGTACCCCAGTTACAGAAACCCTATGGGAAGCCTACTTGTATCTAACAGGTCAGAAAGTGTACTACGGACAAAACTCAAATGAGCGGGATTTTTCTGCTGAAACTGGTTCGCTATATTACGACAATAACTCTCGATACATATCACCATTTACCCAAGCAGTTGGTGCCGATGTACGTTGTGATAATTCAATCAATTTAATTTTGATGACTGACGGTGATCCTCAAAGTGATACTAACCGAAACGATGATATCAAATCATTATACAAATCTACTTTTGGCTCAAATCCTTCTAAAACAAGTAATAGTTATCTAGCCGCTTTAGCTCAGATAATACATGGTACAAGAGATGTTGAAGTTGACTTGTACGATACTACGCCAGAGGTTGCTGATACCGGACGCGTTTTTACTATCGGTTTTGGTAGTGGCATGAGTACAAATGGTAAAAAGTTATTAGAAAAAACCGCTTTATTGGGCGGCGGCGAGTACTTACATGCAGATACATCAACTGAACTTTCTGAAGCGCTTAATAATACAATATCGAAAATACGCGAAGTTAACGATAGTTTTTCATCACCTACGGTAGCAAGTAATAATGTTGACCAAACACGTAGCCGAGAGTCAATTTACTTTGCGATGTTTTACCCAGAAACAGGCGCACGTTGGAGCGGGAATTTAAAAAAGCTAAAAGTGTCAGGCGCAAATATAGTCGATTCAACTGATCAAATAGCCCTTGATGAAAATGGGTTAATTGATGAGAAAGCGCGAACATTTTGGCTGCCAACTAATAAGCCTGCAGATGGGAATTTAGTAGCCCAGGGTGGCGTAAATTTACTTTTATCAACTTTAGACCCTGATAGCCGTAAAATCTACATAGATAAAACGGGCAGTATTATTGATTTTACTTTTGATAAAGTACAAACCATTTTAAATTTAGCGACAGGTACAGTTACCGATCTTGCCCCTGATTTGATTCCTAATATCGGGCTAACTTTACAGGAGAGTGATATTAGCTGGGCACGAGGGGTTGATGTTGACAATGAAGATGGTGATAACTCATCAGTAGATCAGCGAATCAATATTTTTGGCGACCCTTTGCATTCAAAGCCGGTATCTATAGATTACGGCGATGGAAGTATTCACATACTTGTTGGTACTAATGCCGGCTTTTTACATATGTTTGAAGACAAAGGCGATACTGTTGAAGAAAAGTGGGCTTTTACACCTGCAGCCTTATTAAAAAACATTCCTGCTTTGCGTAGTAATCTTGCAAATACAAAAGTGTATGGCATGGATGGGCCTATAAGTGTGTTCTTTAATAATAAAGGCTCAAATAGCGAAGGGTTAAACGATGGTGTTATTAGAGCAAGTGATGGTGATGAAGTGTGGGCATTTGCAGGTATGCGCAGAGGCGGTAAAAATTACTACGCGCTTGATATAAGTGATCCTAACGAACCTAAAAAATTATGGAATAAGCCTATTGTTGGTGGCTCAGAAGAATTTAAATATTTAGCGCAAACATGGTCTAAGCCTCAAATTGCATACATTAAAGCCTTTGGTGAGGATCCATTGCTAATATTTGGCGCAGGCTACGATACAAACAAAGATAATGCGATTAGAACAACAGATGAAACCGGACTAGGTATCTACATTGTTAATGCTAAAACTGGCGAAAAGGTATGGGCGCTGACTCCAGATGAACATGGTTTTACCGGAGAGCACAGTATTGCAGCGGATGTAACTACGCTTGACTCAGATTACGACGGGTATATCGACCGAATTTATGCAACAGATACTGGCGGTAATATTTGGCGAGTAGATATTCCTAGTGAAGATGAAGGTGATATTACCCATTTTAAACTTGCAGAGCTTGGCAGTACATTAGCGTCGCAAGACAGACGTTTTTTTTACAAACCATTAGTTGCTAGAACGCTGTTTAGTAAAGTTACTAAAACCAATTATGGTGGTGAAATGATCACCACCCGTTTAGATACCCCGTACGACGCAATAGTTATAGGTAGCGGAAATCGTTCAAACCCACTTGCTACTAATGAGCAAGATCAGTTGTATATGATCCGTGATGAAAACACCCTAACAAAAATATTTACTGAATTTCCAGCCCCAATAGTGCCAGATGATTTAATGAAAATGAATGAAGACCCATTTGGTAGTGCACTTGATGACGTTGATAAATTTGTTAATCTTGAAGTTAAGTTAGCCGAATTTAAAGGGTGGCGATACGAATTAGGGACGGGTGAAAAGTCTCTTGCTGCAGCAACAGTCGTTGGTGGGGTTGCGTACTTTACTTCCTTTACGCCTGCATCTTCATCATCAACGCAAAACCAATGTTCGTTAACGGGTGGCGGTGGTTCGCTTTATGCCTTTCATTTGCATTATGGAACGAAGGTTTATGACGATGTGAAATTTGCAACAAGTAATGATGTACCAGATACACCGAAACTATTTTTTGGGGAAGGCCCGTCGTGTGCAGATAATGATGCGGATGGTAAGTGCGATTGGGATGATGCAACGGATGTAACGCAAGTTAGTCAGTTTTATTTAATAGGCCCTGGGGTTAAAGGTTCTGATAAGCCGATAAAAGCTATTGAAATACTTGGGCCAAATTTAAATGTTGAAGGTGGAAAAGTTAAGCTAGTAAATGGCGCTGAACCAATTGGTTTTGGCTTTAAAACCCAACAAACATATATTTATAAACGCGAAGAAAACGATACTCAGGCACTTTAAAAAACACAATGCAATAAACATAAGCCACCTTAGTTAGGTGGCTTTTCAATTTTAAGAGCAAATCAAAAATGCTAATGGTTTGCTTATATAATTGGTTTAGAGTTTTCGAAGGGCTCTAAACCAACCCATGTATAATACACATTCATTTACAAAATACTGCCTATCACTCAAGCCCTTTAGATTGGGTGCCTGTAGTCCATATTGGTTAATAATAGCTGGCATTTGTTATATTTAATTAACAAATGTAAGAGCTAAATATAACATGCTGTGTCACTATATAGGTACAGGGCATGTTAACTTGTTGCCATCCCCCCATAAAAATTCAATAAATTTCTGTTGTTTAAATTTATACCAACCTGCATAAATCTTTGAGTAATTTAACAAATTAAATTGCACTATAACGTCGTTAAAATTTTATTTAGAACAACTAGATACAAAAATTTTTGCCTCGTTCTAGCATAATTTTCTTAACGTTAACTAGATCCCATATATAAGCAGATTGGCATTACTTATTTTGTATTAAAGTAACTTATAACAATATGATTTTTAATAATAATTAAAGTGCAAAAAAGGAAGTCTTTGTATGTTTTTTAAAAAAAGTCAGTTAGCTATTTCATTAGCGTTTACGCTAGGCCTTGTTGGATGTGGTGGCGGTGATAAAGCGGCCGTTGTAGAGCCAGTTGTAGCTAAGCCAGATCCCGTGAAAGTAGAGCCCGTAGAAGTTAACACTATCTCTCTTACAGGAAAGGTTATTGATGGTTATGTATCTGGTGCAATAGTATGGCTGGATATTGATGGCGATGGTACTTTTGACGAGCAATCAGAACCTTCTGTAGTCTCTGAAGAATCGGGTAATTATAGTTTTAATTTTACAGAAGAGCAGGCGCTGTGTGTGCCGTATTCAACTATGTACGTTGATGTACCGGTTGGCGCAATTGACGAGGACTTAGGCGAGGTAACACAAGCGTATCAAATGTCATTTCCACCCTCAATTGAGGCTTTGACTGATGAAGATATTCGAAATATATCACCTTTAACAACCGTTATTTGGGAGCAGTTGAGCCTTCAATTACAAAAAAGTGGTAACAATAATTTAAGTTGTGATGCACTTAAAGAAAATACTGAGCTACTTGCAAACCTTCAAAGCGAAATAACAAATGTTATGCAAAACTTGGTTGCGCATTATAATTTGTCGACAGAGCAAATTTACTCAGATTTTATCGCTACTAACGACAGCGACGCTTACGACAGAGCACAAGCAATTGTTAAGGGACTAAAAGCGGCCTATAAATTCAAGCAAGAGCTAGATGCTCAGTATCCTGATGCAGAAGAAGTAAGAGCAGTGATTTATCAAGACACAGCAAAAGATGCAGAGTATGGGTTTGAAAATGCATGGTACCGCGACAAAGCTATTTTTGCAGGCGCTGAACTTATTTATGAGCAAGTAAAGCTTCAAAATACAGACGAACTCGACAAAATTGACGTTATTTTGTCTCGATTGGATTCAATAGATACGCCTTGGGGCGAAGAATCGTTAAATGGAAAATTAACAGTTAGAGACGATGTTTACATTAACGCCGATCGTACTTACCGATGCTCTAGCATTGAGAGCGTTAGTTTTGAGCAAAGCAATGTGCTTTATGGCGTTACTAATACTAGCCCATCGGTTAACTTCCCAACAGCAGATGAATGCGTTAGTGCTAATTTAGATACACCGTTCGAGCGAGGTTTTAGCATTAGCTATACTGAGTCAGGATCGTTTTACCAAACTGACTTTGCCTTTAGAGAAGAAAATGCCGACTTTCAAACATTATCTGATTGGGTAAATGTTAAAGACAAAGCTACTGACTTAGAAATTCAAGATTTAGTGACCGTACTCGCTGCTATGCCCTATAAGTTTGATGACGAAACATCTATTGATGCTAGCTTTTGGCGTAAATACAAAACCACAGACAACGTACGTATTATAAAAACAATTGAAGGGCAATGGTTTAGAGAGACTCGCCGAGAAGATGGAACAATGCTGCATGAGTGCAGTGAAAATGGTGTTGATTGGGGGCCATGCGAATAATGTAAAAAGCACTTTAATGAATATTAGCTTAGTGCCAGTCAGTTAATAACTGACTGGCATTTTTTGTTTGAAAAAGCTTACTTTTATGTGCGCTTATAACTGTATACCTGATGAACTTTATTTTTAATCTGTTTTTTACTCGGGTTTACTGTAAAATTACCGGGTTAACATTTGTTAAGTGATGCTTACAATTGTTATTGCTCGTTAAGTATTTAAACTAATTTAAGTAGAGCTTATGATTTTTTATATTATAGGGTTAAGTTTACTTGTTATTATTTTATGCGTTGCACTTTATGTAATTTACAGCAACGTACATAAAAGTCGGGTAAGAAAATCCAAGGAATACAACGTACTGTTTGATAAAGACACGATAGTTGATGAACTAATCACTCAACTAACAGAAAAAAATCAAACACAAGAAAACCAAGATAAAACAGCTAAAGGTAAAGAAGAAATCCTTGCAACATTTGTTGAGTTACATCGCTCTGGTAGCTTTTGCGCACATTTGAGTGAACAGGAAATTATTTACTTTGTTAAAAAGAAATTAAACATGGAGAGTAATAAAAATGGATAGCGAAAAAGCAGTCCCAGCAGTAAAAAGTGACTCATTTATGAGTCGATTTGGTCGTCGTAATGTAATTATAGTGTCATCAATTGTTGTTGTATTGGTAGTGATAGCAACCCTTACATCGCAAGTTGTTTCGTGGAATGAAGCAGATGAGCGTTTAGTACATCAATCGGCTTTTACAGGTAACTTAACCGTAATAAATCAAGCAGGCCCTTACTTAAAAGCATTTGGTAGTACATCTGCTTATAAAAAAGTAATTTCGATTAACTTTACGGGCGATGCCGGTGCAACAGCAAGTGCAATTGTGCCGTTAATTCCGATTCGATTTTTAGATACCACAACAGGTGGCGCACGAGGTGTTTCTCGTTTTAGATTGCCAGGCAATGTACCAGCAGCAGAATCGGGTGCTTTACGTGGTTTACTTAAAATACACGAAGAGTTTGGTTCACAAGAAACATTAATATCTAATTTATTAATGCGTGCAACCACTGAAAATGTAAAAGCGTCGGCGCGTATGATGTCGGTAGAGCAACATTACTCTGGTGGTAATGGTCAATTAAGTCAAGATTTTGCTGATCAATTAACCAACGGTATTTTTGTTACTGAACAAATTATTAGTACGGGCGAGCGCGATAAATCTGACGATTTAGGTAATTTAAGTAAACAGCAACGTGTCACTATTAATATTAAAATGGATGATGAAGGTAATACACTGCGTAACGCACCCATTTTAGGCGCTTACGGTATTACAGTAGTTGATGCCAGCATTATTGATATTGACTACGAAAGCAAAGTAAATGCTCGCCTTGAAGCCCAAAAGCAAGCTGCTGCTGATGAAGCGCTAGCGCGTCAAAACCTTAAAAAAGCAGAGCAACAAGCGCGTACTGAAGTGGCTTTAGGTGAACAAGCAATTGCTAAGCAACGTGCTGAATCTGAAAAGCTAAAAATAAAAGAGCAAATTGATGCTGAACGAATTAAGGCAAATGCCATTATTTCTGCGCAGCAACGAGTGGCTGTAAAAGCGGAGCTTGCGAAAGAGCAAGAAGAGATTTTAAAGCAACAACGTTTAGAAGCATTAGGTATGGACGTTTTAGCTGAGGCTCGTTTAAGAGCTAAGTCTGCTGCACTTGATCCAAAGTATGTATTTGATGAAACACTAAAAGCAGAAGTTAAAATTCAAACCGCTTTATTTACAAGCTTAGGTAATAGCCGTTTAGTGCCTGAAATTGTAATAGGCGCAGGCCAAGGCGAGCAAAGTAATGGCTCTGAATTTATGCGTTTATTAGCCGCCGATGCTGCATTAAGTCTTAAAAAGCGTTTAGAAAAAGAGAAAAAATAAACGATTAGTTAAGTATTGCACAAACAATAAAACGTTGGCTGATTCGCATTGGCCAGCGTTTTTTATTGCGTAAATTTTGTTATTGTATGGTGCGGCTAAGCTTGTGAAAACAAGCTTTTTAAATTATGAAATAAAAGAGTGAGCAGTACTTATGGACCCCAGTAATCAGTTTATTTTAGATTTAGGACAAGAGCATATTACCATCCAGCGACGATATGAAGCGCTGGGAGCGTTTAACGATTTTTTGATAGCTGTTTGGTTTTTAATTGGCAGTTTTTTCTTTTTAAATGACTCACTAATAGAAAGTGGCACATGGCTGTTTATAGCGGGCAGTGCTCAATTGCTTATAAAACCTATTTTGAAATTGATCAGCTTAGTACATGTTAGTCGGGTATTTCATTCAAATAAAACTTCATAAATAAAACACCATAAATACGACTCATGATGAGTTCAGTTATTATGGTGTTTTATTTACCAGTATAAGTTATTTAAATATCAAGGATAGAAAAAGTGAAAGTACTTAAGTGGATTGCAATTGGAATAGCTACTTTATTAATAGTAGGCTTACTAATTCCCGAAAAAATAATGATTCCGGTACAAGGTGCCACAAGTAAAGATTGGAACCATAACACGTTTTGGTACGAGCCTTGGGGTAGGTCGGGTGTGCACAAAGGAATTGATATTTTTGGCACAAAAAATACTCCCGTAGTTGCCTCAACAAGCGGTATTGTTATATTTGCAGGTGAGTTAACTCGTGGTGGTAAGGTGGTTGCGGTGCTTGGGCCTAAATGGCGCGTGCATTATTTTGCACATTTAAATAACTACTCGGTAAGTACAGGTGATGTAGTAAGCATAAACAGTCAAATTGGCTTACTGGGCGATACCGGAAATGCCGCAGGAAAACAGCCTCATGTGCATTATTCTATTTTATCGTTAGTGCCCATGCCGTGGCTTTTTACAACGCAAAACCAAGGGTGGAAAAAGATGTTTTTTTTGAGCCCACATAAAAAACTCACTGCTAAATAATAGTTTTAGCTGTTAAATCAAGATGTTTAACAGCTAGAATTAGTTAATAAGCAAGCGTGTATTTAAGCTAAAAATTAGCCTGCAACTGGGGTTTTACCCGCGCGAATATTTTTAATGCTTTTAATAAACATATAAATACAGGTAGTGATTAAACAGCCTGCTAAATAAAACACAATACCGTTGGGTGCATCAGATAAATTTGCAGCAAGCATAGGGCCAAATACCGACCCAATACTGTAACTCAAAAGCATTACCTCAGTTGCAGATACTATTTTTGCCATTGGTAATGAGTCGCACGCAAGTGTTATAGCAATCGGGTAAAGTGCAAAGCTGCATGCGCCTAGTATTAAGTAGCTTACTATTAATCCTGCTAAAGTGTTTGCTTGTAGTATACCCACAGCACCGGCTGCGCCTACTAAACAAAACATACCCATCAATAAGCTTTTTTCAAGCCGAGTAGATAAGTAACTCACAAGCGGCTGCACGACCATGCCGCCTAAAATAATAACCGCCATAAGTGTTCCTGTGTACTGAGCTTGATCAGCTTGTGCTGCAATATACACCGGCATTAAGCCGTAAATAGGGCCCAGTAATAAGCCCGATGCTAAGCATCCGAGCATAGCTGGGTGGCTTAATGTTTTTATTTCTTTTAGTGGTAGTTTTTCAAGGTGCTGTTTTTCGGGCTGACCTTTGGTTATTAATAAAGGGGCTAAAATAGCTAAAAATAATAACGAGGCTACAAATAAATAAGGCGTTGAACCTTCGGTGCCAAGCGGCCCTATAGCAAGTTGACCAACCGCGCTGCCCCCATAAAGTGAGGTCATGTATAAACCCAAACGTTTAGCACGCGACTTTGCTGTGTTGGTCATTAATAACCAAGACTCAACAACGACAAACACACCGGCAACAGCAACACCTGCTACAAATCGTGCAATTAACCAGTTAACGGTATTTGGCAGTGCAAGTTGTGCAAGCACGCTTGCTATTAATAGGCTTAAAAATAATATAAATGCGAAGCGATGACCCATTTTTACCACAATGCGCTCTATTGTGGTGGCGCCAATAAGTAAGCCAAAGTAAAAAATGCTCGCAAGCCAAGGCGCTAGGTTTTCATCGAGTTTAAATGCGGGTAACGACAGCGGAATAAGGCTCATTAAAAAGCCTGATGCAATAGCAAAAAATGACAGCCCGATAACGGGTGCTAAAGGGTTGTTAGAGGTGCTTGTGGCGGCTGATTCGGCCATGTGTGTTTATCGACTCATCAAGGTAAATAACCACTGTTTTAAAGTTTGAGAGGTTACTTTAATAATAAAATTTGCGCGAATTTAGAGCCAAATTAAAAATAAGTAAAGTGATATTTTATTAAATAATATAAATAAACTTTAAAACGATCTTTTTGGTAAATTATCGGATCTATTATGCTTTTTATTGTAGTTTTTTCATGTAGATATTGTTTTATATTTGTGAGCATTTATGTCTGAATAGGTTTTTTGTAATGCAAGCAGACAGGCACATATCGCATGCTGCACGTCACTTTTTAAAGTTTGCGCAGCAGCACGTAGAGCAATATTTAGATACGCAGTGGGTGCGTAATGAATTACATAATTTAGACTTAAACTAGATTTAAATTAGGTTTAAAGTTAATTAATGTCGGGTGTTGAGTCTCTTAAAATAAGCTTTGGCTGAAACACGTGCTTTACTGTTATGCCGCTTTTTTTATAAATGTCTTTAAGTACTAAGTTAGCCGCAGCTCGGCCCATTTCGGGAACTGGGTTATCTATAGTAGTCAGTGTTGGGTAGAGGTAATTGGTGAAAATTACGTTATCGAACCCAATAATGGCTAAATCTTTTGGCAGGTTAAAACCGTGTTCGCGGGCGTATTTCATAGCACCCGATGCCATTTCGTCATTGGCACATACAAGGGCGGTTATTTGCGCTTTATTTTGAATAAAATGCCTTAAGCCGTCGCTTCCGCCGGTTTCTTTAAAGTCGCCTATGTAAAATAGGTTTTCGTCAAAGGTTAGGTTGTACTCTGCTAGGGCTTGTTTGTGACCTTTTAAACGATTTGACGCGTCTTCTTTAAACTGCGGGCCTGCTATGTACGCAATGTTTTTATGGCCTTTGTTGATCATGGCTTTAGTGGCTAAGTAGCCGCCCATTACGTTGTCGAGGCTAATGCAGTTTTCTTCAATTTCTTTAACGTAGCGGCTCATTAAGTAAATAGGGGTTTTGCCTTTACTTAACTCAATTAAGTACTCATTTGATACTGCTTCTACGTGGGCAATAATAGCGTCGCAATTACGGCCTATTAAAAACTCAAAGCCGCTTTTTTCTTTTTTCTCGTCGCTGTGCCCAGGCGTAATAATAACGTGTTTACCTGCAATACGAAGGTGCTCTTCAATGGCTGACATCATTTGACCAAAAAACGGACCATCCAACTCAGAAACTAAAATACCGACGCTGTTTGTAGTGCTAGACGCCAAAGAGCGAGCAATAGAACTTGGCTGATAGCCTAGCTCTTTCATTGCTTCTAATACCTTTTTTTTAGTTTTTTTGCTTACGTAGTCGTTGTCGTTAAGTACCCTTGAAACAGTTGATAAAGACACACCTGCCATTTCTGATACTTGATAAATTGTCGCCATTGATGTCCTAGCTTATATGTATTTTTACTCGCACTTTATAAAAAATATAAAGTGCGAAGGGTCATTAAAAGTTAATTTACACATTACTGCGTCTAATTGCTAAGTCTTCTGTTATTTTTTGCGTCATCGCTGAGGTTAGCGGATAAATAAGCATCAATGCGGCGCCTAAAAAAGCAAATGCGGCGGGTATCCAGCTCATAAGTAACTGCATACCAGGTAGGGCTTGTGTGATTGTTAGCTCATCCATACCGTTATAGCCGTAGCCTGCAAGTACCACTAATACTAATGCACCTGCAAAACCACCACCGGTTTTTTGCACAAATGTACCCGCTGAATAAATTAAGCCTGTAGCGCGGCGTTTGTTTTTCCACTCTGAATAATCGGCTGAATCGCCAAGCATACTAAAGAACAATGTTGGCATCATCGCGGCAAAAAATTCAGCAGCGCAACCAAAGGTAAATACAACAATAAGGTTATCACTAGGTACCCAGTAAAACGCAGTAGTGAGTATGCCGCTTAGCATTAATGAAGCAATAAAAAGGTTTCGTTTACCCATAATTTCGGCCAGTTTACCTGTGGCAAGTGCGCCAAATATAGATACAACCAACAAAGCAATAAAGTATTGCCCAGCCATGAGTTCATTGGCTACGTGATACTTAAAGTAGTACGCAATTACACCGTATTTTATGCCATTAAACATCATGGTTAAAAAACCAATGCCGAGTAACACCAACCAAGGTTTGTTGGTCAGAAGATCAACCATGTCGCGCTGTGATCCCGTTAAGCTTTGTTTATCTTTATTGAGTAATTTTTTAATAACGAATGTCATTGCAGCCATAACAAGGGCAAAAAATACGCCGCTGTATAAATCGCGGTAATAAAAAAACAGGGTGGTAGCAAGCAAAGGTAGGATTATAAATGGCAGGCTTTTGGTTAAATCAAACAACTCTGATTTTAAATTCCCTTCATTTGAGGCATGCGGTGTTACACGCTCTTTGGTGGTCGCAAACGTTATAATCATTAAAATAATAAGTAAGCTGGCAAATAAGTACATAGTAAGCTGATAGCCTTTGGCGTTGTCGCCGCCACCAAAAAATGCCACTAGCTCAGGTAAAAAACCCATAACCAATAAGCCACCAGTAAACGCACCTGCAAACCTAAAACCAGAGAGCTTTGTGCGCTCTGTATCGTCTGGTGTCATTACGCCCATAAGTGCCGAGTAGGGCACGTTACTTACGGTGTAAGCAAGCGTTAAACCTATGTAAGTTACGTAAGCATAAATAAGTTTATTGGTGGTGCTAAAGTCGGGTGTAGTAAAACACAACACCATAAACAAGCCCAAAAACGGTGCCGAATAGAGTATCCATGGGCGAAATTTACCAAAGCGCGACTGCGTTCTGTCGGCAATCATACCCATAATAATATCGGTTACGCCATCAGATAGCCTTACCACTAAAAACAACATGGCAGCGGCAGCCGCCGATATGCCAAATGTATCGGTGTAAAACACCGCTAAATAAGCAAGCGCGCCGCGCCATACTAAGTTAGCGCCGGCATCGCCCATGGCGTAACCGACTTTTTCGTATAAAGGGAGTTTGTTCACTGTGTGTGTTCTTATTGTTATAAGCCGAAAAATTATCGGCTAGTTATTAGGTTACTGTACGCTTTACCGCTGGCTTTAACAGTTCGTTTTTGTGTGTTGTAGTCTACGTGTACTATTCCAAAGCGCTTTAAATATCCTTCTGCCCATTCAAAGTTATCCATTAGGCTCCACGCAAAGTAACCATCTACTTTTACGCCTTGCTCAGTTGCGTTATGTAGGGCATTTAAATGCTCGTGGTAATATTCAATACGGTCGTTGTCTCTCACTTCACCGTCTTTAAATTCGTCAGCCATGGCTGCGCCGTTTTCTGTAATATAAATAGGCGGTAGGGTGTATTTTTCGTTTAACGATACAAGTAATTCTGTCAGCGCTTTAGGATAAATTTCCCAGCCTATATCGGTCATTGGCGCTTTATGTGGCAGCTCATGGTAAAAGTCGGTTTCGCTTGCTTGATAATGCATGCGGGTATAAAAGTTAACCCCTAAATAATCTAGTGGTTGAGCAATTATTTCCATGTCGCCATCTAAAATATCTGGGAGGTGGGCCTTAGGTAATTGCTTAATAATATCAGGGTATTTACCTTGCATTACAGGCTGCATGTACCATTGGTTTATATAGTCATCAGCAAATGCAGTGGCTTTTAAATCGTCTTCACTTTGAGTAACGGAGTAACAAGGCGTAAAGTTAAGTACAATACCGTTTAGCGTATTTGGGCTATTTTTAGCAAGTACTTGCATAGCCAGACCGTGACCCAGTAATAAGTGGTGCGCGGCTTTACGACCAAATTCGCGACCTACAATGCCAGGTGCATGTACGCCTATTTCGTAACCTAAGTAAGAGCTGCAAAACGGTTCGTTTAAGGTGGCGTAAGAGTGCACACGTTCCCCAAAAGCTTTGGTAATTAAATCTGTGTAATGTGCAAATTCGTAAGCGGTGTTACGGTTTAGCCAGCCACCTTCGTCTTCAATATGTTGTGGTAAATCCCAATGGTACAGCGTTACAAAAGCTTTAATGTTAAAACGTTTTAACTCATCTAAAATGTCGGTATAAAACTTAACGCCTATCGGGTTTAAGTGACCGCTTTTAGTCATAACGCGCGGCCACGAAATAGAAAGTCTGTAAGCGTCTACACCTAATGATTCAATTAAGTTTATATCGTCTTTCCAGCGAGTGTAGTGCTCGCAAGCTACATCGCCATTTGAATTATCGACTATTTTGCCTTCTTTACTGCAAAAGGTATCCCAAATACATGGCAAGCGATCAGCTGCGCCGCCTTCAATTTGAAATGAGGCCGTAGCTACACCATAAGTAAAATTTTTGGCTAAAAGTGGTGAGCCACTAGGTAAAGATAATTGTTTCATTAAGAGAAAACCTCTGCTTCTTTTTTGGTAAAGTTTGCTTTGTATAGAGCGTATATTAAATTCATTATTGGAAGCGCTTCCATATTTAATTTGATTAATCACTAAGTATGGTATTTAATAACTTTAAGGAAGCGCTTCCATATTTAGGTTAGTGGCTATTGTTAAACAGGTCAATAGTTAAATTTAAATAACAAATAGGCGCTCACAAAATCACACTGACACAACACAGGGCTATAAAAATGAAAAAAAGCTTAAACACTAACAGGTTACACATGCTCCCCATTTTAATTGGAGGATTGTGCGTTTTAAGTGGGTGTAACAAACAAGAGATTAACGCAAATAATAGCCAAGGCGCCTTAGCCAAAAAGGCTGAGCATGAGCAAGGTAATTTATCATTTTGGCCAACGCTTAAAAGCAAAGTAGTTAAAACCCCTGAAATTGAAAATACGATTGCACAGTATTTAAAAACAATGACGCTTGAGCAAAAAGTAGCGCAAATGATCCAACCTGAAATTCGCGATATTAGTGTTGAAGATATGCGCAAATACGGTTTTGGTTCGTATTTAAATGGCGGTGGCTCGTTCCCAAATGCTAATAAGCATGCAACGCCTGCAGGTTGGATAACACTTGCTGAGAGCATGTATCAGGCCTCGGTTGATGACTCAATTGATGGCAGTAAAATTCCAACCATGTGGGGCACTGATGCAGTACATGGCCATAATAATGTGATTGGGGCGACGTTATTTCCGCACAATATTGGTTTAGGTGCTGCTAATAACCCCGCATTAATTGAGCGCATTGCAGCAGCTACTGCAATAGAGGTAATGGCAACAGGCATAGATTGGGTGTTTGCACCGACTGTTGCGGTTGTGCGCGACGACCGATGGGGCAGAACGTACGAAGGCTACTCAGAAGACCCTGCAATTGTACGTGAGTATTCAGCCGCAATTGTAAACGGATTGCAAGGCAGAGCCGATGAAGACTTTTTAAGTGATAAACGCGTAATTAGCACTGTTAAGCACTTTTTAGGCGATGGCGGCACAGTAGGTGGTGACGATCAAGGGGACAACATTGATAGCGAAGAGACGTTATATAACATTCATGCGCAAGGTTATATAGGTGGCTTAACCGCAGGTAGTCAGTCGGTTATGGCATCGTTTAATAGCTGGAATGGTAAAAAAAATCACGGCAACAAATACTTACTTACCGATGTATTAAAAACAAAAATGGGTTTTGATGGCTTTGTTGTAGGAGATTGGAACGGGCACGGACAAGTTGCCGGCTGTACAAATGAAAGTTGCCCGCAGGCTGTTAATGCGGGGCTTGATATTTTTATGGTGCCAACGGGTGCTTGGAAACCACTTTATGAAAATACAATTAAACAAGTAAAAGCGGGCACAATAACAATGGCGCGAATAAATGACGCCGTAGCGCGTATTTTACGCGTTAAATTACGTGCAGGTTTATTTGATAAACCAAGCCCTGCAAATCGAAAATATTCAGGTAAATTAAAACTAATAGGTGCGCCAGCACATCGCGATATTGCCCGCCAAGCGGTACAAGAGTCGCTAGTACTGCTTAAAAACAACAACCATTTATTACCGCTTAACCCATCAAGCAACATACTTATAGCAGGCGATGCGGCCGATAACATAGGCAAGCAATCGGGTGGTTGGAGTATTACGTGGCAGGGAACTAATAATCAAAATGCTGATTTTCCTGGGGCAACGTCTATTTATGCGGGGCTAAAAACGCAAATAGATGCCGCTGGCGGTAACGCTATTTTAAGCCCAACGGGTGAGTTTAATACCAAACCCGATGTAGCCATTGTTGTATTTGGTGAAGAACCATACGCAGAAGGACATGGCGATAAAGACAACCTTGAGTTTGAACGTAACAATAAACGCTCTCTTAAAATATTAAAAACATTAAAGCAGCAAGGTATTGCGGTGGTGTCGGTGTTTATATCGGGCAGACCAATGTGGGTTAACAGCGAGCTAAACGCGTCAGATGCATTTGTAGCAGCATGGCTTCCTGGCACTGAAGGACAAGGCATTGCAGATGTATTATTAGCGGATGAAAGTGGGCAGGTACAATACGACTTTAAAGGTAAGTTGTCTTTCTCGTGGCCTAAATCGCCACTACAAACCGCAGTAAATAAGGGTGATGCTGATTACTCGCCATTATTACCCTATGGCTTTGGCTTAACGTATAAAGATGAAAGTACGCTTGCCAATAATCTAAATGAAGACTCAGGTGTTGATGTTAGTAACCTTGCGCCGTTATCTATATTTAATGGCAGTTTTAAAACACCGTGGCGTTTGTTTTTAAATTCAAACAGCGAGCAGCACCAAGTAGCAAGTAACAGTGTAAAGCTTGGCGGTATTACTTATCGCACTGAAGACAAAGCGATTCAAGAAGATGCGATGCAATTTAATTTTGATGGCACTGCACCCAGCTACATCGAAATTAATAGTAACTTTACCGAAGACAAAGTGGCCTACATTGAAGCAAATTCCGCCCTTAGCTTTAGCTATAAAGTAAACCAAATACCTAGCTCGCAAACATACCTTGCAATGAAGTGCGAACAAGGCTGTGGCGGCGAGCTTGATATTACCCGTGATCTTGAAAATGCTGATTTAAATACATGGCAAACCATGAGCATAGATTTAACGTGTTTTGCTAAAAAGGGTGTTGATTTTGCCAGAGTAACCAGCCCTTTTATTATTAAAACAGCAGGAGAGCTTAGCGTTTCAGTTTCAGATATTAGCTTTGAGCCACAAAGCGCTAAAAGTGCCATGGTTAAGTGTGAATAGTAAAGTGTTTATAGTGTGTTGTCTCAAAGCCCTTAGTAATAAGGGCTTTTTTTTTAAGAGGATATTTATGCTGGGCAATACTGCTTTAAAAACTCATGATGAGATGGTAATTGGCTGACGCGCTGCTCTATTTGTTGCTTAATACCGTGTAAAAAACGGGTGAGTTCTTCGTCGCTCATCATGCTGGCTATTAAGTGATGTTGATTAGGCTCAATACCTTGACCAAGCATAACTTGCACCCACGAATCGACTCTAAAAATATCGCCATCGTCTAAAAATACACGGCTGGTTTGTTTAAACAAATCAATTTTATGCTGAAGTGTTTTTGGAACCTCCATCGCACTACAGTGTTGCCAAAACTCACTGTCATCGCGATTAGTTACTTTGTAGTGCAGCACAATAAAGTCGCGAATATTTTCAATTTCGCTTTTAAGCTGTTTGTTGTATTCGTCAATGGCGTGATTAGTTATGCCATTAAACGGAAATAAACGCATAAAGCGAATAATACCCGACATAATTAAGTGAATGCTGGTGGACTCAAGTGGTTCAACAAAACCGCTAGCAAGGCCAAGCGCTAAGCAGTTTTTATTCCAGCCTTTTAAGCGGCGCCCTGTTTTAAATTTAATAATACGTGGCTCTGTAAGCGCCTCGCCCTCAATGTTACTTAATAAGAGCGCTTTGGCTTGCTCGTCATCCATATATTGGCTGCAATAAACTAATCCGTTGCCTACACGGTTTTGCAGCGGTATACGCCATTGCCAGCCGCTTTTGTGGGCAATAGATCGGGTAAGTGGCAATACGGTATCGCTGGTTGATTTTGTTTGCACCGCAATGGCGCTGTTACACGGTAGTAAATGCGACCAGTCTTCGTAGCCAGTATGCAATGCTTGCTCTATTAATAAGCCTCTAAAGCCGGTGCAATCAATAAAAAAGTCGCCGTTAATGTGCTCGCCATTATTTAAAATCAATGATTCTATATGGCCTGTTTTAGTGTTTTTTACTACTTTTTGTATTTTACCTTCAATACGTTTTACACCTAACGGCTCTGAAAATTCACGTAAAAACTGCGCGTAACGCGTGGCATCCATATGGTAGGCATAGTTAATGGGGTTTTGCTGATTAAACGCAAATTTACCGGCTTTAGCCGCTTGCAGCTCGTAGCAGTAATCGCCAAATGGGTTGTTTATTCCAAGTGCTTTTCCTTGCAGCCAAAAGTGATGAAATTCACCCGCCCAACATTCTTTGCCCGTTGCGCCAAATGAGTGAATATAATGCGTGTTTTCATCGCCCCAGTTTTCAAAGCTAATACCTAATTTAAAGCTTGCTTGAGTGGCTTTCATAAATGCTTGCTCGTTTATACCCAGCAATTTATGAAATGTACGAATAGGCGGAATTGTTGCTTCGCCAACACCTACAGTGCCAATATCGTCAGATTCAACAAGGGTTATGTTTATATTGTTACCAACTAGTTTAGCAAGTGCCGCTGCGGCCATCCAACCAGCAGTGCCGCCTCCAGCAATTACTACGTTTTTAACAGCGTTTGTTTTAGTCATTATGTGGCTGCCCATTATTTGATAAAAGATGATTTAAAAGCGCGCGATTACTTGGTAGTCCGTTTAAACACTGCGCTATTTTTTCGCGATTTTGCTGATAATAGTAATCCCCAGCGCGTGGGTCGTTAAATGTATTTTGTGCAGATACTGTTTGTGTATCAAAGCCCATGCCATATAAAACGTATTGGTAACTACTTGATGAAAACACTTCTTCGTTTTCAATAAAATCAAAGCGGCTAGGGGGTTGAAATTGCCAAAGTTTAAGTAAGTTTTGCAGGCGCTCGGGCGCGGTATTTAAATTACTAATATCTTGCCAATAAGGAGTGTCGTCGCGCTCGCTTAGCACATAATGAAGTTTTAAAAACTCAATAACGCGCTGCCAACGAGTGCTAAAACGCTCATTAAAACGCGTTTCAAGCTGGCTCATATGGGCGCGGTTTTGCGGTAGTTGCTCGCTTATCATGCTAATTGAAAGCTCAACCATTGCAAGTGCTGACGC
The DNA here is from genome assembly GCF_014164415.1 of Pseudoalteromonas sp. SG43-1. Taxonomy (NCBI): domain Bacteria; kingdom Pseudomonadati; phylum Pseudomonadota; class Gammaproteobacteria; order Alteromonadales; family Pseudoalteromonadaceae; genus Pseudoalteromonas; species Pseudoalteromonas sp. SG43-1. Next base: position 14,273 of record NZ_JACJFD010000037.1, on the reverse strand, counting down.
TTCAAGCGGCTCTAAAAAGCCAGCAGACATACCCACGGCAACACAGTTTTTAATCCAAAATTGTTCCCTGTAACCAGGGCTGAATTTTAATACGCGGTAGTTAAGTTGCTCAGCTTGTTGCTCACTGGTAGTTTTAGCTATGTAGCTTTTTAGAGTATTTTTTGCGCTTTCATCACTTTGATATTTACTGCTAAATACATAACCTGTACCACGGCGCGTTGGTAGGGCTATATCCCAAATCCAGCCGTTACTTTGCGCTGTAGATAGCGTAGCAGAGGCAATTGGTTGATCGGTGTGTGCATTAGGTATTTGCGCCGCAACAGCGCTGTTATTAAATAAAATATGATCTTGCGATATAAACTCACTATTAAAATGCTCACCAATTAAACGAGCACGAGAGCCTGAGCAATCTATAAATAAATCACCTGTTATATCGCCATTATTATTTGTTTTTAATACGGCAATATAGCCATGCTCGTCGTTAATAACCTCGGTTACATCGTCAATAATATGTGTAACGTTTAGATTTTTAACACAGTGATTTTTTAAAAACTCTGCAAATTTACCCGCATCTAAATGATAGCCATAGTTGGTGACCGCTGCATATTCGGGTGTTTGTAATTGTTTTGGTGCAAGTGCTGCTTGGCATACAAAGCTTTGCATATTAACAACGTCGGCAAATTTTTGATCAGGTGCAATGCGTTGCCAGCTGGCGTGTAAATTAGTGTGCTCGTAGCCTTGTGGATTCATAAAAGGGTGGTAGTAGTTTTCTCCCTCGCTGAGGTTGCGCCAATTTATAAATTTAGAACCTTGCTTAAATGACGCGTCGCAATGGGTTATAAAATCAATTTCTTTAATGCCAATGCGCTGCAGCGTGTTACGCATTGACGGCCATGTACCTTCGCCGACGCCCAATATAGGCACATTTTCCGACTCCACTAACGTTACATTAAGGTGCGGGTGTTCGGCAGCTAATAAGCCTGCGCTTAGCCAACCGGCAGTGCCACCGCCTAAAACGACTATTTTTGTTATTGGTTTGGTCATGAGTTAACACCCTAAAGTTGATAACAATTAAACTAGCATTAATACTGTTTTAAATACAAAAAAGCCGCTAGTAAAAACTAACGGCTTTACTTTGTATTACCTTTAGAAGTTGTAACGCATACCAATATTGTAACGTGCACCTAGCTGTTGTAGGTTCCACAATTGTGCTGACGTACGGCCATGTTCGCGGCTGTTTTGTTCAGTAATGTTAAGGCCTTCAACAAAAAACGATAGTTGTTCGCTGTAGTTGTACGCAACATTAAAGTCGACTTGATAATATTCTTCAGTAAAGCCTGGCTCGTTTACGTATCGAGCTGCGCTATTTAAAAACTTATCACGCCAGTTGTAAGCAATACGTGCTTGAAAATCATCGTTTTCGTACATTGCAATAAAGTTAGCTGTATCGCTTAAACCCACTAGTGCAAATTGTGTTGTAGTAGGGTCAGCGTTTACATCAAAGTCTATGTCGCCATTAACTGTGGTGTAGTTTGCTTGCACACCAAAACCGCTTTCACCAAAAAAGTGCTGAAAGGCAATTTCAAAACCATCAATGGTAGCATTTTTATTGTTGGTAGGTACTTGTGCTGTAAATTCTAGTAATGGGTCATCGCTGTTAGCAATTACATCGTAGGCGGCTTCAAACTCTTCGTAGGTCATAGAGTCAAAATCAACGCCATTTTCTGTTGCGGCAACCATTTGAAATAAGTTTGAATCGGTTAGAGCAAGTCCGCGAGATTCTAGCTCAGCAATGGCAGCTTGTGCGCGAGGACCCGCTGTTGCATCGCGTAATCCGTAGTAGTTTTGCGTCATTGGTGTTAAACCAATAAAGTTTTCGATGTCTTTAGTGTAATAACCTACCGACACATAACTTGTTTCTGCAAAGTACCACTCAGCCGATACATCAATATTATCAGATTCTAGCGGCACTAAACCAGGATTACCCGTTGACGCTGTAGCCGGTGAAGAACCCGCTAAAAGAGTAGGGGCACCTGGTACACCAACGGTCGCTGCTGAACTTAAGTTATCGTAAGTTGGGCGAGCAATTGTCGTGCTATAAGAAAAACGCGCTTTTACGTTTTCAATTACTTCTATGTCAAAGTCAAAGCTTGGTAAAAAGTGATCGTAGCTAGATTTAAGCGTGAAATCTTCTTTAGCCGAGCCAAAACGAACATTAAAGTCGTTATTACCTTCCCACGCTACTGCGTTAGGTAAATCGATATTAGCCGTTGAGGTAATGTCGGTAGACTCTTGCCGCGCGCCAATAACAATGTTGTATGGCATATCGCCAATGTAACCGTTGTAAGTAAATTGCACAAACGCAGCGGTTATGTCTTCTTCAATGGTGCGGTTAGTTGCAAATGCGCCATCGGCTGCAAAGTTAAAGCCGTATTCTTCACCTGCCCAGTAACCAATTTGCGATGCGCTGCCGGTATAACCTTGGTTGTACGAACCCGATGTATCGTAGTCGTCAAACTCAGCTAAAAAGTTTGTTGGGTTTAGGTAGCCATCAGGTAGTTCGCCTGGGTTTTCTATACCCCAGTTACCCATTGTATTACGCGTAAGTGATTGCAGTGAATGGCTTTCCATAGAGCGAGACTCTATACCAAAGTCAATTGCCCCGTTTTCAATTTCGTATTTACCATGGATTCTAAATTCTGTGATTTCAGATTCTTGGCGAGCAAAGTTAGAATCTAAAATAGACGTACCCACATCAGAGGCATCTAACGTGTTATTACAATTTAGGTTGTCTCGGCGGCAATCATCAAAATCGATACTCATTGATGGAAGCTCACGGCTAAAATCAACTTCTTGTGCGTTAACTACGTTTGCGCCCAAGCCTGCGTTTACCCAGCTGCCGTAAGGTGCATCTGGTTTGCTAGTGGCTTTTGAATTGTGCGCATCAAACATAAAGCTTAATTCTGAGTTGAAATAGTATTCAACGTTTAAACCAATAGAGTCGTTTTGGTTAACTTGGTTTAGCTCTTGAAATGCTAAGCCTAAATCGCGTGTTTGCTGATCGCGACGTTCTTCTCGGTAATAAATCGGGGTTTTTACCGCGTTATCGTCAAACGTTAGCGCGCTTTTGTAGTTATCCATCCAAATTGATTGCTCAGCACGGGCTTCGAATAAATCTTGCTTAGAATATGTGTAATCAAGCGTGGCTGTTAAATCATCAATTGGGCTGTATTGCAGCGTTAATTGCGCGTTTGTACGAGTACGTTCTCTGTCGGCAATGGTGTAGCGCAAATCTGATGGCATTGAATAAAGTTGACCTACAGCGGGTGCATTAGTTAAAACAATATCGTCTGCTGCTTGTGGGATTGTGCCGTCAAAAGCAGATGTGTTCCATTGATTTACAAACGCACCTGTTGATGAGCTATCGCGCTGTTGCATGCTTGCAGTTAACGAGGCACCAAATTTAGCTTCACTGTCGGTCCAGCTAATTAAGCCCGAAAGCTCTGGTGTTATGTCATCACCAACGCGGTTTGTTGAGTCGTGTAATGCTTTTACGCCAATGCTTGAAACAAAGCCTGGGTTGTCGAGCGGGCGAGCGGTATTAATATTAATTGTTGCGCCAATACCACCTGATGCAATGCTTGCTTTACCCGTTTTATATACTTCAACCGATTTAACGCTATCAGACGCTAAGTTTGCAAAATCAAATGCACGAGAGCTAGGTGTACCACCGCCTGCAGGCAAAGATGCCGCCGGCATTGTACGCCCGTTTAGGGTTACCATATTGTAGTCGGGGCCAAAACCACGAACCGTTACTTTAGAGCCTTCACCATTTGAGCGATCAATCGACACACCCGTAATACGCTGTAGCGACTCGGCTAAGTTGGTATCTGGGAATTTACCAATATCTTCAGCTGATATTGCATCTACAACACCAGCGGCGTCGCGTTTTAAACGAGTCGACTCTTTAATACTGCTTTTAAAACCAGTAACTTGGATTACTTCAACATCTGTATTTGCTTCTTGTGCATATACAGGCAAAGAGATTGATGCACCTAAAATCAGAGATAGGCTGGTCGCTATCTTTGTTTTTCTTACAATATGGTTGGACATTCGGTTTCCCTCGCGCTTTTATCATTATTATTAACAGCTTGTATGGGGCTGTTATTGTGTAGTTATAAACATTGTCAAATGTGTGGAAGCGCTTCCAGAAAAATCTGTTTAACTAGATTTTGTGGAAGCGCTTCCAGAAATGCTAGTTTATATTTTGAATAGGGTCAACTGTTGTTTTAATAAAATGAGACTAAATTGTTTTTAAAATGTATGTTTTTTGGATTTAATTTTATTTAAATTATAAATTACAATTGGTTATAAAAAACCGTTTGAAATAGTGCGGTAACAACATTTTATTATAAGAAAACCAATTATTGATTAATTTAGTTATTTACACACTTTTATAAGGTGTTTAAATCAGCTTTTAATACTAGCTAAAATTAATAAATTGGCCGTTGGTCACTCAACAAAAAATAGGTACATTTGCTAACTTAGCAAAAATGCCGATGTAGTGATTATGTACAACGCAATTGATGAAAACGCATCAAGCGGCGGTTCTATCTCAGTTTATGAATCGGTCATTAAAAACCAGTAGTTGTTTAAAAAATCGTTAATTAAATCACTAAAAAGTAACGTAGTTTTTGCAGAAGATGGTTTAAAAATAAACTTATAAAGTATTGCGCATAAGGTGTTGCGAGTCGCTAGTTTTATCGCTATTTTAAAGGCTCTCTCATAGATGGATTTTATTATGCGCATTAAATTTTTAGCGAGCTTTTATTCTTTCTTCTTGTTTGCATTGTTTGGTTGTGACGATCAAAGTATGGCAATTCAAGGTAGTCCTCAGCTAAATAATAATGTAAGTAACTCACCCTCTAATCTCAAAGTAAACACGCCTCCAGCAGCTCAAACACACGAACCCGCTTTAGTGGTCGGTATGCTAGCTACACATTGTAAAAGTAATGAAGCAGCCTACATTAACGCAAAAATGCATAAAGTTGTGCGTAACCCAGATGTAAGTACAGCCTACAAGTTAGAGCCTACCGATAAAGTGCTTTCTATTTGTGTTGCAAAAGATGACTCATCGCTTAGTTATCGATTTGGTAGAGTTAATGACATAGGGCTTGAAAAAGAAGCTACACCAGATGCACCATTTGGTAGTTACTACAGGCAAGTAGGGCGTATTGGCGAGAGTATTTTATTTTTTAGTAACGGCGAGTATCATTATTATATTATTAACTCAGGCGGTATGGGCAGTGGTGTAACCGTTAATGTTTATAAAAACGATACATTAATTACTGAGCTGTTTTCGGGTAATGATCCTTACGATGATTTTGTTATAGCAACCGATTTAAATTTCCCTAAAAAATTGGTTATCGAAAAACAGCCATTTAATAAGCAAATGCAGTAAATAATGACTCCACAGCAGCAAAACGTAATAGAGCAAGGGCATTGGTTTAAAAACCGTAGCGCTTATTTAAAAAGCTTTTTATTAACGCAGGGCAAAACGCTCTCGCTAAAGGCTCAGCAGTCATTATTTTTGCGAGGTGATAAGCACGATGGAATTTATGCAGTGCTTAGCGGCGTGGTGCGTATTAGTGGCGTAAGTAACGAAGGCAAAGAAGCCGTATTGAGCTTTATTGATTCATCACTGTGGTTTGGCGAAGTTACCTTGTTTGATGGTGGCCTGCGCACTCATGATGTATATGCACAAACTGATGTTGTGCTTTTTTACGTGCCCCAACGCGCGCTTGAACAGCTATTAAACAAGCAGCCACAATATTGGCAGGAGTTTGGTTTATTGTTGGCACAAAAGTTACGCCTAATGTTTAGCTCAATGGAAGATCACGCATTACTAAGCGCTGAGCAAAAAGTATGCAATCGACTTTTAATGCTCAGCGAACATACAGAGCACTTAACACCACTTGTTTTATCTCAGCAGCAACTTGCTGATATGACCTACCTAACGCGCCAAACTATTAATCAAATACTGCAACAGCTTGTTAGCTTACAAGCTATTAGTTTGGGGTATCAACGCATAACAGTTTTAGATAAACAAAAGCTACAAGCGCGTGCTACACAAGCTTAAATAGAGGCTGCTTTATTTAGTTGGAACCAAAATTGCTACAGATAATGTAACGCAACAATGGATTTGAGCTAATGACTACAATAACCTTTAAAAATCAATATGGTAATTATAACTCTCCTACAGTAAATAAAGCGGCAGGTTCAAGCGAAGTTGCGGCAACTAATGTCCATCCTAATGAAAAAACAAGTGATGCTAAAGGCATTACCTCAGCCCCTAAAGAACCAACGTTTTTAGAAAGTGCCCAAGAAGCACTGGTTTATCAGCGCTTAGGCGTAAACAAAAACAAGATAGACGAGCTAAAAGCGACAATAGAAGAGCTCACTAAAGAGCTACAAGGTCAGGGCGCAGACCCTAGCGCAATTGCTGATAAAATAGAGGAACTTCAAAAAATGCTTGAGCAAGAGTATCAAAAAGGGCGCGAGCGAACGGATATGAATGGTGAGCATGAGCCGGGTAAAATAATTTCTGCATTTGTTTAATTTACAAAATGTCGGATACCTGACATTGTTGTTGTGTCTACTTTTGCTAAAGTAAGTTTTATATATAAAAATAAAGGCAAAACAATGAAAACACTTCAACAGCAACTTGGTAAATATGGTTTGTATCATCGTTCTAAGCGCAATGTACTAACGCACTTTATTGGTATTCCGCTCATTGTATTTGCAGCGTTGTGTTTACTAGCGCGCATTCAAATACCCCTTGGTAGCGTAGTAATTGATGGTGCACAACTTTTTGTATTAGCGTCGGTTGTTTATTATTTTATGCTGAGCTTTTCGCTTGGCTTTATTATGGCCGTGATATTCACTTTACTCCTTGTTGCTGCTCAGCCTATTGCGGCAATGGCGTTTTGGCCTTGGTTGAGTATTGGCGTAGGTGTGTTTGTATTTGGTTGGGTATTACAGTTTATTGGGCACTATTACGAAGGTAAAAAACCGGCGTTTGTAGATGACCTAATTGGTTTAATTATTGGCCCTTTGTACGTAACTGTTGAACTACTATTTTTAATGGGTTTTTACAAAACATTAGAAGATGAAGTAAACGCAATAGCAGGTCCTACAAAGGCGTAAAATACTTTACTAAGTACCTTTATAAAACCTAATAAATAACAAAAAAAGGGCAGATAACGCATGCAATATAATAATAAAACCGTGTGGATCACCGGGGCATCGTCAGGTATTGGTAAAGAGCTTGCTATACAATTTGCCGAGCTTGGAGCGCGCGTTATTTTATCGGCGCGCAATGTAGATAAACTAAATGATTTAAAATCAACGCTTAAAGGCGAAGGGCACTTAGTTGTGCCGCTGGACTTAGCCCAGCCAGAACACGTACTGAGCACAATAACAGCAAAAATGAACGAGCTTCCTACAATAGATATTTTAATTAATAACGGCGGCGTATCGCAGCGTAGCTTATTTTTAGAAAACGACTTTAACGTGTATCGCCAATTAATGGAGGTTAATTACTTTGGCTTAATTGCACTTACTAAAGCTATATTGCCTACTATGGTGGCAAGGCGCAGTGGCTCAATTGTGTCTATTAGTAGTGTGGCGGGTAAAGTTGGGTCAAAATTTAGAACAGGTTATTCGGGTTCTAAATATGCGGTGGTTGGTTTTATGGATTGCCTACGAGCAGAAGTAGCACAACATAACATTCATTGTTTAACAATTTGCCCAGGCTCTATTAAAACAGCAATTGCGCATAACTCACTAAACGAGCAAGGCATAGCGCAAAATAAACCAGAAGAGTCGATAGAAAATGGCATGAATGTAAGCGTAGCGGCTTCAAAAATGATTCGTGCCATTAGCAATAAAAAAGACGAAGTGATTATTGGCAAAGGTTTAAGTGGTTGGGCGCCAACAATTAAGCGCTTTTTTCCTACTTTGTTTAATCGCATTACCGCAAAAACAAACTATAGGTAGCGTCGTTTATTTCAAAGGCGTAAAATGCCGTAAATTTGATCAATTTAGAAAAGGATTCTAAATGAAGTATTTATGGCTGAGCCTGTTTTTTATTGTATTAATTTGGTCTGGTATTAACCCAAAAGATCAATTTACATGGCTGCTTGAAGTTATCCCCGCAATTATTGGTTTAGTGCTGCTAGCAAGTACCTATAGCCACTTTAAACTTACCCCTATTTTATATACATTTATTTTAGCGCATTGCATTGTGCTGATGATTGGCGGGCATTACACCTACGCCGAAGTTCCTTTTTTTGATAACCTATTTGGTAGTGAGCGTAATAACTACGATAAAGTAGGGCACTTTTTTCAAGGCTTTGTACCTGCACTACTAGCACGCGAAATTTTACTGCGCAAAAAAGTAGTAAATGGTCGAGGCTGGTTAATCACCTTTGTTATTTCGGTATGTTTGGCATTTAGCGCCTTTTACGAATTGATAGAGTGGTGGGTTGCAGTGTTAAGCGGCGAAAACGCAGAAGCGTTTTTAGGCACGCAAGGTTACGTGTGGGATACCCAATCAGATATGGGACTGGCGTTATTTGGGGCTATTTGCTCGCTATTAGTACTTTCAAAAGTACACGACAAACAGCTTAAAAACGTTAAAGATTATTTATAGGCTATAGGAACGTTAAAGACTATATAGAAACGCTTATAAAATATTAATAAAAGACTATTAACTTATGACTGTAAACACTAGTGATTACTCAATCAGCACAGACAAAAGTAAACTTAACTTTAACGTTATTTATAACTTTATTGCTAATAGCTATTGGGCCAAAGGCATCCCTAAAAGCGTGATGCAATCGGCTATTGATAACTCAATGTGCTTTGGTGTTTACAGCGCTCATAACGAACAAGTTGGCTTTGCCCGAGTAGTGACTGATAACGCAACCTTTGCTTATTTAGCAGATGTATTTATTGCCCCGCAATCGCAAGGAAATGGGCTGAGTAAGTTACTTATTAAAACGATAGTAGAGCACCCTGAGCTACAAGGGCTCAGGCGCTTTTTATTAGCTACTTCTGATGCGCATGGCCTTTATGCGCAATACGGGTTTAAACCGATAGATAACCCCGCACTACTAATGCAAATAAATCCTGAGAATGTGTATGGTAAAAAATAATCGTGATATCTATTAAATGGGGGAAGAGCAAATTTCGTCTAATGTTCTTGTTAGCTGTGCATTACACCCAAACATCATCTTCTGCTGTAAGTTCGCTACCTGAATCACCAGTATTAACAACACCTTTAGGTTCAACTATCATGATTTTACATTCTGAAGTTGCTATAGGTTTATGTTCAATGCCTTTAGGGATTACAAACATTTCACCTGATTCTAATGTAACGACTCCATCGCGAAATTCAATGTTAAGGCACCCTTCAATTACAATGAAAACTTCGTCAGTATCCGGGTGATCATGCCATACAAATTCACCTTCTACTTTGACCAATTTAAACTGATAGTCATTCATTTCTGCAATTACACGAGGAGACCAATGATCTGTAAACTTAGTAAACTTTTCTTTAAAATTGATTGCATTCTGTTTCATGAAAAATTCTCTATAGCTAGTACTGCTAGCGCCCGCATAAAATGCGGATAATGCTTGGCTAAAATTAGCGAAGAATGAGCGTCAGCCAAGCGTTTGACGTCATTTTTGATGCGCTTGTTAAGTTACCTATTTAGACGGTATAAGCCACATTCATTAGCCCATTTTTCAATTTTTTCTGCGTGTTTAGGATTACGTAAATAGAAAACATTAGTGTCGTCCCAGCTTTCAAAATATACAGCCTCCAACTCAGGCAGCATCACTTTATAAAAATGACTACTATCTACATTATGTGGAGCGCACATTAGGTAAGCTTCTTTAGCTGCGTCCGAGGTGAATTTGCGAAACTGTGGTTTAGCTGAACTCCAACGACCTTTAAATGTAAAGTTTAGAACCTCAGTGTTGTCGATTAATTTTTTCGCAAATTTAACGAATTTTGCATCTCTACTTTGTTGCTCCTCATCAGCAACATCAGATAAGTATTTAATTGAGTCTTCTGCTCCCAACCAACGATCGAAAACCGAAACCGCCATGTAAGTATATGCATCTGTATCTTCTGCAGCATACAACTTATCAAGATCTGGATACTTTTCTCGCAAGTCTATTTGAGATTTTATATCCAATGCCAGAAATTTACGCATATCTTCCTTGGTAACTTAACGAGCCTGTAGATTAACTCGTTTTTAAATTTTTTATTGATAAATAAACCATAGCTGAGTTCCTATTTTGGTTCAATTGATTACTGTATTTTTACGTAGAATATTGAAGTGTTTGATATTGTTTTAATTGGCGTTTTGGAAGGAATTATGGATGCTTTAGTCGCTTTATTTTAGGTTAAAAGGGCTTACCCTCATTAATGCATCGTGTTTTTCAGCTTTTCTATATTATGAACAAGGCAATACAGTTGCCGCAGCGTGAAGTAAGGTATTCACTTTCATTTGACCCCGTAAGGTCAATTTATTCATACCTTTGTTCACTGTAATGTTCCGCTTTTTATTTAAAGGAAAGTCGGTTCAAGGTAATTAGGATGGGTGCCATCCTAATTTTTTTGATGGCGTAGACCACGCACCAAAGTACGCAGTTTAATAAAACTGGGGGCAGCGTACGACTCGTCATAGCCTGTGGTATCACCAGTAAAGGCTCTTGCAGAAGCTCAAAAACAAAAGGAATAAACATTGCCTTAGGCAATGACTATTTAGCGTCACAAGGTTTAGTGTCATTGAGAGATATTTGGATCAATATTCATTACGGGATATGAACCGCCCATTGCGGACCCGCATGATGGGTGGTGTGGGGGCTGGAGGTTAGAGACCTCTGGCTACCCGATTATAACTTTTTTCTAACTCATCCCTAGTTAATTGAATAACTCCAACTAAGCTCTTTGTTAAGTCTGTATTCAAAATATCGTCAGGGCATAACCAATCAAAAAATAAAGCGACATTATCTGAATCAATGATGCTAATAAATTTGTCTTGAATCTCGATATCATCCAGAGGGCGTTGCATTTTTTTTGAATGAATATGACCAATATAATCATTTCGGAAACTTATAATACCTTTATTTTTTACTTTCTCTTTAAAAGTATTTCGTAAAGAGTCTAATTTAGGATTTTCCGTATGAAGTAACTTATTATATTTATCACAAAATTCTACATATTTAGAACAGTTCATGATAATTGAAGTAAAACATAACCTATAAAGTGCTCGTTCATGTAACTTAGAAAGATCACTTTTATACAGGTAATCTTTTAGAACAGTAACTGACATCGTAATATCAACAATCAAATTTGTTGATATTTTTAATGCTCTTTCTAACTCCATACACCAAACTCCGAGAAAGTTATAATGCCTTTGTAACAGGCTAATTTTTGTGAAGCAGTTTGTGTGATACTGACGCGCAGCGGCAACACAAAATGCGTAGCTAAAATTTGTCCTAGTTGACAAACTTGTTAAGCGGCGTTGTTCCAAGCGCCCGGACTCATACAGTCAAAAAAGACTACTTCAACATCGTTACCTATGTGATCTAGAATCATTTGATGGACGCGAGTGCAATAACCTTGGTCAGCACCAAAAACCGATATAGCTACACTAGTAACATCAGACTCAGCCAAACGACGTAATATATGAATATCGTGCTCACCAAAACCCCATCCATAGATTGTCAGGTTATTACCTACTTTGGGTAACACCTCACGATAAACAGTATTCAAATAGTGACTATTATGAATTGCCTTTACCTTTTGACTTGAAGTACCTTCACTAACGAACAAAGGTATGTATTCTCCAGACTCCCATTGGCGCAATATTGCACGCAATAAATCACCACCTCCTGCTTCTAACTTCTCCTCTTGCTCAACAACATTTCTAGCGAGTATTAGACTGCCATGCGGGTAAAATATTAATGTGTTACGTCTGTCCCATCGGCTTATTGATTCACGAAATCTCTGCCAATCTTCATCAAACTCACCATGAAGGAAACAGTCTTTGAAGCAATGACCATTGAAGTCACGGTTTGCATGCATAATCACCCAATACAGAGATAAGTCATAGTTAAGTGAAAGTACTGTTTTAAAAGAGCTTAAAAATAAGGCGATATCTGTAAATTGCTCTTCAACTTCGCAACACTCCGGATGAATACTACGTACAGCTTGGATCAAACAGTCACGAACATGCTCATATGCATTTTGGGTCTCGTTGTCAGTAATCTCTAATGCTAGGTTAACCCTGTTTGCTTGCCAAACAAGACGCAAAATCAACTCGAAATCATTAGTATCAAAGTGAGAAAAAAGGCGCTGAACATGATGAGTTAGCAAGCCATTATCGATTGCGTGTTGCTGTAACGAAGGATATGAAAAGCTTCTATCAATACCAATTGAAGCTCCATTTCCTAGTAATACCGAATCATTAAAGCTTTCAGATATATCAGCCCACTGTTCAATTACATATGGCATTGTTGACTTTCTCCTAGCCGTTTAACAACTTTGTATACGACATTTGTCGTTTTATAAACCGACAAATGTCAATATATTACATTGCACCTATTTTAGCCACGAGATGACTTCCATGTAAATAAATAGATAACACCTAGCCAGTTTTTATTAGTGTAGGAATACACCAAAATGGTGGAGATCAGTAATATTGGACAAAATAACAATTACTGTTTGTATGTAGAGCAGTTATTAACCACTGATTTAATATTAGTATTAACAAAGGTAAAGTAATTATATTTTTTAATTTATAAAAGAAGGTAATTAGGATGGGTGTCACTATAATTCTTTGATGCGTTTGTTAGTGTTCCGATAGCCATTTTTTAGATTTTTCTTGCATTAGAACACTTATTTCAACAACACCATCATTGTCATTTACATCCAAATCATCTCTTGCGTAATACAACCCATAAAGATGTTCGATCCCTACATTATCTCCAGCATACTTAGCCACGTTTTCATATAGATCAAAATTATTAATATCATTTAGCAACTGCCGAAATTGAATGAATGGGTCTACTTTCTCACTAGCAATTAACTTTAAGTGATATTTAATTATTAAATTAATTGAATCCTCAAATGAAGGTAGTTGAGCAATAAGTCTTTCAAAAATAGGTGAAACAATTCCCCAACACTTAGGTTCTGCATCAATAATATCCAGTAGCTCGTCAGAATAAACGCCATTGTTTAACTTATAATTTGCATAATTGATCAAATCATCAGTTTTACAAGCACCTGCTACATACTTTGCTATAAAGTAATTTTCATTCTCTTCATTCATCCTAAATTTGAAAACCCATTGTTAAGGACCACTGACGCCCGCAACAGCGGAAAATTGGGAGCGCTAGCGAGTAATTTTTCCGGCTGCTTGCGCTTGTTAAATTTTCTATAAATCTGGCAACACCGTTGGGTCGAAGCCCCACATGTGGTCAGGGTTACGTGTGCACCTGACTACGGTTGTCTTATTGTTTTTTGGACCAATTGATCGAAGCTTTAATTTCCCTGTACATTTCGGGCAACTACCTTCAACTTTGGTGATGTATATCTCTCCTTTCGACCCAGTCTCAAGATTGAAAAATGGAGGGAAATCTAGGTGCTTGGATTGAACTAAAGCCATACCAATCGGAAACAATATTGCGCCGATTGCCATAGTTATAATAAAGATGAATTGGTATTCGGTTCCAATAAATCCAAGAATACTCGCAATGCTGCCAAAAAAACTAAGTAAGCCAGAGACTAAAAGCCAAGACGCTTTTAGTTGAGTTCCAGCGACCGATAACGGCCTAACTTTAGTTCGATCGATGTATGCTTTATTAGAAGCATCTTCATTTGAATTTATATTTATTGTATTTCCAGTAACTTGGTTTTGCTGACCAAAATTTACCGAGTTATCACCAGATTCAATATTTATATTGTTTTGGATTTTAAGGTCGTTTCCGCACTCAGAGCAAAACTTTGCTTGCACGTTGGCTTCCTTTCCACATGCAGTACAGTTCATCTATGCTATTACTCCTCAAATTTAACACTTTAGTATTTATGCGACACGCAGTTTGTGTTGCATAATCGCTTGTTGGACTGAGGCGCTACCTGCTCGGTGTGTCAGAGTTGGTGTTGTTTATGCTATGGGAATTTGCTTTTTAGAGGC
>NZ_JACJFD010000036.1:0-38212 GCF_014164415.1 Pseudoalteromonas sp. SG43-1 | reverse complement strand
GCTAAGTAAACCTTATCTCACGATACTTATATCGCTCCTTATACAGAAGCAAAATTACTATTTACAATACAACAGTTAATTCAAGTCAGGAAATCTTAAATGCATTTGATATAAAAAGATGACCGCCTGCTTCTCGCTCATAACTGCCTATCAATTGCACTCTACAATGTCTTATTTGATCTTCTTTGCTTATTTATTTTTTACTGTTTTTGGCTGGCTTAATAGGTATTACAATTATATGATATTGATAATTATTTGCATTAAAAGGTTTTGAAAGGTGTGTATGAAAAAGTCTATGTTAACTCTGGCGTTAGTTACGGGTTTGAGTGGTTGTAGCACAACAACTGTGCCGCCTGATAAAAGCTCGTCGCTTTATTACACTGCGCTTTATAATGCACAAGCAAAGCCTGTTAGCTCTGTATTATTAGAGCCCAAGCTATTAAATGCCGATGTGGTTTTAGTAGGTGAATGGCATACGCACCTGGGTGTGCATTTATTTCAGGCTGAGTTATTTGAGCAATTAAGTAGAGTCAATAAACGCACTGCCCTGTCGCTTGAACAATTTAGCCGCGCCGATCAGCTTACTTTAAACCAGTATGTTAAAGGTGAAATTGGTGAGCAATACTTAATTGACAACACCCAAGCGTGGCCTAATTACAAAAGTGATTACCGTGCGTTGGTAGAGCTGGCTAAAGCGAACAATAGCGATGTAATCGCTGCAAATGCGCCAAAAAATATAGTCACCTGTATTGGCAGGCAAGGCATAAGTTACCTAAATAAACTTGATGAAACACAGCAGAGCTTCATTGCAGCCGCTATTGATACATCCCCCAGTGATTATAAACAACGTTTTATGGCGTCAATGCACCACGGCTCACCGAGTCAAAACGAAAACTATTTTGCAGCACAAGTTACATGGGATGAAACTATGGGGGAGTCTATTGTTAACTATGTAACAGCGCATAAAAATACGCAGGTAATGCATATTTCGGGCGATTTTCATGTAAAAAATGGCGAAGGTATAGCGCGTGTTATTAAGCGTTTAGCGCCAGAGTTAAATGTTGTTTGGATATCGCCGGTAACAAGCGTGCAAGCTAATCAAACAGGGTATCAGTTGCAGGTTAATCCTTTGCCACCCCGTTATGTACAAAAAGAACATCAACAAGCGGCTTTTAAAGCTTTAGCCAAACGAGGCGAGCAAACGCATTGCCAATAATAAAATAGGGTGTATTACACAGTGTTAGTGCAATACACCCTTTGATATTTATTTAAGCGTAAATGTGCCTTTCATCATGGCGTAATGCCCAGGAAAAGAGCAAAAATACGTGTAGTTAGTCCCTGCTGTTAAGGCGCTAGTATTAAAAGTAACTTGCGCTGATTTGCCACCGCCAATAATGTCGGTAGCGGCAAGTACGCGAGTATCGTTAGGCTTTAAGTAGTGGTTACTAAGCCCTGCTGCGTTGCCATCGGTTATTATAGCTTGCATGTTTTTCTCGCTAGCAAGCACCTAGTTATGGCCCATAACATTGGCGGGTAATTTACCTACGTGGATAGGGCGTGTTGTTCTTTGATGGTTGAATTTGCAGCAGTGTGTTTGGTTTTTAGGCAAGGCAGAGCCTATGAAGTGTGGTTATTCCACATAAATAGGCGATAACGCAGCATAAATGCCAAACATGCGCTGCCCTTCGGGTTCTGCCTAGGGGCGATAAACTCTTTGTTGCTCGATTTTTACTTAGCCCACTAGGTTACAAACCTCGCGCCGCGATTTAATAGCCCCTAGATTGAACAAATTTCAATCCGCAAAGCTCAACACGCCCAAAGCTTTACAGTTACTTTTTTACAGCTTTTAGGAGCGCTTAGCGTTTTAGTTGAAAACTGCATCATGTCGTTTGCATCAAGGCTAAGTGTGCATTCGTCTGCATGTGCTGCATTGACACTAAGTAGTAGTGCAGTACTTAGTAAAGCAATTAATTTTTTCATACTGTTTCCTCTGTATTAGCTAAGTTGTTGCGTGCTTGATTGGTTAACGTAACCAGCGCTTTACGTACCTCTAACGGGCTGTTGCACTGGGTTTTAAAATTAATAAAGTAATTACGCTTTTGGCTTTGTATATAAAAACCAGTGGGTAATAGGCCGCTCATTATAGGGGTGTTATCGGCTACGCCGTAGTGCTGCATTAATATGAGCGACATAGCATCTTGGTGATCTTCATTCATATGGTTAATCATGCTTTGCTGTTGGCTTTCATCCCAGTTTTTTGCCTCGCCCTGCCACTCGATTTGTTCAAGCCAAAATATTTTGCCAAAGCCGCCAATGTAACGCACTCGCACTACGTCTAATTGCCATAATTGAAAGTCGTGCGCGTTGCGATAGCTAGCGGC
The DNA here is from genome assembly GCF_014164415.1 of Pseudoalteromonas sp. SG43-1. Classification (NCBI taxonomy): domain Bacteria; kingdom Pseudomonadati; phylum Pseudomonadota; class Gammaproteobacteria; order Alteromonadales; family Pseudoalteromonadaceae; genus Pseudoalteromonas; species Pseudoalteromonas sp. SG43-1. Next base: position 35,831 of record NZ_JACJFD010000036.1, on the reverse strand, counting down.
TTCGGGGTATAGGGAAATATAGTTATCAAGTAAAGTGTGTGCTTGCTCACTTGGCACAATAGAGCCATCGCCTACAAGCGTTACGCGGCCGTGCTCGTTTTGATCGCCACTGTCGGTGGCATCAAACACAGTTAGGCTCATACGTGAGTCGTGCTTTAGATTTTTAGTGTGCTGGGCTATATCGCTAATAAAAAAGTAAACGCGGCCTTGTTCGTCGCACATATAGGGGGTTACTGAGCCAAACGGGTAACCGCGTAAATTATTAGAAATGGTCGACATAACACCGGCATTGGTTTTGTAAACCAATGTGCGTGCATCGTTTAACGCTTGCTCTCTCATAAAAACTCCTGACGTTGAGAAAAAACCATGGGTGCATCGTTATAAGGATGAGGGTTTACGTGCAGTTTCATGGCGTACATTTGTTGTAAGTTTTGTTCAGTTAATACGGTGTTTATAGGCCCACTTTGCAGCACTTTTTTGTTGTGCAGTAAAATAGCATCGGTTGCATAAAGGCTGGCCAAGTTTAGATCGTGTATTGCAATAATGGCGCTGTTACCCTGCTCTACAAATGCTTTAACGCAGCTGAGCAAAGCATGTTGATGGCGCATATCAAGTGCTGATGTAGGCTCGTCGAGCAGCATTAGTTTTGGCTCGGCCGATTGTGTAAAAGCGTTTAGCTGCGCTAAAGTACGCGCCATATGTACGCGTTGTTGCTCCCCGCCCGAAAGCGCACTTACGCGGCGAGTTAAATAATGGCTTAAATCCATAATAGCGGCGTATTTATTTACTTTTTCGCTTTGCATTTTTAATGACTCTACATACGGGTAGCGGCCCATTGCAATAAGCTCAAATACAGTAAAATCAAACCCTATGTGGTTTGCTTGCATCATCACTGCGCGCTGTGTGGCTAGGCGTTTTTTAGCATGAGCGGCCAGCGGCTTAGCATTAAAAAGTACACTGCCTGTAAAGGAGTGCATACCTGCTAAGGTATGCAGCAAGGTAGATTTACCTGCGCCATTTTCACCAAGTAGTGCTACAAGTTGCCCTTGTTTAGCGCTGCCATTAATAGCGTTTAAAACGCTGTGATTATCAAAGCCAACGCTTAGATTGTTAAACGTGATCATGACCAACCTCGCTTATTTTTCACTATTAAATAAATAAACAATGGCGCACCCAATAATGCAGTAATAATTCCAATGGGTAGCTCTGATGGCATTATGGCAATGCGTGCTAGCCAGTCAGAAAGTAGCAATACCACTACGCCAATTAGCATACAAAGCGGCAGCATATTACGTAAATGCGGCCCCACCATTAATCGGGCAATATGCGGGACTACTAAACCAACAAACCCTATTAAGCCGGTAAGTGCCACAACCGCCCCTACTCCTAGTGCAACAAGTATAATTACATATAGTTTGAGCTTGTTGGTGTCTACCCCTAGGTACTGAGCTTGTGACTCGCCAATAAGGAGTAAGTTCATGGGCTCTTTTAACCGCCACAGGCCAATTAGGCTGATAAACAGTAACGGCGCAGCTTGAATAATCGTGCTCCAGCTTGCTCCGCCTAATGAGCCCATGGTCCAGTAATTTATTAATCGTAGCGCGCTATCGTCGGCAAAAAAGCTCAGTAGCCCAATAACCGCAAATGCTAACGCGTTAATAGCCACCCCCACTAATATAAGTGTGGTGATATTAATTTGCCCTTGCTGCTTGGCAATAAAATATACCAGCGAGGTAACACCAAGCGCCCCTAAAAAAGAGGCATAAGGTAAATACAACTGCGCGTTAAAATTAAACTGCGCGCTAAGTGCTATAAACGCCACAGCAACCATAGCCGCACCCGCACTAATGCCAATAATAGATGGATCGGCCAATGGGTTGCGGCACAGCGCTTGCGTTGACGCACCTGTTTGGGCAAGCACCAACCCTACAAGCACTGCAAGCACAAAGCGTGGCAAACGTATTTGCATTACGACATTTATTTGCAGCGCATCAAACTGATTAAAGCGCTCGGGTGCAAGCCAAGCAATGGCTAAACGCCAATCCCACCCTGCTGGCCCATACCCTATGCTAAGTAGCGCCAAAGAAAAAATACACACAGAGGCTAATAGCATCCATTTATGGGTTTGGCTAAGTGTTACAGGGTTAAAACGGCTCAATGTTAGGGTGTTCATAAGCGGATTTTATACTCGTTAAGCTCATTAATTGCTGTGGCTATACGCGGCGACATGCCAAGCGAAAGTAGGCTATCCATTACAAGTAAGTTACAGGTTTGCGCCGCTTTTAATAAGTGTAGTGTAGGTTGCTCACAAAAAGCCTGCTTACCGCCAAGGCTTTGTACAACATGGGCTGGGGCTACTAAAAAGTCGGGCTGATTTACAGCCAGTACTTCACTATTTATTGCTTTAAAGCCTGAATGCGTAGCGCCTATATTGGTAATGCCTGCATAGCTAAATAATAAATTAGGGACGGTTTCTTGCCCGGCGGCAACAAGCCCGCGCTCATTAGCTGAGAGTAAAAATAGCGCGCTGTGTGTTTGCGCTTTTGCTTTTTCAGGTAACGATTTTGTAATGTGTGTAATAAGTGTTTGTGCTTTTTGCTTGGCGTTTAAATCGTCACCTAAGCGTTTTATTAGCTCAAGTAGCTCGTTAACTGAGGTCGGCTTTTTATAATGAATGAGCTTAACCCCTGTTGCCTCAATTTGCTTAAGTGCTTGGCTTCGCCCTGCGCCTTCAAGCGCTAACAAGGTGGTTGGACGCATTGAAAGTACGCCTTCTGCCGCTAATTCACGGTAATAACCCACCTGTGGTAATTGCGTAGCTTGCTGTGGGTACATACTAGATTGATCAACAGCTACAAGGGTATTTTGTTTGCCTAGCGCATAAATTATTTCAGTAAGGGTGCCGCCAGCGCTAATAACGCGCTCTTGTGCAAGTGCAGATTGGGCCATTAAAGCAAACAATATAAATAGGTATTTCATTACACACTCCGGTTTTATTTTTTGGCTATTATAACCAGTTAAATCTAAATGAAAATGATTATCATAATTAATTGATCTTAATTTGACTTAGTTGTAACATCTCCGCCATAAATAATAACTATTATCATTTGGAGTTAAAATGAATCCCTCTGCGTTTAGATTTACTGCTATTGCAACCTTACTACTCGGCTCGGGCACTGCCATTGCCGAAAACATAATTGACGATCATATTGTTGTAAGTGGCTCGCGCTTTGAGCAAAAGCTTAAAGATGTTACAGGCTCAGTTACTGTTATTACCGAGCAAGACATAGAGCGTCAGCTAGCTGTAGATTTACAAACCATGTTTAAGTACGACCCAAGCATTGCAACGACAGGCAGTGGCGCAGGCGCGCAAACACTTACAGTACGTGGTGTTGGTGGTAACCGGGTTGTATTTATAAAAGATGGCCGACGCACCAACGATGGTTATGCAGGTGGAGGGGGCTATTTAGTTGGCCGTAATTATTTTGACGTAGCAGGTGTAAAACAAGTAGAAGTAGCCAAAGGTGCTGCATCGTCATTATATGGCTCTGATGCACTTGGTGGCATTGTGGTTATAACCACTAAAGATCCTAGTGATTATTTAAAAAATAACAGCAGCTTTGTAAAAATGGCGCTTGGGTATCAAGGTCAAAGTAATCAAGTTGCCGCCGATATTACTGCGGCAAAAGACTTAGGCGACTTTGCAGTAAGCGCCGTGTATAGCCACCGCGATAGCGAAGAAGTACAAAACTATGACGAAAATTTACCCGGTTATGATGCTAAGTCGGATGCTTTATTAGTTAAATTTGAGCAACAGCTTGATGAAAAACGCACACTTAAATACACCCTTGATTACTTTAATCAAACAACTGAGCAAGTAATAACCCCCGCTGTTCAAGAAACCGAAGAAGATGACACGAGTTGGTCACTGGCGCTCGATTACCATTCAGAAGTAGCAACCGCCGCGTTTGATAAATGGTATGGGCAAGTGTCTTATAGTAGTTACGAGCAACAAAGCGATCAAATTAGTGGCGCAAGCACCTACACCGATTATAACGACTATCGTTTTGAGCAAAATATTTTAGGTTTAAAAGCGGTATTTAATAAAGGGTTTAACGCAGAGAGTGCCGATCATGAAGTGGTATACGGGATTGATATAGACTTATACGACACCACCCGCCCACGTTTTAAAACCCGTATTTTAGCCGATGGCACTGTTGATTTTACAGATCAAAAACAAAAAGCATTTCCGGGGGCTGATACCTCTTTAATTGGCGCTTATGTACAAGATAGTATTTCGTTTAATAATAGCGCGTGGTCAGTTATTGCGGGTGTGCGATATGATTACTACACCCTAGAGGCTAAAAATGATGAGCTATACGCCGATGCGCAGCTTGGTGATATTACCGAATCTGCTTTTTCGCCTAAGCTAGGTGCTATATACCAAGTGGATGATAACTTGTCGTTGTACGGGCAATACGTACGAGGCTTTAAAATACCACCACACGACCAAGCCTATCAAAGCCACGGCGTTGAGCCGTTTTATCAAATATTACCAAACGCCGATTTAGACCCTGAAAGCAGTGATTCGTTTGAGCTTGGGCTAAGATACGCCAGCAGCGATATTAGTGTAAATTTAAGTTCTTTTTATGCAGCATACGATGACTTTATAGAAACCGCCGTAGTGGGTGTTGAGCCAACGTACATTCCTGGCGTAAACAAAACGCTGTATCAGTACCAAAATATTAGCGAAACACAAATAAGCGGTGTTGAAGCAGGAATTGCCATGTATGTAGCTGAAAATATACTACTAGAGGCAAACGTGGCTTACGTTGATGGTGAAAATAAAGAAACCGATCAGCCTCTTACCAGCATTAGCCCGTTAAATGGCTCAGTATTGTTAAGTACAGAACAGGGTAATATTAACTGGACCGCCGCGTTGCGTTTGGCTAAATCGCAATCGGATGTAGTACTTGATACAAACGGTAATAAAACTACGCAAGGACATGGCTACGGCGTTGTTGATTTATACGCAAACTACGAATGGCAAGCGTGGCAGCTAAATGTAGGTGTACTTAACTTGCTCGATAAAGAATATGTACCTTTTGAGTTGATTGCAGGTCAATCACAAGGTGCTGATTTTAGCCAATACACCCAACCTGGGCGTAACTTTTCAGCCAAAATAAGCTATGAGTTTTAATTAGCTCCTAGAAAATTAAATAGCAACAAACGCTGCATGAAGCTGCAGCGTTTGTTGAGTTTATTTTTATGATGACACCCAACCTAATTTTTTATTTATTGATTCCTAGATTCTAATTGGAAGTGCACCACCTAATTCATTATGGCTAAAGTACAAAATTAACGGTGGGTGTCATCTCAAAATTTAATCTTAAAATTTACTAAAAACAAAGTAACACTTTATAAGCCAGCGATTTAAAGCCAAAATCACTGGTTTTATAAATTAATTAACTGCAAAGTCTTTTGTTTCTAAATAGCTTGGTACGGTTTTAAAACATGCCTCTAGTTTGCTTTTAAGCGCAGTGCTTATCGAAGCATCACACTTCAATTTCCCGTTATATTTACTCATAGTAAGCGGTACTAAGCTTAACGAGTCATAGCTTGGCTTGCTTTGTATTTTATGAATTACTAAACCTTGCTGCTCTGTTAGCTTTATTAATGTAAACACATTTTTTTGTGCTTGATTAGTCGTTATTTTTTCAACATATAGCGGGTTTTTAAAGGTTAGCTTTGTAGTAAAAAGTGCGTTGCCACCGCGTTCAAAATGGCCGTTAAATACAGTTACATTTAAGGTGGGTGTCTTTTTATTTATTAATAAATTTAGGTCAAATTTGGTTGGTAAAATAGTGATCTGTTCTTGCTCGTCTGCTGCTTTATTTAAAATATTTTTGATTGTTTTTAAGTGGGTGTCATCCGTAGTTACTTCATACACTATTTGGTAGTTGTGTGGAGGGGCGTATAAAGGCATGTGGCTGGCAAGTACTTTATCGCCGGCTAAAATAAGCGCCATACCATGGAAGCCATTATAGCTGTGGGTTATGTGTGAATTGTGTTGAGGTGTATTTGCGTGCGCTGCACTCGATAATAAAATAAAAAATAGCAGTATGTGTTTCATGTTAGTGCTCAAAAAATATATATAGCGCCACTATAAGCTGATTTTTATATACAAATAATCGATAATAAGTGATTAGTTGTTTCCTTTTAGTTAATACGGTTTGGCGCTATGCATTTAGATGACATTGAAAAAGTAATTCATATGGCGGGTTCGCAAAATCTGCATACAACCGCTAAGCACTTTAATATTACCCCAGGTGCGCTGTCTAAAACGCTAAAAAAGGTTGAGGCAAATTTAGCCACGGAGCTGTTTAACCGTGTAGGTAAAACCTTAGTACTCAATGATAAAGGCAAAGAGTTTGTTAAGCACAGTAGCGATTTAGTTCATAATTACCAGCAGCTTACTAGCCGTTTTAAAAGCGATAATCATAAATTTAATGCGGTTATTGCAGGCCCTGCCATTTTACTCAAAAGTGGCGTTAAAAAGCTGCTTACACCCCTTAGTAACCTGCCTTGCTCGGTGCGTATTAATAATGTATTTGAAGGTGAAGCCATAAGCCAAGTTGCATCAGGTTCGGCGCATATTGCGCTAGTTACTCGCGAGGCATTAAACAACAGCTCACATACTAATTTAGTGGCGGTTGACGTATTTAATACTGAGTTTAGTGTAGCTGCGTCTCCTTCACATCAGCTAGTACAAAAAGGCTTTTTAACACTCAATAAAAACCAATTACTACAGTTGTCTTTTGCATGCCCGTTGTTTTCACCACTGTGCGGCCTTGAACAAGGTATTGGCTCCGACGGTTGGCAAGATGAAATAGCCCCGCGCAATATTGTATTTAGATGTAGCGATTACAGTGCATTAATAGAGGTGATACAAAGTGGCTTGGCGTTGGCATATTTACCAAATTTCGTGATTGATGATTTAGGGCTTAAAAAATTAACTGTAAAGGGGGTTAACAGTCGCTACAGCGAAGACATAGTAATGATTTACAAACCATCAAAAGCTGATGGCTGGCTTAATAAACTCATGCACTCTTTGTAGAGAATTTATCAATTTAAGTTCAATGTAAAGTATTACTTAGCTAAGCAGTGGTTAGCTAATATCAGCAACAATGCACTGATTACGGCCATGTTCTTTTGCATGGTAAAGTGCTTTGTCAGCACATTTGTAAACTTGGTCTATGTCGTTACTGTGCTCAGGACTAAAAAAATCAAACTAAGTGCATAAAAAAGGCCAGATGCAAACGCTACTGGCCTTTCATTAAAACCGTCATGTATTTAGAGATGACGGGATGTTATTTAAACTTATTTACTTACGTTTTTACGGCGTCTATTAAACCATACTAATGGAGTAAGTAATAAAGCTATAAAGCCAAAACTACCACCACCGCTAGATTTTGATTCAGTTACAGGCACTGTTGCTACCGCTTCATTTTTTACCATTACAGTACTTTGTTGAGTCACAGTTGTTACACCATCACTTACGGCAACTTCAAAAACAAGCTCTTCATCTGCAGTAATAGCTGCAGGTGTGAAGCTTAAAGTTTCAGTGTCAGTACCAGTGAGCGTAGCAGCACTACCGCTAACCTGAGTCCAAGCATAAGTTAGTGTTTGACCATTGCGATCTGTAGCTGTTGCTGTAATTGTTCCTGTAGCAGATTCAGTAATTTCCGCCGATGCACTTTCGACTAAAACAAGTGGGGCTGCGTTATCACATGCTAGTGAATCACCCGCTACAAGCTCTGAAAATACAGGAGATAAAACGTTAGACATAGTTAGGTTATCAATCCACCAACCTAAATCATCAACTGCGCCATCTGATGAGATTCTAAAGCGCACTTTTACTAAGTTGCCGTTTAGAGCATCACCAAAGTTGATAGTTTCATAATTACCATACGCGCCACTATCTTGTACGTTATTACCTGTAAAAGTTTCACGTTCTTGAAGTTCTTGCGAATCATTTTCGATTAGAACAGCGTCATAGCCAACATCAAATGTGCCGCCAATTTCAGTAGCATCAACCCAGTCACCGCCATTAACACTAACTTCTACAACACCACCATCCCAGTTTTGCTCAATACTATAGAAATGCCAAAATGAGATTTCAAAGTCGCCTGAGTAACCAACTTCGAATGACTTACTCTCTACTGCTACATCTGATTGGAAACCATTATTTACAAGGCGCATTGCCTGTGTGCCTAGCCCAAACCCACCTTGTTCAAAGAAGGCAATATTACCACTATTATCCATTACCTGAGTGCCAACAGCTAAGTCACCACCAAACATTACGTTTTCTTTTAAATCTAATAGTGATGAACTTGCTACTTCCATATCATCTGAAGCTACAGCTCCAACAGGCATTTCTGATTTAAAGCCCATATTTACTTCAAACGTGAGTGTTTGATCAAGCGCTTCAACAATATCATCGTCTGTTTCAATTTCAGGAAATGTGACTTCAATTTCTAGTGTTTCAGCTGTACCCGCTTCGTTCAAAGTAACTTTGATATCGTTACTTGTTATTGCTTCGTACGGTTGAACTTCACCAAAAGTAAGTAAACCATCATTTTCAAATGTTACATCGTGATCGCTTATAACAGTCAGCTGTGCTGTTGTACCACTAAGTACTTCACTACCACGGTTAGTAATTGTTACGCTAACCGTACTCGTTTCGCCTTTATCTAAAATATTGTCGTTAGTACAAAAACCAAGCTCTGTACCATTGTACATGTTGTTTAAGTCAGCACTTGCAAATGCATAGCTAGAAAGCTGTGTTTTATCTGATTCAACCACACCAGTAAGGTCATTACTGAAACGATCTGGCGATACTGCGCCAAGACCCATACCACGTTTAGCAAATGCACCTACCATTAATTTGTAATCAGCAGGGTCTACTGCATAGGCAGCAGCTAAAATAGCATCACGTGCTTCAGTGTAGGTTGGTGCAATAGGTGTTAATTTGTAACCTGCAACTAAGTAATCTGCCATTCGAGTTTGTGCTTCATTAAAGCCATGCTCGTTAATAAGCGCTACATAGTTTTCCCATAATACAGTTGCCCAAATTTCGCCGGCAGCATGAGGAGAAGCCACGCTTGTTGGTGATATACCAATATCAGCACCAGCATTTTCAGTAATATGGCGGAACGACAATGCATTTACATCTGTATCAGTTGAATAAGGAAGACGACGAATACCGAAGTAGAAGTCTTCTACAAATGTGCCGCTACCATATGCTTTTTGGAACTTATCGTTACCTGTAATATTTATATCGCTTTCTTTAGCGATAAACATTAATGAGTGGAAATCGCCCCAGCCTTCGCCCATTGCGCGGCCTTGGAAGTTAATAAGGCCTGATGAATTACCGACTAAGCGGTTACTAATATAGTGACCCCATTCATGAGCAATAATACCATTATCAAACGTACCATCTTTTAATGTTGCTTTTGTAAACATGTTTACAGTAACAACTTCACGAACATCAATTAGGTCATACATTGCATGACCATCAGCGTAATTTAAACCCATATTTGGAATGGTTACAGTATCGTCTTCACCGCCCATTGGTGCCGGTTCTGCCGTATCTGGGTCATTATTAACAACGATAGTTGCTATTGCGCCTGCATCTTGTGCATTTTTTACTTTAACTGTAAAAGCACATGAACCACGGTCTACAATTGCAATTTTTCCTGCTAGTTCAGCTGCATTTATAGCAGGCTCACAACCATCATTTACACTTGTTGAATCTACTGTATTTCCATCATCTAAACGAACAACTTCTGCAGCCACGTCACTGAATTGGTATTTACCAAAGCCCGATTCTTTTGTTGAAGCTAAAAGACCTAAAGAATCATGTGAAGTTACTGTAATACCAAAATCTACACCAACAGTGGCATCTTTACTGTTGTACAAGTACATTTGCATACGTGGACTAGCACCATCAGCTGGCGTAGACATATTTGCGTTATTACGACCTGAGTTATCTTGAGCCTGTGCTTCAATCGGGTCACCTTCTACGCCGCCACGACCAAAGTTAGATACCTGCGCTACATTTGACGTTTCATCAAAGCCATGGTCATAGAAAAAATCATGTAAAAAGTTATTCATGTAAAACAAGTTAACAATAGCCGCTTTACGGTTTGCGTAGCTATTTGCGACTTCATCTACTTGATAAGGGTAGTCAAATGTGAAGTCTGCTGTTGTTTCAGCAGTAAAGTCACCTTCACTAAAGTCTTGAGGTGCAACCACATCTGCGTAAGCAAATACGTTATTACCTGATGTTGTTGTTGCGTCATCAGCTAACCATGGGTCCATTGTGCTTAGTTTGCTGTAGTAAGATAGAGATACCATTGGCGCATCTAAAATCTCAGTCTCGTCTACTTGTCCTGGGCCATCTGCAGGAATTACGTCACCGTGCGGGCTTTCCATTGGGTAGCCATCTTGGTTTGCGTAAACACGGTAATTAAAGTCAGCTGCATGAGATTTCAAATCTTTCGCAAAATATACTTTGCTGTTATTTGAATCTACTACGTAGCTAAAGTAGTCACTTTCTAAAGAGCCAACTTCTGCTACTTCTACTTCAATGTAGTAAGCTGATTTAAGCTCGCCTGCAACTTCAAAAAACACTTCTTTTGCACGTGGTGTACCTAAAACAATCTTAGAATCATCTAATGATTTAGCCTCATATTTTGCATATCCACCTTCGTTACCAATTTTACGAAGTGAGACATCAATATTTGCTAATTCACTAAATGCTTTTCTTATGCTTTGCTCAGAGCTTACAAAACCAGTTAACGCAGCAAGTTTATTTTTAGATGACGACGTATCAGCAAAATAACCCGAGCTTGCTACTAAGTTGTACTCTTTATCCATTAACAAGTTGTATTCGCGGTTAAAAACTTCAACACCGTTTACTTGTTGTTTGTATTTTGCACTAATAGAACCGCGTTTTTGCTCTGATAAATCAACCATAACAGCAGAAGATGCTGTTGCTTTACGATTACTAATACCTGTTAAAGTTTCAATATAAAAGTCAGCAGCATATTGATTACGGTTATCAGCTGCGATTAAAGCCATGTCAGGCTTACGCTGACCTATTGCTTGCCATAAAAATGTTGCTTTACCCATTTGTGCATCGTAAATAGATTTTTGACCCGACACAGTGGCGCGTTCGGCTAAGGTTTTCTGCTGAACGGCAGCTAAAGAAGCGCCCTGAGTAACTGAATTTGTTGCACTTACATCATAAAATCGAGTTTGTTCAGCGGCCGTTAGTTCACCTGCTGCTAATGTAGATGTTACAACCATGGCAATAGTTGTTAATTTGAATTGAGACATGTATCCACCTGTTTGTATTTATTATGTTTAAATACTTAATGTTTTTAAATTGATTGTTTTATGTAAACATCTAGTTAAGTTGTTAATATACAGACTTGAATAAGGCTGAATAGCTTTAAATTTAAAGAAAAGTAAACAAAGGTAAACGAATGCAAAAAATAATTTTTACAAGTGCAGTGCCAATAATCGCAGCTTTATTACTATCTGCATGTAATAACAGTGAAAAAACAGAGGTTAACAACTCTCAGGTACAACCTAAAACAGCAGAGATCATTATAAAAGAACCATCTAAGAACCAGAAAAGTGACATTATTTTCCCTAAAAAAGAAAGTAGTCAAGGTGTTGTTAAAAATGCATCTAAAAGCATAAATTCATCTGGTGATAAACTTATCTTTAACTCTGAGCAGTTATTTAAAGGCGACGTTATTTATAATCAGAACTTAAAACAAAAAGGTGTAGTAACAGGTACTCTTACCATTACACTAAATACCGATTCTGTGCCTGATGAGTTAAAAAATAATTATGAATTAGTCAAGTCAACAGCTCACAATTACACATTACTTGTTGAAAAGGATGTTGATATTGCAGGATTGTCTAGTGCTCTAAACAGCTATAAATCAGTGACCAATGTAGAAATTGCAATTAACTATTCACCTATCGAAACACACTTTTAATCAGCAACAATGCACTGATTACGGCCATGTTCTTTTGCATGGTAAAGTGCTTTGTCAGCACACTTGTAAACTTGGTCTATGTCGTTACTGTGCTCAGGCCAAGTTGCAATCCCAATAGAAATTTTTATAAAGCCGATAGTTTCCATATTTGTAGCCTCAACAGTTTTAAGTAGTCGCTCTGCTATTTTGAGCGCACTTTGGCTGTTTTCATTAGGCAAGACAAGTACAAATTCTTCACCTCCTATACGTGCTACGATATCGTCTTTTCGAGATAATTTTTTGATAATATCAGTAAGCGATTTAAGAGCTTCATCTCCTTTATCATGGCCAAAGGTATCGTTAACTCGCTTAAAGAAATCGATGTCTATCTCTAAAATAGCAAATGGAGTTTGCTTAAACATCAACTGGTTTAATAAACCGTTTAAACTCCTACGGTTATGAGTATCAGTTAGGGGATCTGTTTGCGCATCATGACGAAGCTGACCTATCTGCATTTGCAAAGTATTAACTCCATTGAGCATTGCAATTTTTAGTCTTTGGCTTTCAAAGTACCAAGATTTAACACTTTTTAGCTCTTCAATACTTGTTGGATCGTCAAGTGTATTTGCTTTGTCTGCTAGTTGTTTTAAAGGTCTAGAAATTAAGTGAGCAAAAAAACCTATTAAAAGAAACGTAATAACAGCCATCGGTAATGTACGTTTTATTACTTCAGTTATGAGTAAATCAAGTGACGAAAGCGTTGCTCTTACAGGGCGCTGAGCGACAATTACCCATTTTGCTTTAGGCACGGAGGAAAAGCCTGCTAGCATTTCTATCTCTTGGCTATTTTTAACAATAGAAGTACCGCTTTGGCCTGTAATCATATTATTAGTGATGGAATTATTTGTGACGACTGTCCCTATTAGTGCCTGATCTGGGTGATAGAGAATTCGCCTACTGGCGTCGACCACATAAATATATGTTCCACCCTCATAATAATGCTGCTCTAATAAGCTATTTAAAATATTACGCTCCTTTAGATAAAGAGAGCCACCAATATAACCAAGGTAATCTCCACTTTGATCAAACAAAGGATGAGAAATAAAAACAATAAAGTTCCCAGCAGCCGACATATAAGGCGCGCTGATTAATGGTCTTTTTTCTTGTAGCGCTTGTACAGCGCCAGGTGAGTGGATTGATTCACCAATAAGTTGCGGAAATTTAGGAGAGGTTGCGACAACAACACTATGCTTATTAATTACAACCGAGTTAAAGCTATTCGTTTGTAAGTGTAAGCGGGTCGCTTCTTGGTTTAATAAATCTTCATCATCAACTCTTTGCTCTATTTTTTTAGCTGAATAGGCCAGTTGTTGCATTGCGGATTCTAAAAAATTATCTGTTGCTGATGCCAGTTTATTGGCATAAGCATAGTTACTTTTTAGCGTGTAAGCTGTTAACTGCTCTTTTTGTACTTGGTAGGTAGAATAAAAGCTACTTACTAAAGTACTAATAGAAGCCGTAATCGCTAAAAGCAAAATAAGAAATCGAAGATTTAAGGCCGTTAATAATTTTTTCGCAAACGTATGCCATCCTAAGTACAGGTATTCAGTACCCGAACCTATAATTGTATATAAAGCCCGCAGTTATACCCTCTTGAAAATTTATTATCTAATATTAACAAAGTCACAAAAAATATAACTAAATATAACTTTTCGCTAATAGCAAAATTATAAATTTTCTTTAACTTTTACAATATGTTATTGGTTCCTCTGCCAAAAATCCTTCTTTTGCAGTTACCTCAAAAAGTAGTTAAGCTGCTTACACTTATCTACTTTTTAGCTTTGGAGTGTGTTTTGCTAAATAAGTGTATTGTATCGTCTATCGTTTTTTTATCTGGGTGCTTAATGCCATTACAATCCTCGCTTGCTAAACCCGTGCTTTCTCTTGAACAAAAACTTGGGCAAAAGCTAATACTTGACTTTCGTTACTTCTGCCAGCAAGGAGTAAGTAATAAATGCCGAACTCCAATGACCGAGTTACCTAATGAGCTCGCTACCGCTATTGCAAAATACGATATTGGTGGGGTAATTTTATTTTCTGAAAACACTCAATCGATAGAGCAAACAATTACGCTTAATAGCCAATTGCAAACAGCTGCAAGTAAATCCAGTAGTAAGCTGCCGCTATTTATATCAATAGATCAAGAAGGCGGACGTGTAGCGCGTTTACCACGCGATGTTGCCACCTCATTTACCGGTAATATGTCGATTGGCGCAACCTACAAAAAACACGGTACAAGCTTTGCGACAGCAACAGCAACAGTAATAGCTAAAGAGCTAAATTCGCTGGGTATAAATGTAAACTACGCGCCCACGGTTGATGTAAACATGAACCCCGATAACCCTGTTATTAACGTTCGTTCGTTTGGTGAAAACCCAGCATTAGTGAGTAAATTGGGCGCCGCACAGGTTGCAGGATTTGAAAGCAATGGCGTGATTACCTCGTTAAAGCACTTTCCGGGTCACGGCGATACAAACGTAGATAGCCATACAGGCTTGCCTAAAGTAAACCATGCAAAAGAAGTTATTTACGAGCAAGACCTAGCACCGTTTAAACACATTATCGCCAAGCAAAACCCAGGTATGATAATGACGGCGCATATTCAATACCCAGCGCTTGATAGCACAACGTTTATAAGTGTTAATGGCAAAACTATGGTAAAACCAGCAACAATGTCGCGCGCAATCATTACTGATATTTTACGTGGCGAGCTTAATTACCAAGGAGTTGTAGTAACTGATGCGCTTGATATGGCTGGTATTAGTAACTTTTTTACACCAACTCAAGCGGTAATAAATACATTTTCAGCTGGGGCTGACATTGCCCTAATGCCCGTTGAAATTAGAACACCCGATGACTTAAACAAACTCGATGACCTTATTAAAGAGCTTATTGCAGCGGTTAAATCAAAACAACTTGATGAGCAAGAAATAGCACAATCTGCACAGCGAATAATTACGCTTAAAAATAAATTTAGATTAAGCACTAATTTTGACCCTATTACCGCGCTCATAAATGCAAAGCAAACAATTGGCAGTGCAGCACATCGAGAAATAGAAGCGCAGCTTGCTGTAGAGGCAATAACGCAGGTTAAAAATAATAACAGTACTTTGCCGCTTAATTTAAAAGCAGGAAGTAATGTTCATATTATTATGCCCGACACGCGTAAATGTATGGCAATGCAGCAAGCGATTGAAGCTATCAGCCAGCAAAAACTTAACTATAGTTGTAGTAGTTTACAAGGGTTTAATCCGGCACAAGCTAAAACACAAATACACGCTGCTGATGTAGTTATCGCCGGTAATGCAACACCTAATCAAAGTGCGGTCGAAATTGGCGGTATGGATGATTTAAAAGATGATTCAAATTTTGCACTTAATAATGCTGAGCAGCCAAAAGCACTTGAGTCATTATTAAAAGTGGCAAAAGAAGAAAACAAAAGCACTGTATTTATAAGCCTAAGAGCACCTTACGACATTGCTAAATTTGGCGATTATGCAAATGCTGTACTTGCATCGTATGCATATAATATTGATGTAGATAAAAACGATATTGTATCTGGCCCTGCTTTTATCGCACTTGCAAAAGTGTTACTAGGAGAAGCACCGGCTAACGGCGTATTACCTGTCACAATAAAACCGCAAAAGGCGCACTAATATGAAACTCAATTGTGATTTAGGCGAAAGCTTTGGCGCGTGGAAAATGGGGCTAGACGATGACGTTATGCCACATATTGATATGGCGAATATTGCGTGTGGGTTTCATGCAGGTGACGCCGATGTAATGGCAAACACTCTTGTACTTGCCAAGCAACATAACGTACAAATTGGTGCTCACCCAAGCTACCCAGACAAGCAGGGCTTTGGTAGACGCTCAATGGTACTTAGCGAAAAAGAGCTTACAAATTGCCTGCACTATCAAATAGCCGCTATTGAGGGTATGGCAAAAGTACAAGGTTTAACACTTAGCTATGTAAAACCCCACGGCGCACTGTATAACGACATGATGGCAAATGATCAAATATTACAAACCGTTATAAATGCAATTGCCAGCTACCCAATAGATTTAAAGCTAATGATTTTAGCGACTAAAAATGCCAATAAGCACATTCAAATAGCCAAAAGCTCAGGAGTTGATCTAATACTTGAGGCATTCGCCGACAGACAGTATACCGACGACGGGCATTTAGTGTCACGAACACTTGAGGGTAGCGTTCACAACAAAGCTGCATTACTAAAACAAGTAACTCAGCTTTTATCCGATGGCAGCGTGACAACACAAACTGGAAAAAAACTAACGCTCAACGCCCATAGCTTATGCGTACATGGCGACAACGCTGATGGCATAGCGCTTATAAAAGACATAAAAGCCCTGTGTAACTCAGCTAACTAAACTTTTACACAACCACAAATAGAAGCTGTAAACCCCCTTTACAGCTTTAACTCATAGATTTAAATAAGAGCTTTATCGCATCCTACTGTTAATTTAATAATCCCTAACATATAACTACTTAGCAAATTAAAAAAAGTAACAACAGGGATAAAAATGAAAAAGCTTTTAACACTTAGCCTCATTTTAGGCTGTAGTAATTTAGCCTACGCTGAAACAAATACACTACAACTGCAAGACGTGTTTAATTTAGAGTATGCTAATCAAATAGATATAACCGAAGACGGTAAAACTGTTTATTTTGTGCGTAACCGCATGGATATAAAAACAGATCGCAAAGTGGGTAATATTTGGTCTGTTGATTACAAAACCAAACAAATGCAGCCGCTAACCTCTGGCGTGCATATGGATTATTCGCCAGTACTCTCTCCTGATGGTCAACGCCTTGCGTTTATATCAACCCGCGATGGCAGCAGCCAAATATATATTAAATGGCTTAAAACCGGTGCTATGGCAAAAATTAGTAACTTAACGAGTAGTCCACGTTCGATTACATGGAACCCTGATTCTAACCAATTAATATTTAGCATGTTTGTCCCAAGCGCTAATTCAGCGCCAGTGAGCTTACCGGGTAAACCAAAAGGCGCAACCTGGGCAGAGCCCGCCAAATTTATTGATGATGTGTATTACCGTTCAGATGGTGGCGGTTACACACAAAAAGGTTTTAGCCAATTATTTTCCATAGATGCTAACGGTGGTAATGCTAAACAACTCACTCATGATGAGTTTGACAACGCGGGCGATGTAAGCTTTAGTAACGATGGTAAATCACTTTATTTTTCTGCGAACAGGCACACTAACAACCAGCTAAAATTCACAAATAATGAAATTTATAAACTTGATTTGGCCTCGCAAACTATAACCGAAATTACTAAACGAGATGGCCCTGATGAACAACCTAAAGTATCGCCCGATGGTCGTTACTTAGCGTACACAGGTTATGACGATAAACGCACTAATTACGAAAATGCTCAACTTTATATTCGTGATTTAAAAACAGGTAACACAACTAGCTTAACGCCAAATTTTGATCGTAGCGTAGGTCAAATAAAATGGAGTGCCAATTCAAAAGGTGTGTACTTTAGTTACGCCGATAAAGGTCAAACCGCCCTTGCATATCAACCACGCAGTGGCAAGCGTAAAATAATAACAACTCAAATTGGCAGCGTTGCCTTTGGACGCCCTTATTCTGGTGGCGACTTTGATGTAAGCGAAGATGGCGAGGTAGCCTTTACCCTTGCAGATACTCAGCGCCCTGCTGATATAGCAACAATTAAACGCGGTAAAGTGCAGCGTTTAACTACCCTTAATGCAGATGCATTGGGCGACAAAGCTTTGGCTAAAGTGGAAGAAATTTGGGTTAAATCAAGCCACGATGAGCTTCCTATTCAGGGGTGGATTGCCTACCCGCCAGAATTTGATAGCAGCAAAAAATACCCGCTAATACTAGAAATACACGGCGGTCCTGTCGCTAATTATGGCCCGCACTTTAGCGCTGAAATTCAACTGTTTGCAGCCAAAGGTAATGTCGTTTTATACATGAACCCACGTGGTAGTGATTCCTATGGTAAAGAGTTTGCACAAACTATTCATCATAATTACCCAAGTAACGATTTTGATGACTTAATGACAGGCGTTGATGCGCTAATAGCGAAAGGCTTTATTGACGAGTCTAAATTGTTTGTGACCGGTGGTTCTGGCGGCGGCGTGCTAACAGCTTGGATTGTGGGTCATACCGATCGTTTTGCTGCGGCTGTAGTTGCCAAACCGGTTATTAATTGGATCAGCTTTGTACTAACTGCCGATTTTTACCCGTTTTTTGCTGATTACTGGTTTCCAGGGAAACCATGGGATCACATTGAGCATTACATGAAACGCTCGCCTATTAGCTATGTTGGAAACGTTAAAACTCCTACTATGTTGCTCACTGGGGAATCTGACTACCGTACACCAATTTCAGAAACTGAACAGTTTTATCAGGCATTAAAGTTACAAGGTGTTGATACTGCAATGGTGCGAATTCCTGATACATCGCATGGTATTACAGCTCGCCCATCAAACTTAATGACCAAAGTTGCTTATATTCAATGGTGGTTTGATAAACACACTAAATAACCTAAAATTTGTATAACATTTATAGCTCAAATAAAAGCCACTTTAAATAAGTGGCTTTTGTATTTATCGCCGTAGTATTCAAACTGTAAACCCCCTTTACACTTCTGTGACAGTTAAATATCGGACTTAGCTAAAACTTCAGTTAGTAAAATTTCGGTTTATAGCATTTTTTGTAACTTGAGTTGGTAAAAAATCGGTTTGAGTCACTGTTTATAGCCTCTCAGTTAGTAAAATTTTGTTTTATCGCACGGAGAAGTTAGTAAAAAATCGGTTTATAAATTCGCTAAGTTTGTCTATTAAAGCAAAAATCAGTCACTTACCAGACTTTTAAAGTTGTTGTAAACGCTTTTTACAGCAAAATCACCCCAAATATGCCGTTTTATGAAAGGTTAGTTAAACTCTGATCTGTAAATTCACTCAGGTAGTTAAATAGTGATCCAACATGATTTGGCAAGGGCGTGTTGAACTTTGGTGGGTTAATTTGCAGCAGTATGTTTGGTTTTTAGGCAAGGCGGAGCTTATGTAGTGTGGTTATTCCCCATGAATAGGCGATAACGTAGCATAAATACCAAACATTCGCTGCCCTTTGGGTTCTTTCTAGGGACGATAAACTCTTTGTTGCTCGGTTTTTACTTAGCCCACTAGGTTACAAACCTCGCGCCGCGATTTAATCGCCCCTAGTTTGAACGAATTTCAATCCACAAAGATCAACACGCCCTAGTTAAAGTCTGATCTGTAATTATGCTTAAATGTTCTAACTTTATTTAAAACAATAAAAAAGGGCCTATTGGCCCTTGAGTAACACTATCTAGTTAGGAATTAAAACTGGTTCATGGTGTTATCTTCACCACCGGCTTTTAGCGCGTTATCACCAGAGAAGTATTCTTTGTGCGTATCGCCCATGTTAGACCCTGCTAGGTCTTGGTGTTTAACAGAAGCTTGCTCACGGCGAATTTCTTGGCGTTGTACATCACGCACGTAAGCCAGCATACCCATATCGCCAAAGTAACCTTCTGATAAAATATCAGTGCTTAGCGCAGCTGTATGGTACGTAGGCAGAGTAATTAAGTGATGGAAAATACCTGCTTCACGTGCGCCATCGCGCTGGAAGTTTTGCACTAGTAAATCGGCTGCTTGTGCAAGCTCTGTTGCATCCATCTCTGGTGCCATAAGGCCTTTATTATCGCCAAGGCTTGGGTAAGCACTAAGGTCACGGCCTGCTTCTTCCCACTCCTGATATACTTGCTCACGAAACTTAAGCGTCCAGTTAAACGAAGGCGAGTTGTTGTATACCAGTTTTGCATTTGGCACGTGTTCTTTTACACGATTCACCAGTTCTGCAATTTGTTTAACATGTGGTTTTTCTGTTTCAATCCACAGTAAATCAGCGCCCGACTGCAAGCTAGTAATACAGTCTAATACTACGCGGTCTTTTTCAGTGCCTTCGCGGAACTGGTATAAACCGTTATCTAGGCGAGTTGGTTTACATAACTGGCCATTAATTTTCATTGCCGTGTCGCCTTCATTTAAGTCATCAACACCGTTAATGGGCGTGGTTTCTAAAAATGCATTGTATTGGCTTGCTAAGTCTCCTGGTGTTTGCGAAACAGGTACCTTTTGCGTAAGGCTGGCACCCAATGAGTCTGTACGTGCCACAATAATACCGTTATCAATACCTAGCTCTAAAAAGGCGTAACGTACTGCGTTAATTTTTGCTAAAAAATCTTCGTGTGGAACGGTCACTTTACCCGCTTGGTGACCACATTGTTTAGCGTCAGATACTTGGTTTTCTATTTGAATGGCACATGCACCGGCTTCAATCATTTTTTTAGCCAGTAAGTAAGTTGCTTCTTCGTTACCAAAACCTGCGTCAATATCAGCAATAATTGGCACAACATGGGTTTCAAAGTTGTCTATTTTATCAATAACAGCTTGAACATCGCCGCCGTTCGCTTTTGCTTCATCTAGGTCGTTAAACAAGTGATCTAGTTCACGTGCATCAGCTTGCTTTAAAAACGTGTAAATTTCTTCAATTAGCGCAGGTACCGATGTTTTTTCATGCATGCTTTGATCTGGCAGCGGACCAAATGCAGAGCGAAGCGCTGCAACCATCCAGCCACTTAAGTATACATAGCTGCGTTTAGTTGTTTTTTGATGGCGCTTAATAGCCATCATCATTTGTTGGGCAGTAAAGCCATGCCAACAGCCTAAAGATTGCGTGTACTGGCTTGTGTCGGCGTCATATGCAGCCATATCTTCACGCATTACGTCTGCTGTGTATTGCGCAATTTCAATCCCTGTACGAAAACGGTTTTGTAAACGCATACGGCTTGCGTATTCAGGGTTAATAGCTTTCCATGCGCTGCCTTGTGTTTGGCAAAGAGTAGAGAGTGTGTCTGTTTCGCGTTGATATGTTGTCATAATAAAATCCTTCGAACGAGTGTGTAAATTATTTTAATGTTGTGAGAGTGGCTAGGAGTGTGTTCCGTAGCGCTTAATTCAACATTAGGCTCCTTTTCTAGATTTAGTAAATTTATAGTTGTTATTGTGGCTATACATTTTGTGAATAGCTAAAAAGCACTCAACATTGCCTTTTTGAGTTATTGTTGCCTTACGCACAAGCACACAACAACATCGCGACCGTTTAAAGGAAGGCAACTATGTCCCACACTCTCACACATTCAGGACTCAGCGTAGATACACAACTCGCTGATTTCGTTAAAAATCAATTGCTACCAGGCACTCACTTAAGTGAGTCACAATTTTGGCAAAGTTTTGCACATATCGTTCAAACACTTACCCCTATTAATAAGGCACTGCTTGAAAAGCGAGAGCTGCTTCAACAGCAAATAGACGACTACCATCTTGCTAATAAAACCTGGGATAGCGCTAAATACCAAGCCTTTTTGCAAGATATTGGCTATTTAGTTAAAGAGCCTGCCAACTTTGAAATTGAAACCCAAAATGTAGAGCCCGAAGTGGCCCTTACAGCAGGCCCTCAGTTGGTTGTGCCTGTAAGTAATGCACGCTTTGCACTTAATGCCGCTAACGCTCGCTGGGGCTCGTTATACGACGCTTTATACGGTACTGATGTGTTAAGCGAAGATGACGGGGCTGAAAAAGGTAATACCTACAACCCTGTTCGTGGTTTTAAGGTAATGGCCTACGCTCGCCAGTTTTTAGATAAAGCATTGCCGCTGACCAATGGCTCGCATATAGAAAGCACGAATTACTCAGTAGTAGATGGCGCACTTTTAATTACCTTGCGTGACAGCTCTCAAACCACATTAGCTAACCCATCTCAGCTTATTGGCTATCAAGGAGAAGCACAAAACCCAACTGTAGTGTTATTAAAAAACAATGACTTACACATAGAGCTACATATCGATCACCACCACATTATTGGCCAAGCTGATAAGGCTGGTTTAAAAGATGTAGTGCTAGAGGCCGCTCTTACCACCATTATGGATTGTGAAGATTCAGTAGCTGCGGTAGATGCAGAAGATAAAGTACAAGTTTATAAAAATTGGCTTGGGTTGATGCAAGGTAACTTAGTTGAATCGTTTAAAAAAGGCGATAAAACTGTTGAGCGTACCCTGCAAAGTGATAAAACATACACCGCACTTGATGGCGGCACCGTTACTTTAAAAGGCCGTAGCATGATGTTTGTAAGAAACGTTGGCCATTTAATGATGAACCCTGCTATTACTGATGTGTTTAATCAACCGGTGTTTGAAGGCATTATGGATGCGATGTTTACAGCCACTGCTGCCCTGCACGACCTAAATAAAAAAACAGGTATCAAAAATTCAAGCGCGCAAAGTATTAATATAGTAAAACCCAAAATGCATGGCCCAGAAGAGGTGGCATTTACTAACACTTTATTTAGCTTAGTAGAGGAAGCGCTAAGCTTACCTAAAAACACGCTTAAAATGGGGATTATGGATGAAGAACGACGTACTTCTGTAAATCTTAAAGCGTGTATTTATGCAGCTAAAGAGCGTGTTGTATTTATAAATACTGGATTTTTAGACCGTACCGGCGATGAAATTCATACCTCTATGCAAGCGGGCGTTGTGCTTCCAAAAGCACAGATTAAGCAGCAACCATGGATACAAGCTTATGAGGATCGCAACGTCGATATTGGCCTTGCTTGTGGCTTAAGTCATAAAGCACAAATAGGTAAAGGCATGTGGCCAATGCCAGATAAAATGGCATTAATGATGGAGCAAAAACAAGCGCACCCTAAATCAGGCGCTAATACTGCATGGGTGCCCTCCCCTACAGCCGCTACCCTGCATGCAATGCATTATCACGATATAAACGTATTTACTGAGCAGCAAAGTATAGCTAAACGTACTATTGCGAGCCTTAATGACCTGCTTACACCGCCGCTAATGGCAGACCCTAAAACGCTTTCAAAAGAAGATATTCAAAGTGAGCTAGAAAATAACGCACAAGGTATTTTAGGTTACGTTGTACGTTGGATTGATCAAGGCGTAGGCTGCTCAAAAGTACCTGACATTAACCATATAGGTTTAATGGAAGACAGAGCCACACTGCGTATTTCAAGCCAGCATATGGCTAATTGGTTGCTAAATGGCGTGTGCTCACAAGCGCAAATAAAATCAACAATGGCTAAAATGGCCAAAGTGGTTGATGGACAAAACGAGCATGACACTGCGTATACACCTATGGCAACAAGCGAAGAAACCCTTAATAACAGCATTGCCTATCAAGCCGCTACGGCATTAGTTTTAGAGGGCGTAACGCAACCTAGTGGGTACACTGAACCACTACTACATAGCTACCGTATAAAATATAAAGCACAAAAATCGAATACGCTTTAACTGCTTAATCAAAGTTAAAATTAAGTACTAAACCAGCTTTAAAGCTGGTTTTTTATCGCCTAAAATTAGAATAACAGCACTTTTAAGGCATTTTAAAAATATATATTCAAATAAGCATAATACACATGAATATCTAACATTTATTTAAACGTAAAAAAGCGTGTTTTGCATACACAAAACACGCTTTTTAAAGCTTTTAACCGTTTACGTTTAATTTTTTACAATGGCATTGTGATAAATATTTTGTACATCGTCACAATCTTCAAGCATATTTATAAACTTATCAAAGTTAGCAACAACTTCTTCGTCTTCAATTTCAATATTAACTTGAGGAATAAACGTAATTTCGTCTACTTCAAAGTTAATGCCTTCAAATGCGTCTTCAAGGGCAGTTTTAGCTTTAAAGTATTCTGTTGGCGGTGCAAATACTGATATTTTACCATCCTCGGCTTCAACATCGCTTACATCAACATCAGCCATCATTAATGCTTCTAATACGACTTCATCGTCATCGCCTGCAAAGCCAAGTACCGCATAATGATCAAACATATGCGCTACACAGCCAGGAGTACCAATTTTTGAGTCTGTTTTAGTAAATGGTAAACGTACATCTTTGATAGTACGGTTCGGATTGTCAGTTAAACAGTCAACAATAACCATGCAGTTACCAGGGCCATAGCCTTCATAACGGGCAACAGAGTAATCTTCTCCTGCGCCACCGGCTGCTTTTTCAATTGCTTTTTCAATAACGTGTGCGGGAACTTGGTCTTTTTTAGCTTTTTCGATTAGACGGCGAAGTGTTTGGTTTACTTCGGGATCGGGATCACCATTTTTTGCTGCAACGTAAATCTCTTTGCCGTACTTTGAGTTTACTTTTGTTTTTGCATTGGCTGTTTTGATCATAGAACTTTGACGAACTACAAATGCTCTGCCCATTTTGTGCCCCTAATGAATACGTTACGTTTTGCGGTATTTTACCAATTCAAAACGTATTGGGCTAGCTCCGCAATGGGCAAAACTTGATTAATAAAAACTTTTATAACTACATACTCATTTCAGAATAAATCAAATGGCATGCTATTTAACATAACTCTATTTTTTCAGAATAACTCTCAACTAATGTCACTAATTCAACAAAGTCATGTAAAACGTAATCTGCCTGATCGGCATAAGCAGGCGTTGACTCTGGAGCGTATAAACACGCGCGCATATTTGCATTGTGCGCAGCTTGAATGTCGTAAAGGTAATCGCCTACATAAAGTAAATTTCTGGCGTTAATGTTCCAAAGTGTAGCAATGGCATTTAAAGCGCTGGGATCTGGCTTTGCTGGGGCATCGCTTCGCGTTAAAACTGTGCTGATAGGGAGTGGATTATTTTGTAATTTCATTGCCGCTGCTTTATCAAAATTGCGAGTAACAATCGCCATCGGAATATTTTTAGACTTTAAAGCATGAATAGCTTCACTCACACCAGGTAATATACTGGCATGTTGTGCATCTATTAATTCGTGTTGGTGAACTATATTCATTGCCTCTTCACGCATATACGGTGAGGGCAACTGAGCAATGTAATCAAGTAAGTCTTGCTCGCAAGGGCAACCTATTTGGGCCTTTATTAATGCAAAATCTAGTTCGGATGAAACTAATGTTCCATCTAAATCAAAAATCACTCCAAAAATAGCCTCAACCTGAGTAGTCATATCATTCCCTGAATTTAGTTATTACTAAATAAAATTTAAACATAAAATTCTCTACTGCTTATGCCCAAGCCAGTTATAGCTAAAGGGATAAATGAAACTAACTATATTTAAATTATTTATTTGCACTGCTATCAATCTATTGATAATACAGTAAATATAATTGGTAGTTGTAGCATGCGCAAAAAATGGTAAATATACAAATTGAACTACCAATTTTTACGTAAATTTACATATACCAGATCAAAAATGAACGCAGTTTAAACGTATGAAGAAAACGCGCACATTAACTGCAGTGCGCGTTGGTTGGGGAAGTTTTAACTGTTAATTTTGCTCAAAGCGGGCTTCGAGCCAAGTATCATCTTGTGCAAAGTTTAAAGTTTTAATCTTACCTTTGCCCTCAACGTTTACCATATTTACCTGAGATGGCCATAAATCACGAAGCGCGCCATTGCTCATTTTAATTCCTTCAATGTTTTCAGGAATTGGTGCTTCTTGGTAAACCCAAAAAAACTTACCATCAACTTGTGCTCCCACAAAGTTAAGTGGTAAAGGTTCACCACTTAACGTTTGTAGAGCAACATGCGATTCAACATACTTAGCAAAACGTTGCTGATCGGCTTTATTACTAATAATATCAATTTTGCCTTTAAATAATGTTCCTACGGCGTGTTCGGTATCATGTAAATAAAAGCGATGCATTAACTCAACATTATGCGTTCGTTTATTAAAAAGCACGGTTGTAACTGACGATTTTAGTTGATGCGCCATACTCGGCGCAGCAACTAAAAGGCAAACAATAATAAGCAAAAAGCGCATTATTGCGGCTCCTCACCGTTATCTTTTTCGTCTTTCTTCTCATCAGTTTTAAGCTCAGTTTTAATATCTTGCATGATATCGCGACTTACTTTAGCTTTACTCTTTTCCTTTTTAAACACTTCAATACGTGAAGGAATAATACGACGAGGGTAGTTATTATTTTCAATATCTACATCCGCAGTTTCCCAATTAGGATCTACAGTAACTGATACAAGCGGTTTGTTTTTATCGGTAACAATTAGCTTTTGAACATTTTTATAATTACGACGCCAAATTTCAGCAGGAATATAACGCTCTTCAGTTGTGCCATCTTCATATGTTAGCTCAAGTAATATAGGCATTACCAAACCACCTAGGTTTGAAAATTCCATAACGTAGTAGTTTTTATCTTCTTCTAAAGCACGTTCAAGCGTTTTACGCTCCCACGGCTCTAAGCCTTTTACAAACTTATTGTACGAGTTACGTTCTTTATTGGTTACAGTAAAGCGGTCGTTTTCGTCATAAAAATCGGTAACATCAGGGTTTTGCTCAACCCATGTTTTTTTACCTTCGGCGCGGTTACGCTCAACAAATAATGACGTAGGCTTATCTGCTTCAATATCACGTAAACGGCTGTAATCAATATCAGGGTTTTTAGTGTCTAAACGTAGTTGATATACTTTATCTAAAGAGATATCAACATGGTCTGTGGTGTAAAACCAGCCACGCCAAAACCAATCTAAATCAACACCAGAGGCTTCTTCCATTGTACGGAAAAAATCAGCTGGGGTAGGGCGCTTGTATTTCCAGCGCTGAGCATACTCTTTAAATGCAAAGTCGAATAAGTCACGGCCTAAAATTACTTCACGTAAAATATTAAGGGCTGCGGCAGGTTTAGTATAAGCATTAGGGCCTAAACGTAATACACTGTCTGACTGAGTCATAACAGGTACTTGGTTTTCAGACTTCATGTAGCTCACTATATCGCGAGGCTCAACACCCCAAGGAATTGTAGGATCCCATTCACGACCAGCAACACCATCTAAAAAGCTGTTTAAGCCTTCATCCATCCACGTCCATTGGCGCTCATCTGAGTTCACAATCATCGGAAAGTAAATATGGCCAACTTCATGAATAACTACGCCAAGTAAAAAGCGCTTTTCAGCCTGAGAATAAGTACGAGTACCATCATCTTGTAACTTAGTACGTGGACCGTTAAAGGTGATCATTGGGTATTCCATACCACCAACGGGGCCATTAACCGACTGTGCAGTTGGGTACGGGTAATCAAAAGAATACTTAGAGTACACTTCCATTGTGTGTACTACCGCTTCAGTTGAGTACTTTTTCCATAAGTCACCACCTTCTTTAGGGAAGAACGACATTGCCATAACTAAAGGCTGAACGTCACCACCTTGTTGATAACCTTTTGCATCCCACATAAACTTACGAGACGACGCCCAAGCAAAGTCACGAACATTCTGTGCTTTAAAGTGCCACGTTTTAGTTTTGTCGGTGCCTTCTTTTTCGTTTTCTAGCGCTTCTTCTGCGTTAACAATAAACACAGGACGCTTAGATGTTTCAGCTTGCTTTAAACGTTTGCGCTGAGTACTTGTAAGTACTTTGCTCGCGTTATCAAGCTTACCTGTTGCCGATACAATGTGATCTGCCGGAACAGTAATCTCAACATCGTAATCACCAAACTCAAGCGTAAACTCACCAGAGCCTAAAAATGGCTTGTTTGTCCATGCTTCGTAATCGGTATAAGCCGCTAAGCGAGGGAACCACTGAGCAATTAAGAATATGTCGTTGCCATCTTCTTCAAAGTGCTCGTAACCAGAACGTGCACCTACAGCATCTTCTTCAACAATGTTGAAGGCAAAGTTCATGCTAAATTCTACTTCTTTACCTGGTTTTAATGGCTCGTTTAAATCAATACGCATTAAAGTATCAACTACAGTTACGCGTAGCTCTTTACCATCGTCATCCTTTACGCCACTGATTGTATAACCCAGTTCGTTGTCGCTCATAAATTGCTGACGGCGTAAGTCACCTAAACTTAATTTAGCAGGCTTTTGAGCTGGTAGGCTTTCTAAAGTGCTTTTAAACGTTTTAGTTGTTTCGGCAATTGAATCGCTTTTAAAAATATTTTGATCTAACTGTAACCATAAATATTTAAGTGTATGCGGAGAGTTATTTTTATATTCAATGCTTTGGCTACCGGTAATACGGTGCTTTTTTTCATCTAGCTTTACATCAATATCGTAGTTTACACGTTGCTGCCAGTATCTTTCACCTGGTTCGCCAGCGGCACTACGATAAACGTTGGGTGTAGGAAGCGCTTCGTCTAATTGACGAAATTTATCAACAAAAGAACCTTTTGTTTGCTCAACCGAAGACGCCATAACCGCACTAGATATTGCCAAAGGCAATACAAAAGCACTTAGCGTAAGACCTATTTTTTTCATTGTTAGTCCTAATATAATTTTGTGAGCATACTTTGACAAATATACCAGTTAGCTTCAATAAATTAGCGACCAAGTACCGTATTTTTAGGGTGATGTTCACTTAGTTTATTAGATTGAAAAGTACAATTATTTTGTAACAAAATACGAATAAATAAAAACTGTAAAGGGGCTTTACAAAAGTGGGTTTTAATAATGGTTTTGAGCTGTTAAATACAAGTTTTAGAGCTTGGTAAAAGCACATTAATTTTACCTACGCTGCTAAAAAAGTATTGCTTTAACATTATCAGGTAAACCAATAATCCTATGTATAAGTGTCTCAAATTTCCAACAAGTAAAATGAGCTAAAAGCCCACTCTACTGAACAAAAATACAGTGAAAACAGCTGAATTATTGGCTCAAATATTGCCGAACTTCCTTAATGTTCGCTATTTTTACGATAAATGATAAATGATAAATAGTGCAATTTTAGGTTGATCTTTAGTGCAGTTTATATTTAAAATCGCCAACCTTTTTATTTGAGGCAAATAAATTCGTCACATTTATCCTCAAATTAATATCGATTACTAGCAAGAAATGCGGTGGGCTTATGGATTTTTACATCCTAAAAAAACAACAAGAACTAATTGCGATTCCAGCAAGTGAGAATAACTGTAAGCAGTATCTCGATTCGGGTTATTTTTATATCGATAAAGTAGCAGCGTGCAACGAAACTAATGCATTAAAGGCGCTACACGCAAAACAAACTAAAACGTTAAAAATTCCATTATTAATGGCACTTTTAGCATTACCGGTTGTTTTTTCAGCTTGGTACAGTTTAACCTAAGGTAATACACGGCTTAGGCTTGCATCTTTAACTGCCTTGGGTATATTGGCGCTCTTACGGTTTAATTAAGAGCGCGACATGAAAGTCCTCCACACCTCAGATTGGCACCTTGGCCAACAATTCTACGAACACGACCGCCGTGTTGAGCATCAAGCCTTTTTTACATGGTTATTAGCCACTCTTGTTGAACAACAAATAGACTTACTTTTAGTGGCTGGCGATATTTATCATACCGCGACTCCAAGCGCTAGCGCCGAAAATCAGCTTTACCAATTTATTAAAGACGCCAAAAAGGCATCCCCACAATTACACGTAGTAATTATTGCGGGTAACCACGACTCTGCAAATCGTATTTTGGCAGCTCAGCCATTACTAGCGCAATTTGATACGCACGTAGTAGGGCGCTTTGATGTCGCAACACCCGATGAAACTGTTATTACCATAAATACCAATGGTAAACGCGCTGTAATCGTCGCTATGCCATTTTTACGTGTAAGCGATGTAAGTTTACTTAGCCAAACCGAAAGCGGCCCTAGTTATGCTCAAGGCGTTGCAAAAGCTTATGAACTTGCATTAGAGCAAGCTACTAATATAAACGAGCAAAACTCACCATTAATAGTTATGGGGCATTTACACGCAAAAGGCGGGGATATCTCAAGTGATTCTGAGCGTAACTTAGTAATAGGTGGTGAGGAGTCTATTTCAGCCAATGTATTTGGTAAACAAGCCAACTATGTTGCCCTTGGGCACTTACACAAAGCGCAACAAGTCGCTAAAAGCGATATTATTCGCTACAGCGGCACACCTATACCTATGTCGTTTTCAGAACGTAACTACACGCACCAAGTAAATGTTATTGAGTTTATTATTGATGAAAAACAACATATTAGTACAACTGTAAACCCCCTTTACATTCCGCGCTCTGCCGATGTAATTGTTTTACCAAAAGGGGAGTGTGTGCCATTAAGCGAACTATGCGAGCAAATTAAAGCGCTCGACACTGCACAAAATACAATAGCGCCTTATTTACGTGTAAAGCTTAAATCAAGCGATACCGACACCACCTTCAGAGAACAAATAGAACAAGCACTTGAAGGCAAGCATATTAAATTTTGTGGTATTGAACGTGTACGTGAGCAATCGACTCAAAATGACGACAACACCGTATTTGAAGATTTAAGCGAAGTTGAAATGCTCAACCCGCTTAACTTATTAGAACAAGCATTTGCAAACGATAAAGATATGGCAGGGCAAAGCGTACCCGATGAGCTAAAAGCACTTTTAAGTGATGTGATAAACGAGCTCACGGAGCAAGAACAACTATGAAAATAACCGCAGTTCGTATTCATAATTTAGCCTCAATAGTTGACGCTGAAATAGACTTTACTAAAGCCCCATTAAAAGATGCAGGCTTATTTGCGATAACAGGCGATACAGGCGCTGGTAAAAGTACCTTTTTAGATGCGATTTGTTTAGCGCTTTATACTAAAACAGCGAGGCTACGCGGCGATAAAGGTAACTTAATTGAATTTAACGGCGACAGCATTAAGCTAAATGATGCGCGAAACTTACTACGCAGAGGTACGTGGGAAGGCTACGCCGAGGTCGACTTTTTAGGGCAAGATAAACAGCTTTATCGTGCGCGCTATACAATTGCACGCACCCATAAAAAAGTAACAGGCAAACTTAAAGTAGCAGAGCACACTTTATTAACCCTGCCAGACGAAACCCTTATAGCTGACAAAAGCCACACAATAAAAGAAGTTGAGAGCAAAATAGGGCTTAACTTTGAGCAGTTCTCCCGTGCCGTACTTTTAGCGCAACATGAGTTTGCTGCATTTTTAAAAGCCACTGGCGATGAGCGAGCGCAGCTTTTAGAGTGTTTAACAGGCACTGATAAATTTAGCCGTATTGGCGTGCGTATTTTTGAGCGCCATAAAGAGCAAGTAGCAAAACTTGAAGCGCTTAAAGCAGGCCTTCAAAGCTATACCTTATTAACGACCGATGATCTTGAGTTACAACAAACCAAGTTAACCGATTTAAAAGCGCAAACCGAACACACTAAAAAAGAGCTGACCAAAACCGAAAAAGCACTTAACTGGTATCAACAAGCTACAGTGCTTGAGCAAAATTTACTGCAGGCACAGCAAACCCAGCAACAAGCAAGCTTAGCGCTTGAAAGTATCGTTGTTCAAAGCGAGCAAGCAAAACAAGCTAAACAAACGCTTGAAATAAAAGATAACCGCAGCCGTTTTACTCAATTAACCGATCAAAATACGGCGTTAGATCAGCAAATAACATCACTTAAAAGTGTTGATCATTTAGCGGTAATTAACGAGCGTAACACCGCGCTTGCTAAGTATACCGAGCTACTTAATAACGCCAATGAGCAAAAACAAAATGCAGCGCCC
The DNA here is from genome assembly GCF_014164415.1 of Pseudoalteromonas sp. SG43-1. Taxonomy (NCBI): domain Bacteria; kingdom Pseudomonadati; phylum Pseudomonadota; class Gammaproteobacteria; order Alteromonadales; family Pseudoalteromonadaceae; genus Pseudoalteromonas; species Pseudoalteromonas sp. SG43-1. The sequence continues at coordinate 4,105 of NZ_JACJFD010000036.1, read as the reverse complement.
GTTATAGCAAGAGCGAGAGAGCTCGACAGCAGCATTGCTTTGCAAACTCAAGCTGTAAAAGGCACTGAGTCGCAAATAACCAAAGAGCAAACTCAACTTGATGAGCTCAATCAGCAGCTTAAACAAAGCAATAACGAGCTAGAACTCGCTAATACCGACTCAACTAAAAGCCAGCAATGGCTTAGTGAGCATGCACAGCTGCACGTTTTAGCAAAAGACTGGAGCTACTATCAGCAAAGCTTTAATACCTACTTAAATGCACAACAGCAATTAACTGCAAACCTTGCACAAAGCCAAACTCTTAATACCGAGCTTGCAGGTCAGAGCAAGCATTTAAATACACAAAGTAATAAAGTGCAGCAGTGCGAGGCGTTACTTACGAGCGAGCAGTCAGCTTTGCAGGTTTTAAATACTCAGCTTAATGAATTTAATGCAGAGCACTGCGACGCGCAGCTAAAAAGTATTGATTACTTAAAAGAGCAGCGAGAGCGCTATAAGCAATTTAACGCAGAGCTAAAACAAAGCACTCAACGCCAGCAAGTGCTCAATCAGCAGCTAAATGAAAGCCAGCAAGCCCATGCTTTACTTAATCAGCATTTAATAACCAGCGAGCAAGCACTTAAAGGCAGCGAGTACGCACTTAACCAAGCGCGCTTAAGAGCCAGCGAAAACGTAGAGCATTTACGCACTGAGCTTCGCCCTAATGAGCCTTGTTTAGTGTGCGGCGCAACGGAGCATCCGTATGCGGTAAATCAAAATCAGCAATTAAATAACTTAATTACTGATTTTGAAAATGCTTTTAATACCGCTAAAAAGCAATTTGACCATGCACAAAGCGAGCTGCATAAACTTCAAACTCAACATGCTGTATTAACTGCTGAACACGGACAACTTGAGCAAATAATACAAACAGCAAAAGCCAAACAGCTCGACATTAGAAATACCATGCTAGGCGCACGTAGTGAGCTTAACGACTTAACGCCTGATCAGCTTGAAGTAACTTATAAGCAACTAACGCAGCAAAAAGCGCAATACTTTGAGCAACAAAAACGTCAACGTACACTGCAAACTAAAGTAAATGAGCTACAAGCAGCACTTAAAGCAGAGCAGCAAGTACAGCAGCAACTGAGTAATAAACACCTTGAGCTTACACACCAGCAAAACCAGTTAACGAGTAAGCATAGCGAACTAAGCGCGCAAATTAACGAGCTGGGTACAACGCTTAATAGCCAATTTGAAAACAGTGATTTTTGGCAGCAACTACAAGCCAATACGCTTGAACTTACCGAGCTGAGCGAGCAGGTTTCGCAGTATCAGCAAACTCAAACGCAACTTGAGCAAAGCCAAAAACGTCAAGACACAGCTAATGAGCAAATAAAGCAGCTCACACCGCTTGTTAGTAAAAGCGAGCAATCGTTAAAAGCACTTAATGAAGAGCTTGTTAAAGCTAAAAATTTACTAAGCACTGTGCAAAGTGAGCGCTTAGCTTTATTTAATAACGAGCAAATAAGCGCAGACGACTACCAAGCAAAACTTACAAGTGCGCAAGAGCAAATGCAATCGCAGGTTCAAGCGAGTCATAAAGCCTATGACGACGCTATAAAACAACGAGATGAGCACGCTATAACGCTTAAAAATGTGGAGCAACGCTTACTTGAAAACAGCCAAGAACTAGCAACACTTGAGGCACGTTATAACCAGTGGTTTACTGACTTTAAAGCGCAATACAGCGATGTAACGCACGAACAGGTCAAAATTTTACTAACGCTCAGTAGCGATACTATTAAAGCACATTTAAATCAACACGAGCAGTTAACTCAAGCGTTAACAGATGCAAATGCCGCATTAAAACAGCAGCAACTTACGCTTGGAAAACACAACAGTAGCGATAAGCCAACACAAAGTGCAGAGGCTTTAAGTACGCAATTAAGCAGCTTAAATGAGCAACAAACGCAGCTGCAAAATTCATTACTAGCAACTAATACCGCTATTGAGCAACACAACCAAAACGCAAAGGCGCTTGAAGGCAAACAAGCTGAGTTAACTACGCTTAAAACACAGGTAGAGCAGTGGCACTTGCTTAATAAAGTATTGGGCGATGCAACGGGTAAAACCATGCGTAACTTAGCACAAACACAAACGTTAAAAATATTACTGCACTATGCCAACAGCCATTTAAAAACACTCAACAAACGCTACGAATTAACCGCCATAGCGCAAACGCTCGACATTGCAATTATCGACCGCGACATGGCCGACGAGCAACGCTCTGTTAATACGCTCTCGGGCGGTGAGTCATTTTTAGTATCGCTAGCGCTTGCACTTGGTTTAGCATCGCTTTCGTCTAACAAAGTACAAATCAATTCTTTGTTTATTGACGAAGGGTTTGGTACGTTAGACAGCGAAACCCTAAGCATTGCAATGGACGCTTTGGATTCTTTGCAAGCACAAGGCAGAAAAGTAGGCGTTATATCGCACGTAACACAAATGAGCGAGCGTGTAGCCACTCAAGTGCATGTAGCCAAAAAGCCAGGTGGATATTCCACAGTTGAAGTTTTATAAGCAACATTACTGAAAACAAGGAGATACAATGCCAACGTTTACAGGCGAGCAAGCAACACAATACGATAGCCGCATAACCCGTTTAGTGCCTGGTTATGAATTATTACATCAGCTCACTAATGCGCAACTACAAGCAACGCTAAGCGACAATGCGCATATTTTGGTAGTAGGGGCAGGCACAGGCAAAGAAGTACTTGCACTAGCTGCACTAAACCCTACATGGCAATTTACTGCGCAAGATACATCAGCCGATATGCTTGCTATCGCACAGCAGCAATTTGATGAACAAGGCATAACAAGCCGCGTAGATATACATAATGGCCCCGTTGATAAGTTATCGGTTAAAGCCGATGCCGTTTTATGTTTATTAGTTATGCATTTTTTAGAAGATAACGGCGATAAAAAAGAGTTATTAAAAGCAATTAAAGGAAGCCTTAAAAAAGACGCCAACCTTTATATTGCAGATTTAATGCGCCCCGAAACTTCATTTGAGCGCGAAGCTCAGCTTACAACGTGCGCGCAATTGGGTTTAACCGAAACAGGTAAAACACAAACAGGGCACGACTTAGAAAATGAGTTTTACCCGCTTGATAGAATGCGCTTTAGCGAATTGCTAAATGAGTGCAAATTTGGCATTCCGAAGCTGTATTTTAAAGCACTAGGCTTTAGCGGATATGTAATAAAATAGTTTTAAATTTAAGTAATATAGCTACATAAACACCGAGTAAGCTTACTCGGTGTTTTATTTTATACATACATTTACAACTTCTCACAGCTGCATACAAAGCACATACATATTTTTTATGTTTTAAGATTTACTATTTCTATATCAACATAAGCAAATAGAGAATCAACATGAAAAAATCGTTAATTGCTGTTTTACTCCTCTCGGGTTGCGCATCACAAGGTGTTGACCGTAACGATCAAAATCAAATAATTAAACGCTATTACGCCTCGGTAGAATCTATGCAACGTGTCACACTCTCATCAGAAGTGGGTACAGGCATAGCCGCAGGAGCTGGTTTTGGGTTTGTAGATAGCTTAGATGGCAATACAGAAGAAATGATAGGTGGGGCAATAATCGGCGGGTTAGTTGGAGGGTTATTTACCGCATTGTTTGAAGGCGGCAACGATGCATATCAGTATAATCTATACGCTGCCAGCGAAGGTGAATTTACCGTAATTCAAAAACAAAAACTCGATCAAAACACTCAATGCGTAGTAGTAAATGCCGGTAAAAAAATTAAGCTTGAGCCAGTAGATAAACAATACTGCGAAAATAGTCCAAATGTGTACAAAAAAGCTGATGTTGCTCTTTAGCAATATCAGCTTTTGTATTGTTGTAGGTCGGTTAAGCTGTACTAGCTCAGACTTGATCTTACAGTTACCCGTTTTTTAATCGGTGACTGTCAGTCTATATTTGAGCTAAATTTTTCTCAGCCCAGATCAATTTTCCATCTAATAAAGTTTCTAATGGCGTTCTGCCACAGCATATTTTTCCTTGATGAGTTCGGTCATTATTGTAATAAATCATCCATTCGTC